>JBFXBK010000141.1:0-20453 GCA_050183255.1 Polyangiaceae bacterium | reverse complement strand
GCGAGCTTCTTGAAGAAGCCGTCGTCCCACGCCCAAGTTGGAGAAGAACTTCCCCTCCATCGTCCAGACCGGCGGCGGGTTGTAGCCGTGGTCCTTCAGCATGCTCTTCCAGTAATCTCCACCGTTGGCCGAGTTGCGGAACCACAAGACGTCCTTCTTGAACGCTTCCCAGTCCTTGGTGCTGAAGTGGTCCTTGCAGTGACCGGGATTCTTGAGCACCTCGGTGTCGGCGACGGGCTTGATCAAGTTGTGGTGGGCGAGATCGCGGATCTCGCGGTTCGGCATTTCCGCACCGAAACCCAGCTCCACTTCGGCGACGGCCGAGCACTCGTACAGACGCCCATAGCCGAGCTCCTCGAAGTACTTGGAGCCCAGGTAGTAGTGGTAGAACTCGTGGCGGTGGTAGTACTCGCTGTAGCGGGTGTTGGGGTTGCCGAAGTCGAAGTAGGCGCCAAAGGCCAAGACGGTAAACAGCACCGCCATGCCCTTCATCATCGACTGACTCACGGGCTGCCGCAGCTTGCGCGCCCGGATCTCGTACATCAGCAGCACCGCACCGCCGAAGGTCAGCAGGTAGCGCACCGCGCGCATGACGCCGGTCCAGACATCCTTCTGGAAAACCGGAGCCGTCCACATCGAAGTGTCGGCCAAGAGGTGCGTGTTCAAGAAAGCAAGCAAGGCGTGCATAACCGTCGTTCTCGTTCCTTCGAGGGGCACCCGCGAGCGGGTGCTCGATCCTCGCGCTCGTAGAGCGCAGCCCCGCAGGGCGCCCGGGACGCTAGTACATGGCGCGAGAAAGGCCCACCCTCGTAGCGCGCTCAGACCGTTCGTTTTTGCGGCGATAGTTGCTCACGGCGACGCAGGATTCGCACCCGCGGCCCGGCCGTTTTTTGGGGGAGAGGAGCGCTGAACGGACGCCGTAGAACCCGCACAAACCTGCTCAGAGGGAGCGGCGACGCACAAAATTAGAAACGGGCCGGGTGGGACTGTGCCCACCCGACCCGCCGTAGGCCCCGTCTCCGACGGGCTTACCGCGTGGTCTGAGTCCACCAGGCGACTACCTAATGGCCCACACTCAGCGTGGTGATCGCAATCGATTCAGCGCTGCTTCTGATCTCCCGTGGGCGAGCCCAGCCCGCACGCGGCCGCGAGGTTTCCCTCGCCGGTAGAGACCGCCTCCCACGAACCCCCTGATCTGACGAAACCCCGGAAAACCGGCACTTCGTACAGATGAGGTCAGCTCAAGTGAGAGATTGGAGCAAGTCCAAAGCAGCAGCAGCTAGGAGCGATCTGCCTCCTGGTTAGGGGTGTCACTACTCTGCATGTCTTTGCTTCCCTCCTCTGGCCAATGCCAGACACCTCAGCCTGAGCGAGAGCTGCCTCATCGCCCGGGTTCCGGTCGGTTTGAGCGAGAACCAAGCAGCGAACCGCGCTGGCGCGGCGCGCACTGAATCGCGCAAGCCGCCTTCCGTCCCCGTTGAGGTGTTTCCGAAACAACCGGGATCTCACCCCACGAACGCGCGAGGGCATGACTGAGCGACCGCCAGAGCAGCGCGATGCGCTGATGAACGGACTCCAGCTCCCCTGGGGGCGCCGTGTGGCTTGATCCACACCCCCATGCAAGTACAGGGGTTCTCCCCTGCCGGAACATCCCGGGAGTTTCCTCCATTCCTGCACGTTGGTTCAGACTTAGCATCCTCTCAAGCGCTTGCCAAGTCTGCGTCCATTCAAGCCTTTTCGAGGCCTCTGCTGCCTTCAGCGCGGGCGCCCGCAGGCCCGCCCTGGGCTTTGGCTCGCGCATCAGCGCTCGCGTCGCGCTTTTCCGGGCGATTAGCCGCGGTCGGCGCTTGAATCAGTTTTCGGCCGGGGCTTCGGTGCGGCTGGCGGTCATCTGGTAGGTGATCTCGCAGGGCAGCGTGTAGAAGCCGCCCTCAACGCCGATCGCCTCCGTGCAATCGGAACCGGCGCCGGGCACGAAGCCGTAGCTCAACTTGCCAGAAAATCCGAGCACCTCGTCGCTACTATCCAGCGCTCCGCTCGCTCGATCAGTGCGCACCACGGCGCAACCAGGGGCGCCGGGGCTCGGCTCAATCAGCTGCACCTGCGCCGTGCTGTCGAATGAGAACGTGAGCCCATCGGATGCAAGACTCCCGTCCACGGGCTCCTCGCCGTTGAGCCAGTAGATGGCGTTGTCCTCACGCGACATCTGCACGTCGAACTCCCAGACGTCTTCGCTTCCCAGGGCTCCCGGACCGCAGGAGCTGTCCTGGAGGCGGGCAACGATATGAAATGTCCCGAGATCTTCCCCAGGAATGGTCGCGTCGCCTTCCCCAAAGTCGCAACCGGCGGAGCCGCTCAGCAGGAGCAGAAAGACCGCGCCCAAGGCAGCGCCGGAGAGACTTGAGCCGAACTTCTTGAATCGCTTGGTCATAGTGTTGTGTCCTCGGCGAGCACCCTGCACCCTGCACTTCGCTAACAGCAGCAGCGCGCGGCGGACAAAAAGTTCGCGAATGTTGAATCCTCACGGCAAAACTCAGCTCGTCCGCACCCTGGTGATGGGCGTGGGGCTGTTCGCGCTCACCGCCAGCCTGACGTGGGCCACGGATGAGGCGGGTGCCAGCTGGAGCCAGCGGGCGGCCCGCGTGGGCGCGCTGGGTCCCCTACTTGGGGGCATCGCGACCTGGCTCTGCGGGCAACTGGGGCGCGCGCGCGGAGAATCCGGAGCGCTCTCGGCGCTCGGTGTGCCTCCGGCGCGCCTGGAGCGCGGCGCCGTGATCGGGGGCTGGGTTCTAGCTGCGCTGGGGCTGATCTTGGCGCTGGGCCCCTGGGCCACACAGCACAGTCTGTTCCCTGCGCTTGAATCCGGGCGGAACTGGCAGGTGCTGCCGGATGGCGCGCTCGCAGAGGCGTCTGGTGCGCGGTACCACCCGCGACTTGGCCTCACGCCGGGTCCGCAGCTCGCTGCGCCACCTGCGATCTCGTATTGGTTCGCCAGCCTCGGCTTCCTGGTGCCGCTCGTGGTCGCGGTCCCGCCTTGGGTCGTTGACCTGAGGCCGACACTTGGTCGCCTGGCACTGGCGGGTTCGGCGCTGCTGACGAGCGTAGCGTTGGCGCTCTGGCTGCTCCACGGCGTGGCGGCCAGTCGTCTCCCGTGGCCACTGTTGGTACTCACGCCGCTGCCGCTCGCCATCGAGTACCGCCTGCGCGCGCTGCGTCCGACGTGATACAGGCGGGGCCATGAACGAACTCGCGCTCACCAGCTGGAGCAGTCCCGGTCCCACGAGCTGGAGCATCCTGGTCCACGGCGGCGCCGGTGATGTGCCCGTGGAGAAGCGACCCGCCCACGCCGCAGGTTGCGCCGCGGCCGTCGAGCGCGCGCGCAGGTTGCTGGAGTCGGGTGCGTCAGCGCTGGACGCCGCCGCCGAAGCGGTCGTCGCGCTGGAAGACGACCCGTGTTTCAACGCGGGAACGGGTGCCTCACTCAACCTGGACGGCGCACCAGAGCTCGACGCTTCGATCATGTGCGGCGGGTCGCTGCGCGCCGGAGCGGTGTGCGCCCTGGTCGGTTTCAAGAATCCTGTGCTGGTGGCGCGGGCCGCGCTCGAGCGTGGCGAACATGTGCTGTACGCGGCTGAGGGCGCGAAGCGCTTCGCAGTGGCCAACGATTTCAAGGAGATCCCCGCCTCAGAGCTGGTCACCGACGCCGCCCGCCGCAAGCTCGAGGCAGCGCTAGCCGCAGGCCACGCAAAGAACTGGGCGGGCGGCACCGTTGGCGCCGTGGTGCGCGACGCACGCGGACACATAGCGGCAGCGACCAGCACCGGCGGTACCGCAGGGAAATATCCCGGGCGCGTGGGGGACAGCCCCATCGTCGGTGCGGGGAGCTACGCCGACGACGCTCTCGGCGGGTGCTCCGCCACGGGATATGGCGAGGGGATCCTAAAGGCGGTGGCCAGCTATCGCGCCAGTGCGCTCGCTAGCGCTCAAGGACCGCGGCTCGCTGCGGATGCGCTGGTGGCCGAGCTGGCTGCGCGCTGGAAGGCACCCGCAGGGCTGATCGTGATCGCTACGGACGGACGCCTCGCGTGGTGCCGCAGCACCGCGAGCATGAGCTGGGCAGCGGCGTGGGAGGGCGCGGAGACCGCATCCGGTTTCTAGCTCGCTCAGGACGAGGCGGCGGCTCAGTCTTCCGACTTCTCTGCGAGCTCCGCCGGAGCCTCGTCCGTTTCGACCGCATGAGCGCTGATCTTGCGCGTCGCTAGCTCCTGAACTGCGCGCTCTCCGAGGGTGTGCGCAAGCCGGGTCACCAGATCCGGCACTTCGGCGATCAAATTCGCCCAAGTGCTACCGGAGTCGCCCTCCACGGTGAGCAAGTGCGCGTGGCCATCTTTCCCCACGGCAATGGCTGCGATGGGGTCGAGCTCCACGGCGCCGCCCGCCCCCTGCCCTCCCGTGTCACCGTCGATCTTTCCGCCGTGAGCACCGGCGCGCGCCGTACCTGCGCCGAAAGCGACCTTGAGTCGGTGCACCGGGATCACCGTGGCGTCCCCCGCCTGCTGGGGTTCCCCGACGATGGTCTCGCTCTTGGACAGCGTACCCATGCCATCCAGCAAGCTGCTGACGATACTTCCTAGCTTTTGCTTCGACATCGTTCCCCTGCTTGATGTGACGCACGAGGCTACCCTTCGGATTGCTCGCTGTCGATCTCTTCGCTTGCCTGGCGCTTGAAGAGCTTGATGTGCCGCACACCGAACCAGACCGCGTCGAACATCAGCAGTAGCGGCCACACTCGCGCTTCCAGCGCCAGGTCCAAGGCAGCGCGGTCCTCGTTCTCCCAGCTGACGTCTTGGGTCACCAGGAGCGGTGGTGGCAGAACGCCAGACAGCACGTATAGCGCCGCCATCAGCTTGCCAGTCGTCGCCACGTCTACAAACGAGTACGCCACGTGGGCTTGAGCCAGCTTCACGCGCACCCTGCGCCGTTCTGCGAGGGCAAACGCAACCAGCGCATCGGGGTCGACCCAGCGCTCGAGCCGGGAGTAGCCACCGGTCACCTGTTCCAGGCGCTCTTCAAGGCTGCGGTCGTCCTCCTCCGCTGCCGGCTTCGGCTCATCGCCCAGAGTGCGCTGCCACACAGCGCGACCAAACACATGAGCTTGGGCGCGCGGCTGGATCCCGCGGGCGGCTGCTGCGCTCAAAGCAACCGGACCCAGGCGGCCACCGCCACCCAGCACCCACGTGCCGTCCGGCGCGCCACGTCCCTGAATGGAGAGCTCAAGGCGCCAAGGCACGAAGCTCCACAGTACGAGGCCAAGGAGCAACCCAAGGGCGACCAGCAGCCAGATCACATCACTCGTCGTCGGACTCGCCTGCGGTCAGCGCTTTGGCAGCGCCGCCTGGCAGGGCGGGGCCTTCTCCGCGCGGCAATATCTCCAACCCGCGGCGCAGCACGGCCTTCTTTCCACGCTTGAGCGCCAGCATATGAGGCACGCCGTCCTGGCCCACGACCACGAACGCTTTGGGTTCGACCGTCATGGCTCCACCCACGCCGCCACCCTCGATGCCAGCGTCGCCCTTCAGTGCGTCGCGCTTTGCCTTGCCATCGAGCCCGAGCGTAGCAGCGCCGAAGGCAATGCTGACCTTCGACAGCGGTAGCACCTTGGCGTCGCCCGCATCGCGGACTTGACCCACGACGGCATCGCTCTTCGCCACCCGACTCACCTCAGCCAGCAACCCCTTGACCAAGTCATCGAGTTCCATGACGCACATCCCACCACGCCTGCTGAGCGCCGTCAAAGCGCCCTGACACAAGACAACCGCCACAGGGTTTCGATCTGCGATCAGGCGTGCCATATGACGACTCCGCCGCTCCTCGGCAATTGGGCTCGTGGCAAGCGCGCCCCCTTTGACGCCCCAGTATGTCAGTCGAAGAGCCCAAGCCGTCGGCCTCTCCCCCAACCCCGAGTGCGTCCGCAGATGCTGACGGCTCGCGTTTGCGGCGCATCCTCACGCTCGCGCTGCCCATCGTGGGTGGGATGGTCTCGCAAAACCTCCTGAACTTGGTGGACACGTTCATGGTGGGGCGGCTGGGTAACGCGGCGCTCGCTGGCGTTGGCCTGGCGTCGTTCACGAATTTCCTGACGCTAGCTCTGATCACCGGGCTGTCTTCGGGCGTGCAGGCGATCAGCGCGCGGCGCGTGGGTGAAGGCAAGCGCGAGCAGGCTGCGCTGAGCCTGAACGGCGGGCTGATCTTGGCGATCGCGCTGGGGGCACCGCTGACGCTGCTCGTGTACTTCGGAGCGTCGACGTTGTTCCCCCTCCTCGTGGACCAGCAGCCGGTGGTGGAGGTCGGCGTCGGCTACTGGCAGATGCGCGCGCTCTCGATCGTTGCCGTGGGGATTAATTTCTCGTTTCGTGGCTTCTGGAACGGTGTCGGCGAGTCTTGGCGCTACTTCGTGACGCTGCTGGTGATGCACCTCAGTAATGTGGTGATCAGCTACGCGCTGATCTTCGGCGTCTGGGGGATGCCGGAGATGGGCGCGGATGGCGCAGGTCTTGGTAGCAGCATCGCCACCTACATCGGGACACTGGTCTACTTCGTACAGGCCTTTGCCCGGGCGCGGCCGCTGGGCTTCTTGAAGGGACTACCCAGTCGCGAGGTGCTGAACAACTTGCTGCGCCTGAGCACTCCCGCGGGGATCCAACAGCTGTTCTTCGCCGGCGGCATGACGGCGTTCTTCACCATCGTTGGCAGGGTCGGTACGCGAGAGCTGGCGGTCAGTCAGGTACTGGTGAACCTGCTACTCTTGGCGGTGTTGCCCGGCATGGGCTTTGGACTCGCTGCAGGTTCTCTGGTGGGTCAAGCGCTTGGGCGAAGCAGCGGGGAAGAGGCACGGCGCTGGGGCTGGGACGTCGCCAAGCTGGCGGTCGGGGTGATCGCCGTGTTGGTCGTGCCGGGTCTGTTGTTCCCAAACCTGCTGCTGGCTCCGTTCCTCACGGATCAAGCGACGCTGGAGCTTGGCGTCACGCCGCTACGCTTGATCTGTATCGGACTGCCCATCGATACGCTGGGGCTGGTGCTCATGCACGGCCTGATCGGCGCCGGCGACGCCAAGCGCACGATGTTCGTTTCGGTGGCCACGCAGTGGTTCGTCGCGATCCCGGTGGCGTACTTGCTCGGGCCTGTGCTCGGCCTGGGGCTGATCGCGCTATGGCTCAGCTATATGTCGAGTCGCCTCTTGAACAGCGCGGTGTTCACCGCGATGTGGCAGAAGAGCGGCTGGACGGAGATCCGCGTTTAGTGCCGCGCGGATATTCTGAGATCAAGCCCGTCGCCTAGAGCACACTGACGAGCGTCGCAGGTCCAATCAAGAAGCGCGTGCCCCGTCCTCCGCGAGCGCGCTCGACGAGGCGTGACCCATCGACGCCAGCTTGGGTCAATGTCTGTCGCGTGCGATGAATCAGCGTGTTCAGCTGCACGCGTGTAGCGCCATCGCCGTGCCAGATCATCGGGATCAACTGCGCGTCACTCACCCAGTCGCCCGGCTTGGCTGGGGCGGGCGGGCGCAGCAGCGAGGCGATCAAATCGCAGCGCCTATCCGCGAGGAAGACGCGGTACTCGTCATCCAAGCAAATCCTCAGGAGCCCGCCGTTCGGCAGAAACTCGAGATCCACACTGGATGGGAAGTGCTCCCCGATGCCAGACGTGCTGGCGATCCCCTTGCCGTCACGCAGCAACCTGAGCCGTGTTCCGGCGTAGGAAATCTCGTCGCGATCGTCCATCGAGATCAGCTCGTCCTCGACGACGGCGCGGCCGTTGATTTCGATGGCTGCAGTGGCCTGGCCAACCAGACCGCGATCCACGGTGGTCAGCACCAAGGCACCGGGGGGCCAACCGGAGACGTTGAGCTGGTCCTTCGCGCCACCGCCGATACTGAAAATCGGACCCAAAACCCGATAACGCTGCGAGTCCGTCTCGAGCAGCCAGGGACCTGGGGAGCTACTGGCGGGCTCGATCTCGACGGAAAAGCGCGCCCCTGGCAGCTCGAGCACGTCGCCGTCTTGCAGCCACGCCTCGATCTGCACGGGCCGCTCGTTCACCTGCACGCCGTGACGACCGAGGCAGAAGATCTGTGTGCCCTGCTTGCCGTGGGTCACGAGCGCGTGGCGGCGACTCGCGAAGGGCGAGGACAACACGATGCTACAAGTCGAGTCACGCCCCAACGTGACCCCAGCTGAAGACAGCTGGATGCGGACCCCATGGCGGTCCTTCAGCCACGCTGTCACCGCCGGCAACCTTTGCGCCGCTGCACGTTGCAGCCTGGCTCGCGAGGGGAGCTGCTCATCGGATCGATCTCCGTCTAGTCATAGGGCCATTCCGGGGCAGTTGTCGACATTCCGCGTCGGGAACTGCACGAGGCGCCGCCTTGCCTCAGCGCGCGTCGCGGTTTTCGAGTATGCCTTGCAGCCATGGAGCTCACTAGCTTCGGCGGACTGGGAGTCCGACTGACGGCGTTGCGCCCTGGGGAAACTCCTCGCGGCCTGGTGGTGTTGATGCACGGCTTTGGAGCCAGCGGGGCTGATCTCGTGCCCCTGGGCCGCCAGATCCCGACGCCACCCGGAGTTCGCTACGCGTTCCCTGAAGCGCCAGTCGTGATCGATCCGCTATTCGATGCGCGCGCCTGGTGGCCCATCGATGTGGCGGAGCTCGAGCGCGCTATGGCTCGAGGTCAACACCGCGACCGCACCCAGGATGAGCCACCAGAGCTCGCAGCGGTGAGCGCCCAGCTCGAGGAGTGCCTCGGCGAAATGCGGGATGAGCTCGGGATGCAAGGGCTGCCGCTGATCCTCGGCGGGTTCAGTCAAGGCTCGATGCTGGCGTGCGACATTGCCGCACGGAACAAGATTCCGCTCCGGGGGCTATGGGTCTTCAGCGGCACGCTCCTGGCGGAGCCTCGCTGGCAGGCTGGTTTTGCGAAGCGTGGGGAAGAAACGCCACCCATGCGCGTGCTGCAGAGCCACGGGCGCCACGATCCGCTGCTCTCCTTCGCCCACGCGGAGCGCCTGAAGGCTCACTTCGAGGCCGCATCGCTACCGCTCGAGTGGCTGCCTTTCAACGGCCAGCATGAGCTGCCCCAGTCGCTCCTCAGCGCCGCGGGGAAGTTCCTCGACGAAGTCTTCGTGGGTATCGGATCGGATGGGGGTGAGGGATGAAACTCGCGGCAATCGACATCGGCTCCAACTCCATTCACATGGTCGTTGCGGAGACCACCGGCCGAGAGAGCTTCGAGGTGATCGACCGCGAAAAGGACATGGTCAAGCTCGGCGCGGGCGCGTTTCGCGACCACCGCCTAACGCCCCGCGCCTTCGACGCGGGCCTCGAAGTGCTGGGGCGCTATCGCAAGCTCGCGGATCGCTTGGGGGCGGATGAAATCCTCGCGGTAGCGACCGAGGCCATTCGCGACACGGAGAACGGCGGCGAGTTCCTGTCCCGCGTGGGCATGGAAACGGGCATCGAACCGCGAGTGATCTCGGGGCGCGAAGAAGCGCGCCTCATCTACTTGGCGGTGCGTCACGCGCTGGAGTTCGGCAACGACAAGATCCTCGAAATCGACATCGGTGGTGGCTCCGTCGAGCTGATCGTCGGCGACACACGGCACCTCTTGCTCAGCGAAAGCGTCAAGCTCGGCGTCCAGCGCTTGCGCGATCTGTTCGGCGAGCAACCGATGGGCAAGGGGCGCCGCAAGCAGCTGGAAGATCACGTCAAGCGCGTCGCCGGTCCCGCCATCAAGCACGCGAAGGCGCTTGGCTTCAGTCGCGTGGTAGGCACGTCGGGGACGATCCGAGCGCTGGGAGACGCGGCACATCGCCTCGCGGGGAAGCAGCCCTGGCGCTCAGTCAACGCCGAGGTCGCTGAGCTAAAAGATCTGCGAAGGCTCTCCGAGCGCCTCGTCGCTGCACCGCAGGTCGACCGTAGCGAGATCAAAGGCGTGGACCGCGAACGCACGGACACTATCCACCTCGGTTCCGTGTTGCTGTGCGAGCTGCTCGACTTGGCAAACGCCGACAGCATCACACTCTGCGAAGCCTCCCTCCGCGAAGGGGTGATCCTAGAGTTTCTGGGGCGAAAGAGCGACGGCAGTGCGCTCCTGTCGATCCCGGACGTGCGCCCTCGCGCCACACTCCAGCTCGCGCGCAAGTACGGGATGGGCGGGCCGCGAGAGCGCCATGTCTCGAAGCTGGCACTGCAGATCTTTGACCAAACCGTGCTCTTCCACGAGCTCGGATCCCGCGAGCGCGAACTTCTGGAGTACTCCGCGTTTCTTTTTTCCGTAGGGCAATATATCGGCTTCCGCAACTATCAAGCCCACTCGGACTACATCATCTCCAACTCGGGGATTCGCGGATTCAACGACGAAGAGGTCGAGCTGATCAGCCTCGTGGTGCTGTTCCACCGCAAGAGCGAGCCCTCGAAGAAGCATCCTCGGGTCAAGGCGTTGGACAAGGCCGCGAGGCGCACGCTGAAGGTGCTGAGCGCGATCTTGCGCGTCAGCGTGGGTCTCGACCGCTCGAACAGCCAGTCCGTGAACAACGTGCGCTGCGAAGCCCACGACGGCGTCCTGAGGCTGCGGGTGAGCGGCGAGGACGATCTCGAGCTGGCCATTTGGGGTGGGCAGCGCCGCAGTGAGCCCCTGGGCAAAGCGCTGGATTTGGATGTCGAGGTGCTACGAGCGGAGTCCGAGGAAGAGTAGTCTCGGCGCGCTGTGTCCCGCGGCGCCCGCGAGCCCAGCGTGTGACTGGTGAGCCAAGGCCCAGGTGACCAAATCCGCTGACTTTTCCGGGAGTTGGCAGGCCAAAAAAAGCCACCCCCGCACGGTGCGACTACTCGCAAAAGGTGCTAGGTGGGGCGATTGCTTGATTTTGGCCCCCGCGACCCCCGAGTCGCCCTCCAAGAGCCAGCGAGCCCGATGCCTCAGATGACCAGCGACTCCGCGAAACGAATCCCCACCGAGGACCAGGAACTGCAGACCATCGTCGCCGAAGAGCGCGAGTGCTTGGAGCGTGTCGTCGACCACCTCAGGCACAAGAGCCAGGCCAGGCCGGTGACGCAGGAGATCGACTACGACTCCCAGCTCATCAGCCTGCGCGATCAAATCGCCAACGCGCGGCTCGAGGACGTCCCTCCCCTCGTCGAACAGATGGAGCGCATCGCCACGCTCGCTTCCCGCCAGCGCGTGAGCACCGAAGGCTGGGTCGACCCAACGTCTCCCTACTTCGGGCGCATGGTGCTGAACGAGGGCGAGCGCACGCGCGAGGTCTTGATCGGGCGTTCTACGTACCTCGACACCAAGAGCGGCGTCCGGATCGTGGATTGGCGTGACGCCCCTGTGAGCCGGCTGTTCTATCGCTACGAAGAAGGCGAAGACTACGTCGAAACATTTGGAGACCGAGAGGTCGAGGGCGACGTTCTCACGCGCCGCAGCCTGGCCATTAGTGAAGGTGTGCTCCGCCGCATCGTGTCTCCCCAGGGCACGTTCGTGCGTGCGCGGGAAGACGAGTGGCAACGCGCGGGTTCATCCACCCGCCTGCACGGCGGTCAGGGCTCCGCGCTGCGCGCCGAGGACCACCATCGCCCAGGGAAGCTCGGCGTTCAAGGCGCAGACGGGCGCGAAGACAAGCACCTCAAGGAAATCACCGCGCTGATCGACCCCCGCCAGTTCGATCTGATCACCCGCCCCGACTCCGGCCTGGTGGTGATCCAAGGCGGCGCGGGCTCCGGCAAGACCACGATTGGCCTGCACCGCCTGGCATACCTATCGTTCCAAGATAGCCGCCGTTTCCGTCCGGATAAAATGCTGATCGTCGTCTTCAACGACGCCTTGGCGCGCTACGTCGCACGCGTCCTGCCCGCCCTTGGTGTCTCGGGCGTCGCGGTGCGGACCTATGAAGAGTGGGCAAGCAAGCTGCGCCTGGCGCACGTGCACGGCATGCCCCGCGCCTACACCGACGACACGCCGGCCAACGTCACGCGCTTGAAGAAGCACCCGTGCATGCTCGACGCCATCGACGATCACGTTCGCCGCATGGACCAGCGCATCTACGAGCAGCTTGAAGCGGCCCTGCAGGGCGCACAAGACAGCGGGCGCGACGCAGTGCTAGGCGCATTCCGCCGTGCTTCAGCGGACACTCGCCCCCTCGCTCACAAGATCCACGCAGCGCTAAACAAGGTGACGGAGCCCCGCACCAAGCTTCCCGCCGCCGTACGCACCCGCACGGAAGCAGTGCTCAACCGCTGCCGCGGCGAAGCGCGCGACGTCGCGACTGCCTGGGCGGAAGTTCTGAGTGACCTACCGAAGCTGCTAGAGGCATTCAAGGACGCTGGTGATATAAGCCGCGCGGAAATCGAACGCGCTCACGCCTACTGCTCCCAGCGAGTCAATCTCGCCCTAGACGAGCTTGAACGTCATCAAGAAGATGCGCAGCGCGTCGCGGACCAGCGAGAGGCGCGCGTCAGTGAGAAGCGCGGCCAGCGCCCCCAAAAGCGCGTGGAAGAGCCGCGCGAGGAAGACGAGCCGTTCACCGCGATTGACGGCGGTGACGTGGAGGAACACGCAAAGCTCGATCGCGAAGACGACACCTTGCTCCTGCGCTTGGTGCAGCGCATGCGTGGTCCGCTGATGCGGGGTAAGGGCAAGGAGGCGCTCGTCTACGAACACGTGCTCGTCGACGAAGCCCAAGACTTGAGCCCGGTGGAGTTGGCTGTGGTGGTTGGAACCGTCAGCCGCGCTCAGAGCGTCACCCTCGCTGGCGACGTTGCGCAGCGCCTGCACATGGACAACGGCTTCACCGGCTGGGACAGCACGCTGTCCCGGCTCGGGCTCGACCACGTCGCGGTTGAGCCGCTCAAGCTCTCCTATCGTTCCACAGCCGAAATCCTGGAGTTTTCGACGGCGGTGCTCGGCCCGTTGGCGTCGGACGACCCACCGGCGGCGACCCGTCACGGCGCCCCCGTGGAGCTGTTCCGTTTTGCTCACGCCGGCGACGCCGTGGGCTTCCTCAGCGAAGCGTTGCGCACGCTGATGGCAGAGGAACCGAACTGCACCGTGTGCGTGATCGGTCGCTACCCCGAGCAAGCGGACATCTACTACGACGGCCTGAAGAAGGGTGAGGTGCCTTTCCTACGCCGCATCGCTGCCCAAGACTTTCCCTTCCGCTCCGGTGTCGACGTCACCGATGTGCGTCAAGTGAAGGGCCTCGAGTTCGACTACGTGGTGCTGCTGGACGTGAACGACAGCTCCTATCCGGAAGACGAGGAGGCTCGCCATCTGCTGCACATCGCGGCGACCCGCGCTGCCCACCAGCTCTGGGTAGTCACCTCGGGGAAGCCGAGTCGCCTGCTCCCAGAGGAGTTGCGCGACCGGGGCTATTGAACGAAGCTCGCCACCATGCAGAAGCTCAAGGGCGCATTCAGGGCCACGCCGTGGCTGATCGCGGCGATCAGCCTCGCGCTCACCGCCTGCGGTCGACCCGCCGCCAAGGCGCCTGAGGACGACGTGCCGCCCGCGGAGGCGCACGATGCCGGCGACTCGAACAAGCCCGAGCCGCCTCGCTTCACGGCGATTGAGCTGCCTGCGCCACAAGAGTTCCACGGAGTGCGCGTCAAGGATGGCAGCGCGCTCAGCGTCGAGGAGCTGCTGACGGATCTCACCACGGCTGACGTGCTGTGCGTGGGCGAGCAGCACGACGACGTGCACCACCACTGGGCGCAGTATCTGATCTTGAACCAGCTGATCGAGCGCCGTCAGATGAACGGACGCGGCGTAGCAGTGGGCCTGGAGATGGTCAGCCGCCGCAAGCAGCCCGCGCTGAACCGCTGGTCCACCGGGGAAACGAAGGCGAAGGAAACCCTCGAGGCCTTGGATTGGAACCAAACCTGGGGTTACGACTTCGGCAACTATGCCCCCATTTGGTGGCTCGCCAAACAAAACCGTGTGGCAATTCTAGGGCTCAACCTCGAGCAAGACATGAGCCGCAAGATCGCCCGCGTCGGTCTCAAGGGGTTGACCCCGGAAGAGCGCGCTCGCCTGCCCCAGGAGATGAACCTGCGAAATCGCGCGCACCGCGCGTACTTCGAGCAAGCGATGGCACACCATCCGCCTCCTGTTTCCTCGCGGCGCAAGTACTACGAGGCGCAGGTCGCCTGGGACGAGACCATGGCGGAGACCTCAAACAAATGGCTCGTCAAGCAGGCGCCAGCGAGCCAGCTGTTGATCCTCGCTGGGCTTGGACACTGCCAGAACAGCGCGATCCCCGACCGTATCCGCCGACGCAACCAGGAAGCCAAGGTGATCAGCGTCAGGCCGTGGCGCGAAGGCGATGAGCCCGGCCTACCCAAGCTGCTTGAAGAGGGCACCTTCGACTACGTGCTGGTGATGAGCCGCGAAGACAAGCCGAGCCACAGGCGTGGCGGTGCCGGCCGTGGTGGAGGCCGGCGCGGCGAACGCGGACGTGGCCGCTGATGCTGGCTGAGCTGATCCCCTCCCACACGACCCTGCTGCAACGCGGTCAGTCGCTACTCGGGCTGCTGATCCTGATCGGCTTTTCCTGGCTGCTCTCGGAGAAGCGCGGTCAGGTGCGCTGGCGCCCGGTGCTGTGGGGCGTGACGCTGCAGCTCCTGCTCGGACTGATTGTGTTGAGCCCAGCGCTCCAAGGCTTCTTCTTTGCGGCCGTGGACAATGGCGTGAAACGCCTCTTGAGTTTCAGCGAAGCGGGCTCGAACTTCGTCTTTCAGAGCATCGAGCCGCATCAAATTCTAGATCCGAGCGGAAAGGCGGTCACCTTCGTCGGGCGCATCTCCCCGCCGGTGAAGACCTTCGCGTTTTGGATCCTTCCGACCATCGTCTTCTTCTCCGCACTGACCTCAATCCTCTATCACCTCGGCATCATGCAGCGGATTGTCTGGGGCATTGCCTGGGTGATGCAGCGCACGATGAAGGCCAGCGGTGCGGAGGCGCTGAGCGCCGCCGCCAACATCTTCGTCGGGCAAACCGAGGCGCCGCTGTTCGTGAAGCCTTACATCGCCAAGATGACCCGCTCGGAGCTCTCCGTCGTGATGACCGGCGGCTTCGCGACGGTGGCCGGCGGCGTGATGGCCGCCTACGTTGGTTTCCTCAAGGATCTGCCGGGCATCGCGGGCCATTTGGTCACGGCGTCCATCCTCAGCGCGCCCGCAGCCATCGCGGTGTCCAAGCTGATGGTCCCAGAGACAGAAGAGCCCGAGACTCTCGAGAGCTTGGAGTTGGCCGCCAAGAGCCCGCACTCGAACGTGCTGGAGGCCGCCGCCACTGGCGCTGCCGATGGCGCGAAGCTCGCTATCAATGTCGGCGCGATGCTGATCGCGTTCGTCGGCCTGGTCGCCATGGTGGACTTTGGCCTCTCCAACATCAGCGTGGCGGGCGAGGTCTTGAGCCTGTCCCGTATCCTCGGCTGGGTCTTCTCGCCGTTCGCTTTCATCATGGGCGTTCCATGGAGTGAAGCGCCTGCGGTTGGCCGTCTCCTCGGGGAAAAGCTCGTGCTCACGGAGTTCCTCGCCTACATCCACCTCGGGGATCTGGTGTCGAAGTCTCCCGCAGTCATCAGCGAGCGCTCCGCCGTCATTGCTTCCTACGCCTTGTGTGGGTTCGCCAACTTCGCGAGCATCGGCATTCAGCTCGGGGGCATCGGCGGCATCGCCCCGAAGCGCATGCCGGACCTGGCGAGCCTCGGTCTCAAGACCATGGTTGGCGGCAGCCTCGCTGCCTTCATGACGGCGTGCGTCGCAGGCGCGCTGCTCTGAGCCATGCAGCAGCGCCAGCAGCTGCAGAACCGCGAACAGCTGCTGAGTGTGGCTGAGCCCTGGCTTTCCCGACGACGGACAGCGCTAGACTTGGTCGAGCGCACGCTGGCTGGCCTCGACCCATACGCCGCGACCCTCGAGAGCTTGCGCGAGGTGTTTCCGCGAGGTCAAGCCACGGAGGCGAGCGAGTTCGTCGTGGTCTCGCTGGGAAAGGCCGCACCACAGATGGCGCGCTCGGCCCTCGAGCACCTCGCGCCAGCGAGCGGCTTCGTGCTCTCTCCGGCTCCGCCCTCGGGGCTCGCCCCGTTGGTCGAGCTCACCGGCAGCCACCCGATCCCGAGCGCCGACGCGCCAGCGCACGCCGAGCGAATCCTGACCCACCTGCGGGCACTCGACTCCCGCCATCAGCTGGTGTTTCTGATCTCCGGCGGCGGTTCGTCTCTCCTCGAGCTGCCACGCGGGGGGCTAACCCTCAGGGACCTCAGCCTAACCAGCGAACGCCTGATGCACGCAGGCGCCGACATCCAGACCCTGAACGTCGTGCGCCGCGCGCTCTCCCGGGTCAAAGGTGGAGGTCTGCTGCGCGCAAGCGGCACCGCGAGAGTCACGAACTTCATCTTGAGTGACGTCGTGGGCGGCCCACTCTACGCGGTCGCCAGCGGGCCGACTCTACCGGTGATCGAGCCTCCCCAGTCCGCTTGGCAAATCCTCACGGATTTTGGGGTGAGGGACGCGCTGCCAGCGGCTGTGCACGCCTTGTTGAGCAGCTCTCCCCCAACCCCTGAGCATGCGGCAACTCCAGCAACCTGGCTAGTCGCGGACAACGACCGCGGCGTACGGCTGCTGCGTGAACAGGCGAGCGAGCTCGGAGTGGCATTGGAAGGTCTACCAGTTCCCCTGAGAGGCGAAGCTGCGAGCGTCGGCGAACGGCTGGCGCGGCGGATTGCGACTAGCTCGTCGCCGCGAGGCCTGGTCGGAGGCGGCGAGACCACCGTGACGATCGACGCAGCCACGTCAGGCGCGGGGGGCCGCAATCAAGAGCTGATCCTCGGCGCCGCACGAGCCGCGCTCGAAACGGGTCGCTTCCCAGGCACGCTCGTGAGCTTCGGGACGGACGGGATCGATGGGCAAAGCACCGCGGCGGGCGCCCTGCTGGATCAAGCGCTGCTGAGTAGGCTGGACGCAAGCAGCGTCGCCGAGGCGTTAGCGCGCCACGACAGCCACACGCTGCTTCAGCAGTCGAACGCTGCGCTGCTCAGCGGAGCAACCGGAACCAACGTCGCTGACCTGCTGTTCTGGCTGCCTGACTAGGACTACTTGCCCTTCGGCCGGAAGCGCAATAGCGACTTGATCCGTAGGGTAACGGACTGACTCCGCTTTCCCATTGTGGTCTTCATGCTGATCTTGGTGCTGGTCTTCATGCGACCTTTGGGCACTGGATTCTCGAGATCGAAATACGTCTCGCCCTCGCCCTTGGAGGTCATCTTGACCAGCTCGGTCTTGGCCTCCGGAGGGGCACCGGGAAGCTTGATCTCGCCTTTGGGGGCGAGCTGACGCATCTCGACCTTCGCTCGCCCGACGTTTCCCTCGAGGGACACCAGTTCGTAGATCGCGATTTGAGTCAGCGGCAGACCCTGCTGCACCACCGAGGTGTTCACGACCCACTTCGCTCCGACGCCGACTGCTTCCGCGGGGAGAGGCGCGCTCATGCCGCCCAGGTTGGCCTGAAGCCCCTGCAGGATCTGACTCATCTCCATGCTATCGACCTTGGCGGCATCGAAAGACAGCGCCTTTTGCACCCCGCGGTCGTTGACCTCGCTCACTCCGTGGAGCTTCGGCAACTTGCCCAGGGCGACCTCGAGCTGCTTCTGCACCTGCTTCGGCAGCTCCTTGGCGTTACGGACCTTGGGCCGCAACCCGATCAGGTCCACCAGGAAGTCCCCATCGCTCTGCTTCTCTTTGACCTTCAGCTTGGCCAGCATCTCGATCTTGGGAACGAAGCCGGCTTTCTGCTTCTTTCCGTCGGTCTCGACCTCGAGCTCGCTGCGCGTAGTGACGCGCACCACGCCCCCGGCGCCGACCGGGTACTTGTAGCGCAGCTGCTTGCGAGGCTGAGCGCCCGCCTCGAGCAGCTTGATCTCGCCGTTCTTCATCTTCGGGAGGTTGTCCCAGACGCTCCCCTTGGCCTGAGCGGCAGCCCTGATGGAAGCCGGTGCGCCCGCTACCCGAAACGCCGCAGGCGCCTTCTCACTCGGCTCTGCGGCGTGAGCAGCACTCCCCACGCAAATCGCCCCGCACACCAGCAAAGACAGACCGAAGCCCCACCTGCGCAGCGCGCCTCGCTGCCCCAAATCGCTTTTCACCCCCTTCCCCTACCGCGACCAGGCGCTCGTGGCCAGCTTCCCGCAGCGACGAAAAGCGCTTGTGAATAAGCCAAGCGCGCCGTGCGTCAGTCGAGATTGCGCTGCCGGGTAGGCCCCGCGCCAATCGGTCGTACACTCTGCTCCCTCAACACTCGAACGGGAGCGAGCATGCAGAACTACGATCGGATCTTCATCGACGGCAGCTGGGTCGAAGCGAGCGGCAAGGGCCACTTTGACGTCATCAACTCCTCGACGGAAGAAGTCATGGGGCGCGTCCCGCGCGGCGACGCCAGCGACGCCAACCGCGCCGTGGAGGCCGCCGCCGCCGCGTTCCCCAGCTGGTCGGCAACGCCCGTGAGCGAACGCGCGGCGCTGTTGAAGAAGCTCCAGGCGGGACTCGCGGAGAAGAACGCGGAGATCGCTCAGACCATCGCCGCCGAAGTGGGGATGCCGATCAAGCTCGCGCGAGCGATTCAAGCCGGCTTACCCACCCTCGTGATGGGGCAGTTCGCGGAGCTGATTGAGAAGTACGAGCTCGAGCAGCAGGTCGGTAACTCGCTTATCGTCAAGGAGCCGATTGGCGTCGTCGCCGCCATTACCCCGTGGAATTACCCGCTGCACCAAGTCGTCGCCAAGCTGGCGCCCGCGCTGGCCGCGGGCTGCACGGTGGTGCTCAAGCCAAGCGAGGTCGCCCCGCTCAGCGCCTTCATGCTGGCGGAGATCTTCGAGGCGGCGGGCGCGCCGAAGGGGATCTTCAACGTCGTCAGCGGTGACGGGCCGAGCGTCGGGGAGGCCTTGGTTGGCCACCCCAAGGTCGACATGGTCAGCTTCACCGGGTCGACCCGCGCCGGCCGCCGCGTGTCCGAGCTCGCCGCCCAGAGCATCAAGCGGGTCGCGCTGGAGCTCGGGGGCAAGAGCGCCAACGTGATCCTCGAGGATGCAGATCTGGCTCGCGCGGTGAAGAGCGGCGTTGGCGCCTGCTACCTGAACTCCGGTCAAACCTGCTCCGCGCTGACCCGCATGCTGGTCCCGAAGAGCAAGCATGACGAAGCCGTAGCCATCGCCAAGGCTGCGGCCGAGAGCTTCACCCTTGGGGACGCGGTCGAGGGCGCCGGAAAGCTCGGGCCGCTGGTGAGTGAAGCCCAACGGGACCGCGTCCGCGGCTACATCCGCCGCGGGGTCGAAGAAGGTGCCACGTTGGTCACTGGAGGGGCCGAGCCGCCCGAGGGGCTGGCGAAGGGTTACTTCGTGCGCCCAACCGTGTTCGCCAACGTGAAGAACGAGATGACTATCGCCCAAGAGGAGATCTTCGGGCCGGTGCTGTGCATCATCCCCTACGAGGACGAAGCCGACGCCATCCGAATCGCCAACGACTCTCCCTACGGTCTGGCAGGCGCGGTTTGGTCCGCAGACGCGGAGCGAGCCAAGCGCGTCGCACGCCAGCTGCGCACGGGCCAGGTGGAAGTAAACGGCGGTGCGTTCAACGCGCTCGCCCCGTTCGGAGGCTACAAGCAGTCGGGCAATGGCAGGGAGTACGGCGAACACGGCCTGGACGAGTTCTTCGAAATCAAGTCTCTGCAGTTGTAGGAGACGGACACCCCAGGGAAACGCGCAAGCGTTCGCCGCGCGTCTCCGCGCGGAGTAGGCCAAGAGTATGTGCGCATAGGTGGGTGCTAAAGAGCGTTTCCCTACGCAAATCGTTGGACTTCATTGCACCCTCCCCCCCATCCCTCGCGGATCTGCAATCTCAAGAACGAAATGCTCCAGCTTCTCGCTGGAGTCCCGTTTAGAGATTTCGGGTAGTTGCGCCATCATCTGCCCTGGCACGAGTCCTGCTAATCAGTGCTCAGAACCGGGTGGGATAGGAAGCTCGCGCCGGTTCGGAGGTTCCAATGGGGTGGGAAAACACACAACTAATCGAGCGCTTGGCGGGGGCCCAACGAGGCCGACACAGCGGGGTGCTCACCGTTCACGGACCGGCTGCCAAGCTCGAAGTGCACCTGATCGAAGGCTCCGCGGCCTTCGTTGGCAACGCCCTCGGAGGGCGTGATGCGTTGGATGACAAGAGCTGTGAGCTCTTGGAGAGGGCGCTGCGCTGGAACAAGTCGGTGATCAGCTTCACCCACAAGGCTCCCAGCGTCCTGCGTCACTCCACGGCGCGCCTGAATCTGGAGCGACTGGTGACCCGGGCGATCCGGGACCACTTCGACGACTACCACTCGGGTGTGCGCCCGGTGCCCGAAGGAGATCGGAAGA
>JBFXBK010000140.1:0-20523 GCA_050183255.1 Polyangiaceae bacterium | reverse complement strand
GCGGCTTGTTCGAGAGCCTGACGTTGCGCTGCTTCGGCTTGGGCGCGGGTTTGTTCGGTCGCGGTGATCTTCTGCGCGGTCTCGCTGACCTTGCTCTTGGCTTCCTCGACGCGCTCCGCGTGCTTCGTCAGGATCGCCTTGCGCTGCTCCACTGGCAGCCCGAGGAAGTCGAGCCTCGCGCGGTCTAGCTCGAGGCGCGCGCTCAACAGCTGGGGATCGGCGCTGGGAGGTGGTGCGGCGTCGTTTGCTGGGGCACCGGCGTCTGCGCTGGCGGTCTCGTCTTGGTCTTTGGGGGCCTTGGCCGGCTTCTTTTGGGGGGAGGTGCGCAGTTTGGGCGCCGGCTTCTTCGTCGGCTTTTGTTTCTGTGGGGAAGCGCCCGTGGCCGCGTCGGCGCCGGCGTCGGCTGCGTCGCTCCTCACCCCCAGAAGCCGTTGCAACCGCTTGACCTCGACTTGGACGGCGCGCTCGTCGCGGACGTCGATGTCGAAGAGACTCTCTGGCGTGACCAGCAGATCTAAATCCCCGCGGATCAAGTCCGCGATCTGCTTGGTCTTGGTGACCAGCTCCTGGACGTCAGCAGGCAGCGCTGGCGCCGACGGCGGCGCTGCGCTGGACGCGCTGCTCGGTGCCGCGCTTGCTGGAGGCATCGCGCTGGCAGAGGCAGAGGGCGCTGCAGGTGCAGCCCAGGCGGAGACAGCGAGCAGGCATAGAGCTAGCGTCAGGGCGAGCCAGCTTTTGATCGGAGAGCGTCGGAGATAAGCTTGCATGGGCTGCGGAGAGCGGTTGCAGCTGAAGGCCACTGCGCCCGAGTGCGCGCGATCGTCCCTCGAGACCGCGTTATTGGCCCACAAACCTCAAATGTCAGGGGCAAGCGCCCGCACCCGATCGAGGGTATCTGCCTCATTTGGAGACTTGTCGTCGCGGTAGCGCTTGACCCGTGCGAAGCGCAGCGCGAGCCCTGCTGGGTATTGCGGGCTGGATTGCACGTCGCTGAACGCAATTTCCACGACCAGCTCCGGACGCACATACACGGTGTGACCATCGCGATCGATTTCGCGCTCCAGCAGCGCCTCGGTCTGCCACTTCAATAGTTGGTCTGAGAGCCCCTTGAAGGTCTTGCCCAGCATCACCGGCTGCCCCGAGCGTGGATCGATCGCGCCGAGGTGGAGGTTACTGAGCCATCCCTTGCGCCGACCGCTGCCCCACTCGGCTGCGAGCACCAAGAGATCCAGCGTGTGCGCTTGTTTCAGCTTCAACCAACTCTGACCTCGGCGCCCGGCTTCGTAGGTCGCGCTGAGGGACTTCGCCATCACGCCCTCGTGCCCTGCCTCGAACGCGCTGCTCAGAAACTCAGCGGCGCGCTTCGGGTCCTTCGTCTGGATGCTTGGAACCCGCCCCGCTTGGGGCACGACGGAGGCCAAGGCCCGCAAACGTTCAGTCGTCGAGGCGTCCAGCAAGCTGCCGTCGGCGTACAGGCAGTCGAAATAGAAGCTCGAGAGGGGGAGTGCCTCCACTAGCTTGGGATCCGCCACCTTACGGCCGAAGCGCTTCATCGTGACCTGAAACGGGAGTGGCCGATTGTCTTTCCGTAAGGCAATAGACTCGCCGTCCAGGATCAGCGAATGCACCGGGAGGCTGCGTACTTGCTCCACCACCTCGGGCAGCGCCGCGGTGACCTCGTTCAGGAGTCGGGAGTAGATGCGCACCTCTTCGCCGCGCTTGTGCACTTGCACGCGAACGCCGTCGAGCTTCCACTCGAGCCACGCATCCCCAAGGTGTCGGAGCGCGGCATCCGGGTCCTCTGCGGGCGAAGCCAGCATCGGCAGCACCGGGCGGAAGAGCTGAATTTGTACGGCTGCCAAGGCGCCCTCGCCCTGGCGCGCGAGGCGGGCGAGCTCCCTCAAGTCACCCAGCAACATCTGTGCGCGACGCACCAGCGCGGGGTCGAGCGCAGCGCTCCTCGCCAACGCGTCGACCACCAGAGACTCCAGCGCGCCTTGGCGTAGCTCACCAGAGAGCAGGCCCCGAAGGAAGCGTTGCTCGGGCGCCGTGCAGCTCGCGAACAACTTGCCCAACATTGTCACGCGGATATTGCCCGAGCCCTTACCCTGAAGCCCGCGCAGGTCGTTCAAGCGTTGCTCGACGTCCTGCAGGCTCAGGCTCGCTTCTGCCGCTGGTGTGGCCTGGCTGTGCTCGAACAACAGCTTTGGGCCGACACCGAGCTTGCCCACGCTTTCTTGGGTCTCTGCGTCCGCTTTCGGAGGCACCACCACGCCAGCCAACCAGGGCACGGCGAGCTCGAGCTCGTGGTCAGGGGCAGCACTGAACGCCGCCGCGAGCAGAGCCAGCTTTTCGCTGCGTTTCCGCGTCTCGGCGACCCGCTGGGAAGCCTCGGCCAGCTGGATCAGCTGCATGCGCCGGAGCATAGCGCCGACGCTTACTGAAGCGGCACGATCTATGGTCCGGGGACGCCGGTGATAGCTCGCTTATTCCGCGCTTTTCCAAAGTGACACGACGGTTTGCCCGGCGCCGACTCTCCGCTATAGCGACGCGGTGGTGCCCCCGCGCAGCAGTGGTCGGCCGGCGGGATCAATCCCGCAGGCGCCGCGTCCGATTGACTTTGGGCGCTACCTGGAGATCGCTTGCTGGATCGTGATCGGGCTCTGCTGCGTCCAGATCCTGATGTTCTCGTTCGGGCGCGATCAGGGGATCTACGCCCTGGTAGCCAGCGGTGTCGTGAATGGGCAGATGCCCTATCGCGATCTGTGGGACTTCAAGCCACCGGGGATCTTTCTGATCTACGGGCTCTCGGAGCTCCTCTTCGGCAAGACGATGTGGGGCGTGCGCATCCTGGAGGTGATGGGCCTCATCGGGATGGTGTTCGCGTTCCGACGCTTCGCGTATTACGTCTTCGGGGAGTCGCGTGCGGGCACGCTGGCGGGCGCGCTCGCGGCGCTGATGCACGCGCAGCTCGAGTTTTGGCACACCGCGCAGCCGGAGACCTTTGGCGGTTTCCTCACGGCAGCGGCGCTGGTGCTGACGGTGAAGGATGATCTCAGCAGGCGCCGCATCTACAACTGGATTGGCGTGGGGGCGCTGTTTGGCTGTGCGTTTCTGCTCAAGCCGCCGCTCGGCGGCGGTGCGCTCGTGTGTGCGGCGTACCTCGCGCGCCGTGAGTGGCTTCACGGTTCGACTCGCCTCGAGTCGCTGAAGCCGGTGCTGATCGCGGGGGCGAGCTCGCTGGTGCCGATCCTGCTCGTCGCAGGCTGGTTTTGGCTGAAGGGCGCCTGGGGCTCACTGGCGTGGACGCTGTTTGAGTTCACACCAGGTTACACGGCGCTCAGCTGGGAGGGCCGCAGCGCCCCGCCCATGCTGTGGTGGGGCTTCAGTCAGTGCTTCTTCCGCTACAGCGCGCTCGCGCCGGCGGGGATCTTCGCGGCGCTCCTGATGCGACCAATTCACAGCCGCGAGCGGGAGGGTGTGCTGCTCTTGCTCGGCGTGATCGCGATGCACCTCACGGGCATCGCCATGCAGGGGAAGTTCTTTCCGTACCACTACGCAGCGACGTTCCCGCTCCTCGCGTTGCTAGCTGGGGTGGGCTTTCTCAAGCTCTGGCGCTTGTGCCTGACCGGTGGCACCGGCGGCATCTTGGCGTTTGCTTCATTCGTCTACTTGTTCGCGATCATGCAGACCGCGACCACGGATGTTGCCGGTTCATTATGGGACCGCTCAGCGACGCGCATGGTGGCCTTGTACAGCGGGCAGTGGCTGAAGCACCCTCGCGAGCTCGACAAGCAGCTCTACTATGTTGCCGACTACAATCTGTTCGCAGATGAAGAGGTCGCTGACGCAGTGGTCAAGCACAGCGACGGCAAGCAGTGGGTACTGGTGTGGGGCTTCGAGCCAGTGATCTATTGGCTCTCGGATCGGCAGCCAGCGACCAAGTACATCTACAACGTCGCGCAGCGTTCGAGCTGGGACCGCGAGCGGGCGCGGGAAGACATGCTGCGGGAAATCCGCCAGACGCCGCCGAGCGTGATCGTGGTGCAGCGAAACGATGTATTTCCGATGGTTACCGGGGACACCCTCGACTCGCGCCGCAGCCTGAACGAGACCTTTCCTGAGCTGAAGCAGCTGCTCGATGAGCGTTTTGAAGTGAGCGAGCGGGTCGAGGATTTCGAGGTCTACACGCTCAGGGCACCCGAACCGGAACCTGACTCGAGCGATGTGCTCCGTTGAAGTTCCGCGGGGAGATGCGGCGCCTGAGATGCACGCCAGGGATGCGCGCCTGATTTGCGGCGCCTAGAGCTTCCGCCGCAGGGCCTGCCAGCGCAGCTTCCACACCACCCCGACCGCCTCGGCGAAGATGCGCCGGCTCATCTTGCTGTCGCCGGCGCGGCGGTCCACGAACACGATGGGCACCTCGACGACCTTCAGGCCAAGCTGCAACGCTCGATAGGTCATCTCGATCTGGAACGAGTAGCCGTTGGAGCGAACGCGGTCCAAGTTGATGGTCTCCAGCGCCTCACGGGAGAAGGCTTTGTAGCCGCTGGTCAGATCGCGCACGTTCGCTCCCAGGATCACCCGCGAGTAGATGGAGCCGCCCTTCGACAGCACGTGGCGCCCTAACCCCCAACCCTCCACCCCGCCGCCGCTGATGTTGCGCGACCCGATGACTGCATCCGCACCCGCATCGAGCGCGTTCAGGAAGCTTGGGATGTAGTTCGGGTCATGGCTCAGGTCCGCGTCCATCTCGAAGAAGGTGCGGTACTCGGGGTTCTGTAGCCCGAGGCGGAACGCATCGAGGTAGGCGGTGCCAAGGCCAGACTTCGCTGCGCGGTGCAGCACGGAAACGCGCTCGTCCCGCGCGGCGATCTCGTCCGCGACGTCTCCGGTGCCATCGGGCGATGCGTCGTCGACGACCAGAACGTGCGCAGCAGGTGCTACGCCGAGCACCGCCTGGATGAAGATCGGCAGGTTGTAGCGCTCGTTGTAGGTTGGCGTGACAACCAGGCAACCGGCGCCCAGCGACTTGTGCTTCTCTCGCGCGGAATCAGACACGGGGATCCAGAAACGCTGCTTCTAACACGGGACTCGACGCCGCTCTCAGTTCGGGACTAGCTCGGTTCCGTCGGCCGGGGTAACCCAAATCTTCTCGATGCGGATCGCAAGCTCCCGTTGGTCTTTGGAGCCAGGCTCCGTTTCTGACGGCCGCACGCTGGTGGGGTAGCTCAGCTCGAGTAGGTTCGTGCCTTTTTGCAGCAAGTTCGCGGGCACCGAGTAGGTGTAGTAGCCCCAGCCCGCACCGAACTTCTGCGTTCCGATCGACCTGCCGTTCAGGCGCGCTTCCACGTTGAGTGGTGCGAGGCCTTCGATCGCGTGCCCGGTGACGCGCACCTCGTACGCGTTGGTTGCCTCGGGGTCGAGGGCGAGCGCGATCACCGAGCGCACACCGGAACTCCAAGCCGCGGTACGTTCGCCGTCGCTCTCGTCATCGTAGAAGCCTTGCACCAGGAAGGGGCGCGCGCTTGGCGTCCCGACGTCCAAGTCGATACTCCGACCCAAGGGCATGAGCGTCAGGTGCGTCACCTCGAGCGCTGAGTCTCCCAGAGATACCAGGCCGACTGCGTTACCTTGGGGATTCAGCATCGCGGACTGGATGACCCTGGATTGGAGGCTCAAGCTGTCGCTGAAAGACAGCGTCGCGAAGTCGCTCCCGTTGAGTGCCAGCTTCACGCGGCAGCTCGGGGTGCCTGTCGGCTTGTTGCAACGGCCGCGGACTCCAATCACGTATTGACCCGCTTTGCGCGCGAGCGATTTCAAGTCGTAGACCACCGTCCCCGTCGCCAGCACCGCAGCTGGCTCGCCGCTGCTCTCGTCCACTGCGGGGGCGACACTGTCGGTGTCGACCGCTGCGGGCTTCTCCGCGACGCCTAACTGGGTCATCGTCACGCCGCTGGGGAGCGGCGCGTCGAACAGTCGTAGTGTGAGCGAGCCTGCGGGTGCATGCGCGGCGGCAGGAGCGACCGTCGGCTTGCTGGAGCCAAACGTCGGCTTCCCGAGTGGCGTGGCGTCCCCGGCGACCTCCACCTCGACCCGCTCGGTGGGCGCCGGACGGGTGGCGGCGTATTCGCCGTAGCAGACCGTGGCGAGGGTTCCCGCGAGGTAGCAAGCGCCGATCGCCAGCGCCCGGCCTTGCCGCCAGGGATCCAGAGGACGAGCAGTCATCAAGTAAACACCGGGTGTTGCCACCCGGAGCTCCTTACAGAACCGGACTTGCGAATTTCCCGCATCCGGCTCTTCGGTTTGTGTTTGGTAGAACTGCGTTCCGAGGAGACATCTCGCAGCTCTGATTCGTGTGGGGGGAAGGCGATGGGGTTGAACTTCAACCGTCGCTCGAACTTCTCCCATGTGAACGACCGCTTTTGCGAGCGGCGGTTGAGCCACTTGAACAGAGCCCCGACGCAGTGGAAGAAGAAGTGATTGAGCTTTGCCGAGTTGGAGCGCACGCCGTAGTAGTTGAAGTGCCCGGCGAGCTTTGCGCGGGCGATGCCCCACAGCTTGTCGAGTTTCATTCTATTGCGGCTTGCTTTGATCCACGCGGTGAAGCTCTTCATGCTTCTCGCGAGTCGCTTAGGCTGAGTCTTGAGCTTCAAGATCCGGCGCTTGGCGGCGTCTCGCCCCCAGTAGAACTCAAAGCCAAGGAAGGCAATGGTTCCTCTAGGGTTGCGTCGGGCGAACGGCACGATGGCGCTCTTGTCGAGGTTGAGCTTGAGCTTTCCCTTGGCGAGGCGTTGTTCCAGTGCCGTGCGGAACTTCTCGGCTGTCTTCGCGTCCTTGAAGACAAAGACGGCGTCGTCAGCGTAGCGGATCATCCGCCCGTTCGATGTGTGGTGCTTGTGGAACCACTCATCGAGCAGGAAGTGTAGGTAGATGTTTGCCAGGACCGGGCTGACCGGCGAGCCTTGCGGTGTCCCGAGCTCCGTCGTCGAGATCAGTCCATCCACGAGGAGCACGTCTGCTCTGAGTAGGATGCGGATCAGGCGTAGGAACTTGGGATCGGTGATGCGTGTTCGCAGGTGTTGCATGAGGATCTCGTGGTCCACCGAGTCGAAGAACTTCTCGATGTCCATCTCGACGATCACGCAGGTTTTCTGACTCTTCGAGATGCTCTCAAAGAGCTGCCCGATGGCCTGATGGGCTGACTTTCCGGGTCGGAAGCCGTAGCTCCTCGGGCTGAATATGGGCTCGAACACGGCCTCCAAGATCCTCGCGGCAAGAGTCTGTACGATCTTGTCACGAAGGCAGCCGACGGCGAGGGGCCTCGTCCCGCCTTGCGGTTTAGGGATGAGGACCTGCCGGCTCGGCAGCGGGCGGTAGCGCTCTTCTTGGATGGCTTTCGCGAGGTCGTTGACTTGTGAGTCGAGGTCTTTGCGGAACTGCTCCTTGGTAACGCGGTCGACTCCGGTTGCTTTGGACCCATCCAGCTCCCGGAATGCTTGCTTGAGGTTGGCCGGGTTGAAGTGGTGGACCAAGCTGGTCATCCGCTCTGCCGGCTTGGCTCTCGCAACTTCCTGTATCCAATCCAATCGGGCGTATCCCTTGAGTGGACCCGCTGCGTGAGCCGGGACCGCCTTCGTGGACTGGGCCACAGACCGTGTGCTCCTTCGCTCCATGGGCATTACCCCACTTCCTCACTACTACGGGCACATCTGACTGCTGCTCCGAGAGTCGTCGGCGTGGACTTGGTCGTTACGCCTTGCCCTCCGACTCTGGACCTGGGTCGGTGATTGGTCCGACTCGGGGCAGCTCTCTCACGTTCCGCTACCGGCCGTGTGTACATGCCGTGATCTAGGACCCCGGTGGTGCCTTCTTCAGATCGTTGCCGAGTGCTGTCCGAAACGCTCTCCTCGGCAGCCCAGAGGGCCCGGGCTGAAGTTGGTGCTGCCTTCGCTTCCTCATACTGGCTCGGCCACCACGTAAAATGCAGTTTGTCGGGGCTCAATCTCTTCACGCGTGCCGCATTACGGCCTGCACACTCCCTATCTACGCTTCGCCCGGCACCTCGCGATGCAAGACGCAAGACTCGGTACAGCGACCTCTCGGTACTTCCGCTGGCAAGACTGTGCTCGGGGACGTCCCCCGAGCGGCACTCGCTGGTCGGCAGCAGCCTCGTGACGCACACGTCGCATGCTTACCGCGGTTCGCCAGCGGAGTCGCGCGTGAAGCAACGCTCTGCGCCCAAGGCAAGCCTCGGGACGCGTCCGTTGATGCGTGCCCGGCGCCTTTGCTGATATTGCTGGGCGCGGTGACTGCCGACTCCCAGCGCCCAGACTCCCAGCGCCGCGACGCCCACAGCCCAACTCGATTCACACGGCGACGTGCGTTCTGGCGCGTGTTTCGCGTCTGGCTCTGGCTCGGGTTCTGGTCGTGGCTGTGCGACGAGGCGTGGCTGCTGATTTCCGCAGTTCCCCAGGGTGGTGGCGCTGCTTTCTGGCGAGGGGTACCTGGAGGCGGGTTCGCCGCGTGCTTTGCCTCGGCCTTGCTGGGAGCCGCCGTGGGCGCTCTGTGGGCGTGGTCGATCGGCGCTCAGAGTTCGGCCTCCGTCGTCAGAGACACTGCCTCGCGGATCAAAGCATGGTTGAGCGCAGGATCGGGTGAGGAGCAACGTGCACGGCTGTCGAGCTTCTACGCGCGCTCGTTGGGCTTGCTGCTCTTCGGGGCGCTGTTCGTCACCATCGCTCCCGCGCTGGTGCTGACGATTGCGCGTCCAGTGAACCTGGCGTTGGTGTTGCTCGCCATCGTCATCGGGCTCGGCGTTGGGGTGTTGCTGCTCCAGCCGGTGCTACGACGTTTCAGCGCTTTCTGGCTCCGCCTCTGGGCGCGCGTGCCAGGTGTGCGTTGGCTGGTGAGCCACGTGTGGCACAACCTCGTGGTGCTGCTCGGCCTCGGGCTGTGCGCAGCCTTGGTGGTGCTGGTTGTCTCGTGGAGCGTGCTCTCGCATCTGCCCTGGGCGGCCATCGTCTCGAGTTCCCTGGCGCTGCTGCTGACTATCATTTCCGCGTGGATTCAGGCGAAGGTCTGCGAGCGCCGGGCGTGGCCCGGTTGGCTGCTCGCCGCGCTGCTCGTCATCGGGCTCGTCGCGACCGCAGTGTTGGGCTTCCGTATCAAACAGGCTCAAGTCGTCACGCGCCAGGCGTTGGGTGAGGGGCTCACGCTGGGCCACCTCGGCTCGCTGGTTCTGACCCAGGTGTTGGATCCGGATCGCGATGGCATTGCCCATGGATTCGGTGGCGGTGATTGTGCGCCGTTTGACCGGCGGCGTTTCCCTGGTGCCATCGACATCCCAGGGAATGGCATCGATGAGAACTGCGATGGCGAGGACTTGGATCCGAAGCTAGCCGGTGATTTCCACGGTCGCATCGATTTTCCTCGGCCTGCAGGCTTCCCAGATAGACCGAACGTCGTACTCATCAGCGTGGACGCGCTGGCGCCGAGTCACATCGCCGCTTTCGGAGCCAAGCCCGTCGGAAAGGTGCAAGACATCGCTCCGAGGCTCAGCAAGCTCGATGCTGAGAGCGTATCGTTCCACGCTTGCTTTGCGCAGGGGCCGTCGACTCGGCTGTCCGTTCCAGCGCTCTTCACCTCGCGCTACGACTCGGAGATCAAGCGTCGCCTCAAGGGTCGGTTTCCGTACGAAATCATGCCGGAGAATCAAACTCTGGCGGAGTTGTTCGAAGCTCGGGGCTACCACACGGCGGCCGTGTTGCCCGAGCGCTACTTCCTACCCTCGAATTGGCGCGGCCTCACTCAAGGGTTCAAGAGCATCGACGGTTCTCCGTCCCGCGTGCTCTCAGGCTCGGTGCCCCACAACGCGGACAAGGTGGCGGATGCTGCGATCGCGGTCTTTGCGCCTCCTGGTGAAGCCGATCCGGACCAACCAGGTGACGCGAACGGTTGGGATCACCACCAGCCGTTGTTCCTCTGGACACACTTCTACGACGCCCACTGGCCTCACGACCAGCCGGCGCTGGTGCCGGTCTACGGCGACACACAAGCGGCCAAGTACGACGCAGAAGTGACCCTGGTAGACCGGCACCTGGGTCGCTTGCTCGATGCGATCGACCGCTACCTCGGTCCCAACACGTTGGTCATCATCACGGCTGACCACGGCGTCGGGTTCGACGAACCCCGGCACGCCAAGTACGGCTATGGCCACGACCTGAGCAGCGTCGTGTTGCAGGTCCCAATGATGTTCCGGCACCGCAGCCTCAAGCCGCACCGTGTGCAGACCTTGTGTTCCACCCTCGACATCCTCCCAACGCTCGCCAACCTGGTCGGCCTGAAACCCAAAGGTGGGCCACGGGGTACCAGTCTCGTGCCAGAGCTACGCGGCGATCGACCCGCTCCGCGTTTGCTCTTCCATCAGTACTTCGTTCCCGAGCAACAGGTGCGTCACCAAGAGCCCTTGAAGCTCGTGGCGGTGCGCGACGAGCGCTTCAGTGTGCTGCTCGACCGGGATCACGGCGAGTACTCCGCCTGGGAGTGGCGGGAGGACTTGCTCGAGCGTCGCGATCTGTGGCCCGGCGGGGACAACCCAGAGGACGCCAAGGAACTCAGCCGGCTGCAGCAACTGCTGGAACTCTACACGTTCCAGATGCGGCGTCGGGGGGTTCAGCAGGTAGGCTGTGATGAGTAGGCGGCAGTAGCCGGGCGGAGGGGGGATTGCCTCGAGCCACCACCTGGGCAACCCCTTAGCACGCAGTATGCCAGGGCCGTCCCCACCTGCTTTCGCGCAGTTATGTCCTGCGGTGCTTTCAATATTGAAAGAGTTGCGCTCGATTGCCCCTCCGCGCCGCGTTGTGGGTGTTGCTACCTATTTGAGTGACGAGATTTCAACGACTTGGTCGCGCAGAGCTGGGCGGGAGTGGGGCTCAGTGTCACCCACACCTTGCGCGGCTGCATTCGGGCTAAACACCCGATTCCTTTGGTATTGTCGAGGTCACCGCGAGTTGCCTCCGGTCGCATGGTCGAAACTCTTTGATGCCTATTTCAGACTTGAAAGGCAGAATTTGCGTCGTGAATTTGGGCAGTTGCGAGCGAAGGGGTGTGCGGCCGGCAGAGAAACAGCGTGACTCCCCCAGGTTCGGATAGCGTTCACTAGCTTCAGAGCGTTTCAATCCTGCAATTGGGCGACTTGGACTCCACGGGGAAACTCTTGGAGGCGTCTCGCTGAGGTCACTATTGCTGACTGCTCGGTGAGTCTTTCTCGCGCTGAAACAACCACCAGGTGCCTTCGTGAGCGACGAGGTGAATCGAGGGGTCCGAGGCAAACAGCCTCGCCGGGTCGCTACGCTGGCGGACCAGGAACCAGTCGAAGAACACGCCGTGAGTCTGCAATCGAAAGCGCTGAGGGGTCCATTCCCAGCGATCTGGCACTGCGGGGGGGATCACGCCGCGACCGTCATACAGGGTCGGATTGGTATCCTTGCGGTAACGAATCGGGCTGTGGTTGAAGCCGACCATGTGAAAGGAGAGCCAGCCTCCCTTCTCCGCCTGAACCCAAGCCGGGAGGTGGATGTACGGCGTGTTGCGCTTGGACGAACCGGAGTGATCGAAGACCAGGTAGAGCAGCCGAGGCGCTTCAGGGATGTGCTCGACGACGTGCTGGAAGTCCTCCGTGCTGCGGTCGAAGGCGTGGAACTGTTCAGCCACGAACAAGCCAAAGCGCCCGACGAACAGTCCAAGTCCAACAACGAACGCCAGGCGATACCACCATTGCCGCGGCATGTCCGGGATGACCCCGAGCAGGATGAAGCCACAAGCCGTGAGCTCGCGCGGATAGACGTACCACCACACGCCGATGCGCATGGGCAGCATCAAGTACGAAAGCAAGTAGCCGCCGGCGAACAGCAGCGGCAGCAGCGTCACGCCGAACCCCCACCAGCGCTCCTCGGCGCTGCGATGTTTCAACCGCCCCTGCCACCAAAACAGAACGGCCGCGACGATCAACGCCACGACTGCAGCAGCGATCACACCGTCCACCCTCGCCGCTTCTTCTTTCGCAGCCAAGCCCACGTAGTCCGTCCAGAGGTGCTGTTGGACTTCGCTCAAGCGTTCCCGGTGAAGGTTGAAGTCGAGCTTCCCAACGGTGTCGTCCTTGGGACGCACGAGCGCGTAGAGACCAAGCAGCGCACTCCCCCACAACAGAGGCCCCAGCACTGGGCGAATGCGTTTGGTCGCCGGATACATCACCAGCGCGGTGCCGGCGACCGAGAGCAAGGTGAACGGCAAGCGAAAGACGTGCGTCAGGTAGACCGCCGTAATACACAGCGCCAGGGCGATGCTGCGTTTCCGTGAGGGTTTGTCTAGGGCGCGCAGCGCGAGACCAATGCTCATCGCGTACAGACCGATTGCGCCTTGGTAGTTCAGGAAGCCCCAGTAAGTGAGGTTGCTCCAGACAAAGAGCACCCCGAGGAGGCCCCAAAGCGGGGTCTTCTTCATGCCCCAGAACAGCACCGCCAGCCCGGCTGGAAGTAGACCGAGCATGAGCGCGGCCATCAGCTTTGAAGCAGTCGTAATCGGTAGCAGCAGCGCGAAGACCGCGCCGAGCACGTACATTGAGATGTACGGCACCTCGATGGGGTGCAGGGTGTACTGCTCGTGAAAGTGAAAGCTCGGGTCGTAGTAGTGGCGCAGGATGCTCGTCTGAGCCGCGTGAAACGGAAAGTCGGTGAGCGGCAGATAGCGCGTGACCACCAGGGGGTAGCAGACCGCGTAGAGGGTTACCGCCAGCGCGCACAGCGCGACCAGACTCTGCGTGCGCCTTGGCGTTCGCAGGCCTTCGTAGGCTGTGACACACCAACGAGCGAGCCTGGCGACCATTGCGGCCTTTTACTCCAAGCTCCTGCGCCGTGTCCGGCGTTGGGCTCTGGGCGCCGCGTTTTGAGCTGGATGGCTGGGCAAAAGGCCTAGCTTTTGTGGCAGTCTCGGCGCGATGAGCGAGCCGCCAGCAGCGTCCTCGGAGCAACCGCCCGAGTCAGTGTCGCCGCTTCCTGGAGCCAAGCCGGCCCCCACACGGTGGGCGCTCGTTTGGCTTGCCGTACCGCTGCTTGGCGTGTGCGAGCTCGGCGCGCAACTCTGGGTGAGTCAGCGCGCCCCGCGCGAAGCCGAGTGGAGCGCCATCGCGACCCCAGTCCGAGAACTGCGCAAGCCTGGTGACCTGGTCGTGGCCTCACCGGAGTGGCAGGGGCCAAACGCGCGGCGAGCGCTGGGCGACGAACTCATGCCGCTGGCAGACGTTGCCCGCGCTGACGCTTCTACCTACACACGAGCGATCGAGATCTCGACCTTGGGGGAGACGCGTCCAGAGTTCCGCTCCTGGCCTATCGTGGAGCGGCGGAGCGAAGGAGGCTTCGAGCTCCTTGTGCATCAGAATCCCAGCCCAGCAAGCGTGAAGTTCGATTTCCTTGCGGAACTCAATCCAAAGCACGCAGAAGCGTACACCTACGACCCAAAGCTTGGGCGAGATCAGCGCACACTCTGTCTCTACAACGCGAACTCTCGGGTTAGCAGCGGAGGCTTGGGGGGGCCGCCGACTTACCCGGGCGGTCGCTTCCAGTGCCCCGGAGGGGAGCCCTACTTCGTTGGTGTCACGGTGATTGACGACAGCAACGAGTACCGACCAAAGCGCTGTATCTGGGCGAACCCCACGCCTACGGGACCCATCGGTGTGACCTTCCGTGAGGTCGCGCTGGGCGAACGGATCCGTGGCTTCGGGGAGCTGCCATGGGTGCTGGAGCGCGGCTACAACGGGCCGCCCATCGTGCTCACGGTGCGTGTTGCTGGCCAGGAGCTTGGCCGATTCGAGCATCGCGATGGGCAGGGCTGGCGCGGCTTCGACTTCCCGCTCGGCGCCTTTGCGGGTCGAACCGAGGACGTTGAGTTCGAGGTCAGCTCGAGTAGTTTTCGCGAGCGCTATTTCTGTTTCCAGGCGGATACTCGATGAGCCAGGCGTCCACTGCTGCTCCCATGGGGTCACCGCTCTGCGACTTGAGCTGGCGCTCTCGCGCACTCGACTGGGCACTGGCGTTGGCGCTCGGTGTCGCCTACGTCTGGGTCCTCCTCTCTAGTGTCAAGGACCTCGGCTACGCGCGTGACGAAGGCTTCTACTTTCAGGCCTCGAAGAGCTACGCCCAGTGGTTCCAGTTGCTCTTCAGCACGCCGAAGCAGGCGATCGAGCCAGAAGTGGTCGACCGCTTCTGGCGCGCCAACAGCGAGCACCCTGGGTTCATAAAGAGCCTGTTTGCTCTGTCGTATACCTACCTATTTGCCAAGTGGAAATTTTTCGCGGAGGAGGGCACGGCCTTCCGTTTCCCCGCGATGGTGCTCAGCGGGGGCGCGCTGTCCGTCGTCTACCTTTGGGCGCGGCGCATCCTCGGAACGGACTTTCGAGGTAGGCTATGCGCCGTGGCCGCGGCGGTGCTCCTAGGCGCGATGCCGCGGGTGTTCTACCACTCGCACCTCGATTGCTTCGACATGCCCGTGCTCAGCATGTGGTTGATCACGACTTATGCGTACTGGCGCACCACGCAGAGTGAGCGCTGGGGCGCGGCGATCTTGACGGGTGTGCTGTACGGGCTGTTGCTCAACACCAAGCACAACTCCTGGTTGCTGCCTTTCGCCTTGGCTCCCCACTTGTTGCTGCTCGGGTCGCTCAAGTTTTGGCGGCGGCCACTCGACGGTAGGCGAGGCGCCCTGAAAGCCTGGCTGTGCATGGCCACCATCGGGCCCGCCTTGTTCTACGCCACGTGGCCCTGGATCTGGCGTCACACCGGCGAGCGCTTGCAAGCATACGCAAAGTTTCACCTGCACCACGACTACTACAACATGGAGTTCCTGGGCCACACCTACTGGGAGCCCCCGATGCCTCGCGGATACGCTCCGGTGATGACGGTGGCGACCGTGCCCACCATCACGCTGACGCTCTTCGCGGTGGGGCTCGTGGTTGCCTTCCGTGGCCCACTCTTGCAAGGCATTGCTTGGTTGCGGCGTCGCCCCACGGGAGCGTGGCCGAACCACTTTGCCACGTTCGCGCTGTGGGTTTGCTGCGTGCTCGTGAGCTACGGCCCGTGGGTCAAGTCGGATACGCCGATCTTTGGCGGGACCAAGCACTGGATTCAGGCTTACCCGTTCATCGCACTGTTCGCGGGGGTCGGCCTCTGGGTAACGCTCGAGCGGCTTGGCAAGCTCATGCAGACCAAGCCGCTCGCGCTCCGTCGGGGGCTGCAGGTGGCGACCGCGTGCGCCGTGGTAGCCGCGCCGGTTGTTACCACGTGGAATTCCCACCCGTGGGGGCTCTCGTCTTACGTCCCTCTGGTCGGGGGCGCGCCAGGCGCTGCGAGCCTCGGCTTGAATCGCACCTTCTGGGGATATGCGACGGGATACGCGGCAGACTGGCTGAACCAAGAGGCTCCGCCCAACGCGCGCGTCTTCATCCACGACACCGCGCAGCAGAGCTGGCAGATGATGGTGAAGGATGGGCGCCTCCGCAGAGACCTACGCGTTGTCTGGCGGCCGAGTGACGCGGACATCGCCATCTACCACCACGAGCCGCACATGCTCAAAGTGGAGTACCAGGTCTGGGTGGCGTTCAACACCATCCAGCCTGCATGGGTCGGCACCCACAACGGCGTCCCCGTGATCTGGATCTACAAGCGCCCGCAGTAGGCTCACGCCCGTTCACGCACCGACCAGAGTCGCCAGGATTTTGGGGGTGAGGGTGCAGCCCCCCCGCCCTTAAGCCCTTGAATTAGCTGCGCAAATTCCGTCTCAAACAAAAGAAAGTGACAAGTCACTTTCTTTTGTTACATTCAGCCAATGCCGAACCGCAAGGTCCGTACGTCTGAGCCGCAGCAGGCACGCGCGATTGCCACGCGGCAAAGCTTGGTCGACGCGACCATCGCGAGCATCGTGGAGCTCGGCTACGCGCGCACCACCACGACAGAGATCTGCAAGCGCGCGGGCGTCTCTCAAGGCGCGCTGTTCAAGCACTTCCCGGACAAGGCGGAGTTGCTTGCGGCAGCCACGGAGCACCTCTTCAAAGGTCTCGTTCAGGGCTACCGGAACACGTTCATCACCATCATCGATCATCCAGATCGCTTGGGGGCCGCGCTCGAGCTGCTCTGGGGCGTGTTCAACGATGCGCCGCTGCAGGTGGCTTTCGAGCTCTACGTGGCGGCCCGCACTGACGCGGAGCTGCGAGCGACCCTGCAACCGGTTTTGATGCAGCACCGGCAGAACCTGCGGGATGAGGCTGCATTCTTTTTCCCCGAGGCAGCAGAGAGCCCAGAGTTCGACTCGACCATCGACGGCATCATGGCCGCCATGCAAGGTGCGGCGCTCACCGGCATGGTGCTGCCTCAGCCCGAGAGCAGCCGAGGGGAGTTGTCTTTCATCGATCGAGCGGCGCGCGCCGATTTCGCGCGTGCCATCAGCTTGCTCAGTAGCCGGCCGAGGCGTTCTGCCATGGAGAGTGTGTCATGAGTCAGATGACGTACATCTTGTTTGCGATTCCGGTGTTCTTCGGGACGATGTTCCTCGAGTATTTGCTCGGTCTCAAGCATCGCCGGCGTGGGCGCGGCTACGCGAGGAAAGACACCGCCGCGAGCCTCGCCATGGGCATTGGCAACGTCTTCCTCTCGTTCGTGTTCAAGGCAGCGAGTTTCGGGCTCTATCTCTGGGTGTACCAGTTCCGGCTCTTCGACATTCCGGACACCGCTTGGTGGACGTTTCCGCTGCTCGTGCTGTGTGAGGACTTCTGTTACTACTGGTTCCACCGCGTGCATCACGAGGTGCGCTTCTTTTGGGCGGCGCACGTGAACCACCACTCGAGCACTCGCTACAATCTCTCTACGGCGCTGCGTCAGAGCTGGACCACGCCGATCACTGGACCACTGTTCTGGGCGCCGCTCGCGCTCGTCGGCTTCAACCCGGCGCTAATCCTCGTGGCGCAGACCATCAGCTTGCTCTACCAGTACTTTCTCCACACGGAACTGGTGCCGAAGCTCGGGCCACTCGAGTGGATCTTCAACACCCCGAGCCACCACCGAGTGCACCACGGTCGGAACCCTGAGTATCTTGATCGCAACTACGCCGGGATCTTCATCATCTGGGATCGCTTGCTTGGGACATTCGAACCGGAGCGCGCCGAGGTTGACTACGGCCTAACGAAGAACATCCAGACCTACAACCCTTGGAAGATCGCTTTCCACGAGTGGACCGCGATGTTCAAAGACTCCTGGGTGGCTCAGGGCATCGGCAACAAGCTGGGGTTCTTGTTGAGGCCGCCGGGGTGGTTGCCGGGCGGAAAAGGTGCCACGGCGAAGGATCTGCGCCGTCTGGCAGCAGCGGAGGCTCAGGCGGCGCTGACGGCGCCTGCCGCCGGCGTCGGTGGGGAGGCGGCCGAGCCGCTCCGGGACCTCGAAGAAGACTGCGCTGTGTGAGCGGCGCTCACGCCGAGCGACCTCCCAGCGCGGGAACACGGGCCACCTGAGCCGGGAAATACTGGCCGACTGGTCAGTCGCTCCTCTCCCAAAAAATGAGCTTGCCGGTCATTAAGTCGTACTTATACTTCCCGGCAACACTGTGGGACAGGGTACGCGAAAAGCCGATGACGTCGCACTGACGCTGCTCGACCAGATCGTGTCGGGAGAGCGCGCCGTGGGCAGCGTGTTGCCGACGGAAGCCGAGCTGGCGGAGCAATTCGGGGTCAACCGCGGCGCCGTGCGGGAGGCGAACAAGCTCTTGGAGGTGCATCGGTTGGTGAGGCCCGTGCGACGGCGCGGCACCGAGGTGCTCGACCCGATGCAGTCGCTGACCCCCGAGGTGCTGAAGGCGATGTTGGTGGACCGCAAGGGCCGCGTGAACGTCGACATGCTGGGCCACTTCCTCGAGCTGCGCGCCGTGCTGGATGTGGAGATGGGCCGCCTCGCCGCAGAACGCCGCACGGAAACAGACCTGGTGGCGCTCGACGCGTGTGTGGATCGCATCGCGGAGTGCGTCGGCTGCCCAGAAGACTTCGACACGGAGCTGCATGAGCTGGGGCTGACCCTGGCGCGCGCCACGCAGAATCCGATCTTCGTGATGCTGTCGCACTGGAACCGGCAGATCTACGGCTACCTCGGATCGCTCCTCGGCAGTGTGCGGCAAGCGACCGAGCAACAGGTACTGGCGTATCGCAGCCTGGTGGCAGCGGTGCGCAGACAAGACGTGGAGACGCTCACCCAGATGGTGAGCGCCTTCCACAACTGGGCCAATCAGGAGTTGCTGTTGGCGGCGAAGAGTTGGAAGCCGCCACACGGATGAATGCTCGCGGCTGATCGTCAGGGTCAGGCGCCGCGCGCGAGAACAGGGGAGACAACATGATTCATGAGCTAGGCGTTTCCACGCCGAACGGTGGTGTTTTGTCCATGGACCGCAGTCGTCGGCCACTCAGCGAGCCGCCGATCGGACAGCGCACGGAGTTTGGTGCCGCGTGGCACAAGCGAGTCGCGGGCCTCCACGTGTTGAAGCTGAAGGGCAGCTTCTACGAGATGGGGTTGCAACACGGGACGCTCTTGAAGGAGCACATCCCGAGCGGCCCGGTGAGCTACTTCAGCGAGTACCTGGAGAAATTCTTGAAGCCTCTCGGTGCGGCGGCTCCGGTAGCCAAGCGTACCTTGCAACGCACGGTGGGTCGCTCCGTCGAGCGTCAGCTGCCGGCGTTTGCGAAGGAGACGCTGCGCGGCCTGGCAGAAGGCGCGGGCCTCGACGAGCGCCGCCTGATGGACGGCTCCACCATGCCGGACGCAATGCTCTGGGTGGTGACACAGTTGACGCGCTTTGGGCGCCCGGGTCCTGCCGTGCGGCACCGCCATGACCTGAGCCTCGGCTGCACGTCCGCTGTCGCCTGGGGCGCGGCGACTCAAGACGGCAAGCTGCTCCACGCGCGCAACTTCGACTACCACGGCGTCGGCACCTGGCCGAAGCACCAGGCAGTGGTGTTTCACGAACCGGAAGAGGGCATGCGCTACGTGTCGGTCGCGGCGGCAGGCATCCTGCTTGGCGGTGTGACGGCGATGAACGAGGCGGGTCTCACGCTGACCATGCATCAGCACATGTTCACCGACCAGGTGCGCCTCGGTGGCACGCCGGTTGGCACCGTGGGTGACATCGTGATGCGCCACGCGGAGAACCTGGACGAGGCTGAAGCCATCTTGCGCGCGCACCGCCCCATCGGTTGCTGGACGTACATCATCACCGACGGCAAGCGCCGCGAGGTGCTTTGCTTCGAGGAGAACCCCGCGCGCCAAGTAGCGATCCGCAGGGGAGCACCGGACACTCACTTTGGCTACGCCAATGTGTTCCTCGACTCCGAGCTCGGGGCCACGGAGCAGAACCTGTATCCCTCCTACTGGCGCGCGAACTCTGGGCGACACGCGCGGGTGAACCAGCTCCTCGAGCAGCACTCCGGGCGCATCAATCAGGAGACCATGGCTGAAATCCTCGCGGATACGGGGAACACGGAGTGCCGTCTGCGCGCCTCCATCTCGATGTTGATGACCGTAGCTTCGGTGGTCTTCAAGCCAGAGGACGGCGTCGTGTGGGTGGCCACGGGAGACGCTCCGACGTCTGCAAATCGCTTCGAAGCCTTCAGCCTGAAGTCGCAAGATCACGCACCGCTGATTGGCGCCGTGCCGACGACCGAAGGGCGCTCTGCGGCGGACAAGGCTTCGGGGCTGGTACCAACGGTGGGCGCTGGGCGCGCCGCTCGCGCTGGCTTCGCCGCCTACAGCGAGGCCTTCTTGGCCTACACCGACGCGGAGGACTTGTCGCTCGCGCGGCGTCGCATGGCTGAGGCGTGCGAGCTGCAACCCGAGCAGCCGCTGTTTCACAACCTGCGCGGGTTGCTGGAGCTCCAAGCAGGAAACGTCGCGAGCAGCGAAGAAGCTTTCCAGCGTGTGTTGGAGCTGGGGCATCCAGATCCCGAGCGCATCGCCGCGGCTCACGTCTGGCGCGCGCGCTGCCGCGACCTGAGCGGCAATCGGGGGGCAGCGGTGAAGGATTACCGTGCGGCACTAGCTGGAACGCCAGATCCAGTGATGCGTCGCGCGGCACGCCGCGGCTTGATGCAGCCGTACAGCCCGCGGCGGGCTCGCAAGCTGAACGTCGAGTTCAGCTACGCCGACGTCGTCGCGCCCTGAGCGAGAAGCCTGAGAGGCGACGCACACTGGGTTCGCGTCGCCTCTTGCGTTCGAGCTCTCTCCCCCGAAGAACTCGTAGCGCTCTCGTTGCGCCGGAGCGCTTGTCCTCAGGGAGCCGAGGGGGAGAGGTCCACTGGGTTCGTTGGGGCGCCGTCGTGAATCGCGCCGTTGCCGATCCAGTAGATGAAGCGCGGATCCCGGATGTCGTCCAGGTAGGCCTCGAAGCGCACCGTCTCGCCTGGATCCGTGTGGAAATACATGTGATCGTAGTCGAGGGCGG
>JBFXBK010000139.1:0-20547 GCA_050183255.1 Polyangiaceae bacterium | reverse complement strand
CAATGGGTTCGGGGCGTGGAGCTTCGATCGGCCGGCGGCGCGTGGGTATTACGTGACGAATCCGGCTGAGTTCTATCAACGGGATTGACGGGGGTGAAGAACGGCTAGTTCGTTGTCCCGGCGGCGCACTCGAGCTTCGTGAAATACGCTTGCCACGAACCGCTGCGGCGATCGTCGAACAGCACCCCGACGTCACCATTCGGTCCGAAGCTGGCGATGGGCCCCACGGTGTCAGAGCCGTCGAAGGTGATGCGCTCGCGGGCGGTGAGCTCCTCGAGGTCGTTGCTCACCATCTTCGAGTAGAGTACGTAGTTGCCGTCGTGGTCGTCGGCCCAGACGAGCAAGAAGCGATCGCCGAGAGGGATCATGGCGTGGGAACGAGCGAAGCTCGCGCCACTCGTCAGCTGAGTAGCTGGACGCAGGATGTTGCCGTCTTCGTCGACCAACGCGCCCCAGATCGCGTCGCCTGGCGTTACATCACGCTTCTCCCACGCCACCACGAAGCGGTCCCCGAGCCACACGATGCTGGGGTCTACGGCGTCGCGGTCGAGGGAGATGGGTCGGGTCGACTCTTTGAGATCCGGCGTGATGGTGATGAAGCCGATCTCCTGGCCGAGGCCCTGGTTCATGTTGAACGCGGTGCCGATCTTGCGCTCGCCCTCGGCGAGCCGTGGGGACTCTGCAATCTCTGACGGCAGGGTGTATTGAGTGATCTCAGAGATGGGCTTGCCCTCGGCATCTAGCAGCGCGCCCACCAGCGCGAACACCGAAGAGCGCTCCTCCTGCCAGACCATGACGTATTGGCTGCCGTTCCAAAGCAGCGAGGGGTTCAGGCTGAAGCCAACCGCCTGACTGATGCGCACGTCCGCGCCAAGCTTGTTTCCCCCGGGATCGAAGCGGTTGAAATAGATCTCGTAGTCGGCGTCTCGACGATCTTCCCACACCGTCGCGTATACGGAGCCGGTCCAAACGACAGGCCCGGTGAAGTTGTCGTTGTTGACGTTGGTGATCGCCGTCTCTGGGAAGCTCGCGAGCGGTGTCCCGTCGGGCGCGATTCCCTGCGCGAAGTTTCGCCAGTGCGTCTCTTGACCGGTGTACGTGGCTACGTAGTTCGTCTCCGCGTACACTAGGCCGCCACCGCCTGCTTGACGCAGATCCGGCCCGGAGATGCGAACGTCGCCGGCTCCAGCCGGTACGTAGCGTGCGTTGTCGTCGACGATGCCGTTGCAGTCGTTGTCGACACCATCACAGATCTCCTCTCCCCCGGGAAAAGCTAGCGGAGAGGTGTCGTCGCAGTCATCGCCGCACGACCCGGGTTCGCCGGCGGCGTAACCCGGACGCGGACCGTAGAAGCCGTCCTCGTCCTCATCGCGCACCAGGCTCTCGAACACGCACTGGCCGTCGTCCGGGTTACAGCTGTCTTGAGTGCACTCGTCGCCGTCGTCGCAGGTGACGGGGTCACCGTCAACGCATTTCCCTGCGGAACATTTGACCGTCACACACAGATCAGTCTGAGCGCACTCGCTATCGATGGTGCAATCCGGAGCGTCCGGTGCGGCATCAGCGGTCGCGTCAACGCCAGCGTCGGCGTCCTCGCTGGGAGGGCCGTGTAAGCCTGTACGAGAGCCACACGCGACTTGTACCGAAGCCACGGCCGCCACGCTGGTGAGCGCGAAGAGCGCCGTGCGAGGAAAGCGGAGCGGGCGCTTCGGAAGCCGCCCGCGATTTCTTAGAAGCATCCGCCGAATCCTTCAACGTCCACTGGGAGACAGAACAAGCCAGGGGGGCAACCATCGTTTCCCTGGAGCTGACACATCTGAACGCACTGATTGCCCTGGCCGGTTACCACACACACGAAACCCGCCGCACACGGTTCGCCTCCGCACGGATCACCTTGTTGACCCACGCCTGCGGGGATGCAGTAGGTGCCGTAGGTCTCCTGCTGGCAGACTGACCCCGGATAGATCACGTACGGGTAGCAGCCTTCGCCGATACCGCAGCCGGTGTTCGCGGCCCAAGGATCACACTGCAGATCCGGCTGAGGCGGATCGGCGTCGGGGCAGCCCGGGTCGACGTATCCGCTGTCGACCTGGGAACCGCCGACCCCCGCGTTGCCCGCATTACCCGCGCTCGAGTCCTTGCCCGCGTCTTTCACGGGTGTCGTTCCGCCAATGCCCGCAGTGCCCGCCTGAGCGTCGGCTTGGTTGCCGCCACTGCCACCGCTTCCAGCATCGCTGAAGTCGGCGACGGCACTCCCGCCACATGCGGAAACCAAGGCAATCGCCGCCGCTACCACCGCGCCACGTGAGCGCCACTCAACGCCGGAACTCCACATGCGCACCATGCGCGGAGCATAGGCCATGCCCCAGGCCAATGCGAAGTCGCATTCAGGCTCGTCGCGTGGTGGCTGGTGCGTTCTCGGCGCCGTGGTATACGCCGCGCCATGCCCGACCTCGAGGTAGCCGAAGAAAACCGCCAGAATTGGCGGGGCAGGCGTCGAGCCGTGCAGATATTAACGGTTACGAGCTGCATTGTTGGGTTGCTCGCGTGCGATCCGATTGGCAGCCCCAACTCGTCCACCTCGAGCTCGACTCACACTCCAGCGCGCGCCGCCCATCAGGCGCCAGGAGCTTCCGCCAAGGCGGACACCCAACAACCCGAGCAGGCGAAGGCGGCTTGCACCGCGCCTTTCCCCGAGCAGCCCGCGCCCAAGGCTGAGCCCGCGGCGGAGTGCCCAGAAGGGCCCGTACAGCCGCTAGCATTGCCGCGCGGATTCGTGTCGTTCCCTGACGCCAGCGGCAAGCCCCGCGTCGCGGTGGAGGTCGCTTCGAACGATAGCAGTCGGCAGCGTGGCCTGATGTATCGCACGAGCATGGCCCCTGAAGAAGGCATGCTGTTCACCTGGCCAACCAACGCGCCGCGCTCTTTCTGGATGAAGAACACGTGCCTGCCTCTGGACATGCTGTTCCTCGACAGTCAGGGATTCGTCGTGGGAATTCTCGAGCAGGTCCCGGTGCTCAACGAGCACCCACGCAGCGTCCCTTGCCCGGCCGCTTTCGTGCTGGAGATGAATGCCGGCTGGAGTCGGGATCACGGCGTCAAACCTGGGCAACGCGTCAAGATAGAGTACAGCTCCGAGTGACCCGTCAGGTCATTCTCAATCCGCGCGGTTCCGCAAGGCGGACGCGACATCTAGCTTTCAAGGACAACAGCATGCGATCTTTGGTTTTTCGATTGGGGTTAGGTGCACTGGCCGTCAGCCTGAGTGCGTCCGTGGTTGCTTGTGAAGAGGCCAAGAAGGAACCGGAAACCAAGCAGCCCAGTATCAAGAAGGAGGCCACGCCAGGCACCGATACCAGCGCCCGTGCGCAGCTCAAGCTCGGCGGAGCCAAGAACCTCAAGGGTCTGCTCTCGCGCATGAACCAGATGAAGGGCCAGCCCGGGGGACAGCGCAAAGTCGCGGCCAAACCCGTCGCGCAGGTCGTCCCCACGCCGGACGATCCGGTGAAGGGTAAGTTCGACATCCAGGACGCCGCCAAGGGCCTGAAGGGCGAGGGCTATTTCAAGGCAGCCATCGACACCACCGCAGGCAAGCTCGAGTGTGAGTTGTGGCAGGACAAGGCGCCGATCACCGTCGCGAACTTCGTCGGCCTCGCACGCGGATTGCGTCCGTGGAAATCACCTGATGGCAAGTGGGTGAAGAAGCCACTCTACGACGGCACGCCGTTTCATCGCGTGATCAAGGGCTTCATGATCCAAGGCGGCGATCCGAACCACAACGGCTCGGGCGGCCCCGGCTACGTGATCCCCGATGAGATCTGGGAGGATGCCCACCACGACGAGCGCGGGTTGATTTGCATGGCGAACCGCGGTCCGAACACCAACGGCTCACAGTTCTTCATCATGGACGGTGTCGCCGCCCACCTCGACGGCGGCTACACCATCTTTGGTAAGTGCGGGCCCGACGAGGTGATCGAGAAGATCTCCAACACCAGGGTCGTCGGCGACAAGGCTGCGGACCCGGTCAAGATCAAGAGCGTGAAGATCACCCGCGACGCGAAGATGCCAGAGCCGAAGGCCGCGCCCAGCGCCAGCGCGGCAGCCAGCGGCGCAGCACCAGGGGCCAGTGGAGCGCCGAGCGGCAGCCCAGCCCCCAGCGCCGCGCCCAGCGCCAAGTAGTAGTAGTCTCCTCCTCGAGCCAACGAGCCTCGCAGCCGGCATCGCTGAAGCGAGGCTCGTCGCCGTTTGTGGCTCGGAGGCTCATCGCGCGAAATCCCTCGAGTCGAGTGTAAGCCCAAGCTAGCTTGCGCGTTCGGGAGGCTACTCATGCGAGGGTTTTGCTTTTGGGAACCGCGCAGCTTGGTGTTCGCCAGGCTGCGCGCAGTGTTGTTCTTGACTTTGCTGCTGTTCGGCGTCGGCTGCGGCGGCGCGTCGTACGGCGCAAAAGAAGCGTCGATGTCGCCGGACGCGGACTACGCGGGCGGCGGCCAGCCCCAGGCCACGCAAGGCATGGCGGCGGGCGACGACGGCATGGCGGAGATGAACTTCGACCGCGAAGAAGTCGCTTTCCGCGACGCCAGGACCGAAGCCCCTGTCGCACCCGGCGCCGCCCCGCCGGGCACGCCCGGACCCCAGGCGCCCCCGCCACCGAAAGACAAGACGGACGTCCCGGGCCAGCCGCCCACCGATCCGAGCGGCGCCAAGGATCCGTCCGACCAGACGCCTCAGAAGGTCGCCGGTCCGCTGCTCATTTACCGCGCGGATATCAACATGGGCGTGTTTCAGACGCGCGAGGTGATCGACAACACCGAGAAGATGGCGCGTGATATGGGCGGCTACTTGGTGCGCCGCTCGGATCGCGAAATCGTGATTCGTGTGCCCTCAGCGAAGTTCCGCGAAGCGCTGGCCAAGGTCGGTGGCTTCGGCGACGTACTGCATCAAAACGTGGAGGTCGAAGACGTCACCGAGAAGTTCTTCGATCTGCAGACGCGCCTCAAGAACATGAAGGCCGTACGCGACCGCTTCCAGCAGCTCTTGACCAAGGCCAATACGGTTGAAGATTCGCTGAAGATCGAGCGCGAGCTCGAGCGGGTGACGACACAAATCGAAGTCATGGAGGGCCGGCTCAAGCTGATGCGAGAGCTGATTGCGTTCTCGACCATCACGCTGCGTCTCGAGCCCCAGAGCTCCGAACACGTCGCCCCCAAAGTGAACCTGCCCTTCGACTGGCTTCGCAAGCTCGGCCTGCCCAGCCTGCTCTCGATGTGATCGGAGACTCCGATGCGACTCTCATTGCTTTTCGTTTCCGCGTTCTGTCTCTTCACCGCCGCTTGCGGCTCACCCTTCAAGGCATCCACTCCGCCAGGTTTCGTCGAGGTCGATGACCACGGTTACGACGATCGCTACGACTACCGCGCCACCACCGCTGACGGGCTCGTCATTGCGGTGCGCGCGGTGGACAACGAAGACGGCGGCACCCTCGACTTCTGGACTCGCGCCATCGAGAACCAGCTACGCAGCCAAGGCGGCTACGCGCTCCTCGAGACCGTCGACGTGAAGACCCGCGGCGGCGTCGCTGGCAAGCAGATGCGCTTCGGCCTCGATCAAGAGACGACGCCCCACCTCTACTACGTCAGCATCTTCGTCACCGACGATACCGTGTTCATCCACGAAGCCGGCGGCAGCAAAGAGCTGATGACCAAGAACATGGCTCAGGTGACGGCGAGCATCGACAACCTGGAGCTGAAGTAGCCGGTTGTTGGAGAGCGAGCCTGGCGCTACATTGGAGCGATGGCTCAGGCTACCTCTGCTGATCTGCTCCAGCGAGCCCTGGAACTCCCGGAAGACGATCGGCTAGCGCTGGCAGCTGAGCTCCTCGAGAGCGTCGAAGGTTGTCAGGACCCAGAGTGGGCGAAAGCGTGGGCAGACGAGCTGGACCGTCGCGTTCGTGAAGCTGACGAAGGACGGGCTCAAGCGGCGTCGTGGGCGGCGGTCAAGTCAAAGCTTGAAGCCCGCTACCGAGCGAAGTGAAGGGCATCTTCCTTTTGCCAGACGCCCAGGCCGAACTCGAGGGCGCCGCCGACTGGTACGAAGCGAGGCGTGAGGGGCTTGGCCTCCGCTTCGTGCTGGAAGTAGACCAGGCCCTGCAGGCGATCGAGAACACGCCCGCGGCGTTTGCTGAATGGGACGCTGACCCGCGTTTCAGAAAGTTCGTACTTCGGCGTTTTCCGTTCCTAGTGTTCTATCGGGAAACCGAGGAGCGCATCGAGGTCGTTGCGGTCGCACACGGCGCGCGAGAGCCTGGGTACTGGCGCAAGCGCAAGTAGAGAGACGGGAGCTTGCCACGCGGCAATGTCTACGAGAAGGGTAGGTCGTCCAACGTTATTGTTTTCGGGCGACCGTCCGCCTCACGAAGGAACGTGTACGCGAGCTCGCCGGGTGAGTAGAGAGTCTCTTTTGGCAGACCGCTGAAGGCTGAAAACGTCTCGGCGAAGGCTCTGTCGTCCCAGATATCGAACAGGCTACCTCCCGAGGAGATCGCGACTTCGGTGACACGGATCTCGTCCGGAGTTTCGGTGACTAGGTAGGATGGTCTTTGCCGGAGGAGAGACGCCATGTATGCGGCCTTCGCGGCGACCTCGATGTGCTGCAGGGGATGAAGGGCGCGCGGTAGACTTTGGGCAATTTCGTCCATGATGGGCTGCTGGGCACCACCGTCTCCCAGCACAGCGACGATGCCCACCCGCCCAACACGCAACGCCAGAAACATCGTCGCGAGGCTGTCTCTGAAGTCCCACTGCTTCTCTCGAGCTGGCGGGACCTGAACGTCGTAGGCAAGTATCGACGCCGGCACCGGGTCGAGCACGACAGGCACACGTGTCGCATGCAGCAACGCATAGAGCACTCGTCGGCTCTCCAGTAGTTCCGGGTTCGAGATTCCGCGCGCGTTTGGATCCGTGCGGTCTGCGGCCAAGAATAGTTCCCGATGAAGCAGGCCGTAGAAGAGCTTTGATAGCCAAAGGTAGACCGTTGCCTTCGAAAGCGCGCGTACCGCGGTAGCACCTTTGGAGATTGCACGGCTCATCTGGTCCTCAAGCGGCTTCAGGGCTGTACCGTTGCAATGCTGGCAGCATGGTACGACGAGCTTTCGGTAGGGGATCTGTGTGCCGTTGAGCAAGTGGAGCGTCTTATTGCCGAGCTTGAAGCGACGTTGCGCCCACGCGGGTATGACGTGTTCCACCGACTTCGTTGCGTCCGTGAGCGCTATTCCGCAGAGGAAGCAGCGATCCCCATCGAATGACTGCGTTGCTTGCAGTTCCAAGAAGCGGCTTTCCCCCGAATCCGACATGCGTCGCCAAGGATACAACGTGTCGACTGCTGTGACGCGCGAACGCGTGCTGTGTGAACTCACTGCCCGAAGTCCAAACCCCACAGCTGCTCCAGGATCAAACGGGCGACGCCCGGCAAGTCCGCGTGGATTTCTCGGGCGGGGATGCGCAGCGTGCGATAGCCAAGCCGTGCCAGGTAGTGATCGCGGTGGGCATCGGCGGCGGCTCGCTCCGCGTGTTGTTCGCCGTCTACCTCGACGATGAGGCGCTGGTCTCGCGCGAGGAAGTCCGCGATGTAGCGGCCGCCGAGCACGACTTGGCGGCGGAACGTGGTGCGCAGCCCGCGGCCTTTGAGGATGAGCCAGAGCCGGGCTTCGGCCGGGGAGGGATTGCGGCGGTGATGGTAGGCACGCTCCTCGAGGAGCTGGCGGCGGCGCGCGCGGCGGGCGCGTTCTGCTGGGGTGGGGGGCGTGTTGTAGCTCATTGGTGACTCCCTTGACGCAATTCGGCGCGCCGTGTGAGCGGTCGCTGCCGACGCGCCCCCACGCGCAGACGGCGTGACGCGCGCACGCCACCCATTGCCGTATGGAACACGCGCGGCGCGCCGTGTGCGCGCCAGGCCGCGGCAGCGACCGCGCCGGTGCGCTGAAACGCAAGGAACCCAAACCGCAGCCAAAACCGAACACAGCGGACGAGCGCAGCGATGTCCGCGCTGTCCCCCCTACACAGCGGACGAGCAACGCGATGTCCGCGATCCTAGATGCCCCCCAAGCGGACGAGCGCAGCGATGTCCGCCGGCAACACCCAAACAAACCCGGAACCACCCAACCTAACAGTGATCCGCATGGCAACAGGCCCCCGCGAGAACCTCGCCCCGCTCAGACGTTGACGCCCGTTGCACAAGGCAAGCAACTTCCCCCTCCGCCCGGCGCGCGAGCCGAAGGCGAGTCGCGTCCGGCGCCGGGAGGGGGCGGGCCGCCGCTCGCGCGAAGCGCGGCGCGGACCGGGGGGAGGCATCATTGAATCTCATACCGCTTCAACTTGTCGTACAGCGTCCGCAGGCCAATCCCGAGCATCTCGGAAGCCGCCTTGCGGTTACCACCACAGCGCGCGAGCGCTTGGGTGATCGCCTCACGCTCGATGTCCACGAGCGGTCGCGCCAAGTCCGGCGGCTCGCTCTTGCCGTTGGTGGTCGGCTCCAGCCAGAGGTGACTCTTCTCCACGGTGGTGCCGTCGCACAGAATCAGAGCGCGCTCGAGCACGTTGCGGAGCTCGCGGATGTTGCCCGGCCATTCTGCTTCCCGGAGGTAACGCTGGACAGGCTCAGACAAGTCGGGGGCGCTGCGTCCAAGCTCGGCAGAGAGTCGCTTCACCAAGGCGTCTGCGAGGGGCACGATGTCTTCGCGGCGCTCGCGTAGCGGGGGCAAGCGGATAGGAAACACAGCGAGGCGATGATACAAATCTTCACGGAAACTGCCCTTGGCCATCGCCTGACGCAAGTCGCGGTTGGTAGCCGCTACCCAGCGCACGTCTGCCGCCAGGGTCCGGCTACCACCGACGCGCTCGAAGCGACGGTCCTGCAGCACCCGCAAGAGCTTGGCCTGCAATGCCGGCTCGAGCTCGCCGATTTCGTCCAGGAAGAAGGTGCCCCCTTCAGCCAACTCGATGCGACCTTGGCGCCGGGCATGCGCACCAGTGAACGCGCCCTTCTCGTGACCGAACAGCTCACTCTCGAGCAGGTGACTCGAGAGGGCCGCGCAGTTGATGGCAACGAAAGGGGCGTCGCGGCGGTTGCTTTGCTGATGGATGGCCCGAGCCAACACTTCCTTGCCGGTTCCACTCTCTCCCAGTAGGAGCACCGTAGCGTCGGTGCGCGCCACTCGCTCCGCGGCGGCCACCACTGGCTGCATCGTTTCCGCGCCGTAACTCAACGCATCGACCGAGTCCTGAGTGCGTAGTGCTTGCTCCTTCGCTGCCAGGAGCCCGCGCTTCTCCAGCGCGCGATCGACGACCAGGCGCAGCTCCGCGGGACTACCGATGGGCTTCTCGAGGTAGTCAAAGGCGCCGAGGCGCATCGCGTCGACAGCGCTCTCGACGCTGGCGTGCGCCGTGAGCATCACCACCTGAGTGTCCGGCGCGTCTTGGCGTAGCTGCCGCAACAAGTCGATGCCGCTCTTGCCAGGTAGCCGTAGGTCGCTAATTACCACATGAAAATGTGAGTTGGCTGCTTGGCCGAGCGCTTGCTCGGCGGTTTCAGCTGGCGTGACCTCGTGCCCGGAGAGCTCGAGCGCCTCCACCAGGAACTCGCGGAGCCCTTCCTCGTCGTCTACCACCAAGATTCTCGCCACGTTTCCTCCAGGAGATCCGCTGAGCGGAGCGGATGGGTCGCGCCCTTGGACGCGTGCTGCGGTCTGCTGTGTCCTTTGCAAGTGCCTAGCCAACTCCTCGGGGCAGTCGCACCTCGAAGCAGGCGCCTCGCACACCCGTGGTCTCATCAAGCAAGTTGGAGGCCGTGATGCTTCCGCCATGTAGCTCGACCATTCGGCGAGCGATGGCCAAGCCGAGCCCGGTGCCTTGGGTGCGCGTCGTGTGGAATGGCTCGAACAGTGCCTCGGGGTCACCTTCGAAGCCGCGACCCGAGTCGACGACGCGCAGAATGAGCTCGTTGTTGCGCACTCGCGCTTCGAGCGTCACGGGCTCTGGCGAAGCGTGCAAGCCGTTCTGGAGCAGGTTTACTAGGACCTGTCGGATCCGTTCGGCGTCGAGGGGCCACGTGGCGGGGAGGTCAACCGCGTCGACGACCACCCAGCGCCCGGTTTGCTGCGATTCGGAGATGTCTCGCTCCGCGCTGGGTGTCCACACGTGCGCCTGCGCCTGTTGGATCGCGCTCGCTAGCAGTGGTTGCAGGTCCACGTCGGTCACTGCCAGTTCGCCGGAACGCGCGAACGCCAACAGGTCGAGCACCAGCCGCTCGAGACGAATCGCTTCCTTTACAACTCGCTCGCTGCGCGCGTGGGCTTTGCTTGCCGTGGGCAGTACTTCCGCGAGGAGTTGAGCGTTGCCTTTGAGTGAGGCCAGGGGATTCTTGATCTCGTGAGCCAACACGGCGCTCATCTGCCCGAGACTCGCCAACCGCCGCTCGCGGGCGAGCTCGATCAGCAGCCGCTCGTGGCTTGAAAAGGCGCGCCACAGCAGAATGGTGAGGGCGCCGAGCGCTAGTGCCGCCGCCAGGCCCACGCCGAGGCTCTGCAGCGCACCTTCCCGCAGCTCCGGCACCGAACGCGTCTCGAACTCGAGCAGGATCCCCGGAGGCAGGTGGGGGGGAGGGAGGTCCTCTGGATCGCAATCGGGCGCTTCCGGAGGGCAACGTGGCGGAGGCGGCACTGGGAGCGACACGGCGCGTACGCGGTTGTCCTGGATGGTGAGGCTACCTTTCAGGAAGTCGCGCGCGTTCACCGGCCCAAGCTTCGGTTCCCCCGCCGAGTGTTGAATGCCCTCGGGTGTTCCCAAGGCCACGTAGCGCAACCCCGCGGTTTCGTGGCGCTTCAAGAATCGCTCGAGGTCCGGCGGCGCGCCCCGTTCGTCTGGCCGCGTGCGGCGGACGCGGTCGAACCAAGCCGCTGCTTCGCCCCGCGCGAGCGCGATGCCGGCTCGCTCCACGTTGCGGTAGCTCATGATCAGCGTCACGAGCAGCGCCAAGATCGCCAGCAGGCTGCCCGCCGCGAGCGCTGGGCGTCCCCAGGCGCGGGGCCTACGGGTTCGTCGGGACGGCTTCGGGTCGGACATGCGTGGGATCTGAGCCGCAGCAGCATCCACGGCCTGGATCGATGCTCGCCTCGCACCGAGACCTCAGCAAGCGGCGTTCCAACCGCCTACGCGGCCCAAGCCCGCTCGCGCCGCTCACCACGAGCTATGCCGACTTCCCGGGGGCATGCGGATTCCGCAGCTTCGCTGCCGGATCCGCAGTGCTTGAACCCTCAGATGGCGCGGCGACTGCTGACGCCGGCCTGGTGCACTTTTCCCGGCAAGCGCCGGCCGACCACGGCCTCTGCCACGCGTCCGGCCTCGACCAAGAGCTCGAGATCAATGCCCGTCTCGATACCCATGCCGTGGAGCATGTAGACTAGGTCTTCTGTCGCAAGGTTGCCTGCGGCACCGGGAGCGTAGGGGCAACCACCGAGGCCGGCCACGGACGCGTCGAAGTGCCGGAAGCCCAAGTCGAGTCCAACGAGGGCGTTGGCGAGCGCCGTGCCGCGCGTGTCGTGTAGGTGTAGCGCGAGCTTCTCTTGGGGAAATTCCTTAAGGAAAAGCTTGCCCAACTCGCGGGTCTGGATGGGCGTGCCGACGCCGATCGTGTCGCCCAATGAAACCTGATAGCAGCCCATCTCGAGCAGCGAGCGGGTGATGTCCAGCGAGCGCTGAGGGTCCACGTCGCCCTCATAGGGGCAGCCCCACACGGTGGATACGTACGCGCGAACCTGCATGCCCGCTTCGAGCGCGGGTGGTACGACCTCCCGGAACACCCGCAGCGACGCCTCCGTCGACTTGTTCGTGTTCTTCTGGTTGTGCGTCTCGCTCGACGACATGAAGACGGCGATTTCCTTCAAGCCACACGCCTTCGCCCGCTCGAATCCGCGGGCGTTGGGGCAGAGCGCGCTGAACGTCACGCCCTCGGGCGCCTTGAGCAAGCCGAGGAGCTCTTCTGCGTCTGCCAGCTGGGGGATCCAGCGGGGGGAAACGAAGCTCGATACCTCGACTCGCGTCAGGCCTGCTTTGACCAGCGCCTCGACCAAGCGCTGCTTGGCTTCGGTAGAGATCGGCGAAGCCTCGTTTTGCAACCCGTCGCGCGGGGAGACTTCGTAAACGGAAACGCGGTCAGGCGGCGTGTCGAGCATTCCAATAACTGCTGCTGGTTCGCGGCGCGCGCGGCGCGCGGGTCGGTGTTCCTGGCCTCCATTGGAGGCTTTGCAGAGTGCTTAGCAGAGCGAGCCCGGATTGGGCACTCTGAAGTCAGCCGCAAAAAGCCTTCGCTGTTGACGCAGTTTCGTGCGCTTCAAGAGCGCGTGAAGACTCGTGCCCTCACCCCCAAAATCCCAGGCGTCCGCGACCCTCACGCTGCTGGAGGCAGGCGCGGATCGCGGGCGTTCGCTGCGAAATTCAGGCTTCGAGCAGGCGCATCTGACGTGCTGCGGGCTCGCCGCGGAACTCGATGGGGTAATCCCCGCTCCAGCACGCGTGGCAGAAGGTCTGATGGTCGGCTTCGACTGCGGGGGCGATAGGCAGGCGCCGCGCCGAGTCCCCGGTCTTGAGTGGGGCCGCGCCCTCTCCGTGACGGGAGGCCATCACCGCGGAAACCATGCCGTCGAGTGAGAGGTAAGCCAGGCTGTCCGTGGTGATGTAGCTGTTGATTTCCTCGATGGTGTGGTTCGAGGCGATCAGTTCCCCGCGGGTAGGTGTGTCGATGCCGTAGTAGCAAGGCCACTTGTTCGGCGGACTCGAGATGCGGAAGTGCACTTCGCGGGCGCCGGCATCTCGCAACATCTTGACGATCTTGCGGCTGGTGGTGCCGCGCACGATCGAGTCGTCGACGACGACGACGCGCTTGCCTTTTAGCGTACGGGAAATTGCGTTCAGCTTGAGCTTCACGCCGAAGTGGCGAATGCGCTGCTCGGGTTCGATGAACGTACGGCCGATGTAGTGGCTGCGAACCAAGCCCATTTCGAAGGGCAACCCTGCCTGCTCTGCGTAGCCGATGGTTGCTGGAACGCCCGAGTCGGGCACCGGGATCACCACGTCGGCCTCGACGGGGTGCTCCATCGCGAGCTTGCGCCCGAGGTTCTTGCGCGCCTCGTAGACGCTGATGCCGTCGATGGTGGAGTCCGGGCGCGCGAAGTACACGTACTCGAAGATGCAGAGCTTGCGCGCCACTTTGTCGAATGGGCGTGAGCTGTGCAGTCCGCTCGAGTTGACGACGATCATCTCGCCGGGCTCGATCTCGCGCACGAACTCGGCCCCGATCAGGTCGAAGCTGGTGCTCTCGCTGGCCACCACGTGGGCGTTCGGGCGACCGGGCACGATGCCGAGGCATAGCGGGCGAATTCCGCGCGGATCACGCACCGCCACCAGTGTGTCGGGGCTCAGCGCGAGCAGTGAGAAGGCTCCCTCCACTTGGTTCAACGCGTCGGCGACGCGATCTTCGACCGCGCGCTGGGTGCTCTTCGCCACCAGGTGGACGATCACCTCGGTGTCGCTCGCGCTCTGAAAGATCGAACCTTGAGCCTCGAGCTTCTCCCTCAGCCGTTCGGCGTTGGTGAGGTTGCCGTTGTGTCCGATCGCGATGGAGCCGCGAGAGTACTCGACGGCGATGGGCTGCGCGTTCTTCAGGAACGAGCCGCCTGCGGTGGAGTAGCGGACGTGACCGATAGCCGTATGCCCCTGCAGCCGCGCCAGTTGCTCTTGGGGGAAGACGTCGATGACGTGTCCCATCGCGCGATGGGCGAAGAGTTGCTTACCGTCCGTGGTGACGATGCCAGCGCTCTCCTGGCCTCGGTGCTGGAGCGCATGAAGGCCGAGGTAGGTGAGGTTTGCCGCTTCACCGTGGCCGTAGATGCCGAATACACCGCACATGGCTCGACCTTCGCTCTCCGCGTCACGGGGACGCGCGTTTGAGGAGATTTTTCAGGCGCGCCGGCTTCTGAGCCGACCAGGTCCCCAATCGCGCCACATCTGGCGTGAGATTGGGGGGAAGAAACCGCGCCGCTTACCGAAGCGCACCGCGGGGGCGCTTCAGCTCGACTGCGCTTTCGCGCGTGCCTCTAGCACGCGAGCGGCAGCGACGAAAACCCCACACGCAGATCTTGCCGCACCCGAGCCGGCCGATCCGTCGCTGGCCCGCCGCCGGAAGCGGTTTTCGTTGCGTGTAGGTTTCCGCCCACGCGTGAGTGGCTCAGCCCCCAACTGATCGCCCAGCTTTTCTAGTACGCGCCGACGTGGGTATGCTGGCGGCGATGGGTGCCGTCGATGAGTTGATTGGAAAGTGGCGAGCCAACCCCGACGCGGATGCGACGGTCGCCCTGTGCTCCTTCCTGAGCACTACCGCGGGGATGGAGGATCTCATTCGAGAGGTCGGGACCAACGCTCAGACGTGGCACCTCGACGATCCTCAGGTGATGTTGGCCGTTGGTCGCATGTTCCTCGACTCGCAGTTGCTGCCCGAGGCGCAAGCGGCGCTGGTGAGCGCGGGCAAGGCGGACGGACGGGACGCGCGTGCTTTCCGCTACTTGGGTGAGGTGCTGCTGCGTCGAGGTGACGCGATGCGCGCCGAGAAGGTGCTGGCTCGCGCGATTCAGCTCGGCAGCCAGGACGCTGACACTCAGCTCTGGCATGAACGCGCCACTGTCTACGTCGCGTTGCAGAAGCGCGTGGGCATTCAGGCGGTCGCCGCTGAGGTCGCGCGCACACTGCCGAAGAAGAACTCGATTCCGCCACCTACGGTCACGCCGCGCGCGGGCAGCCTCAGCGACGAGGTCACAAATCCTCGAGGAAACGCCCTGAGCTTCGACGACCCGACCACGGTGATGGACTCGGCCGCCAACTGGCAGCTCGACAAACACCCTTCGGCGCACCCAGTAGCTCGGGCGCCGGTTGCTTCGCCTCCGGATGCACTGCCCAAGGCCCCGAAGGTGCCCGCGGGTCTGGGGGTGAGCTCAGCCGCAGCTGCCGCGCATGCCGCCAAGGCGCCAGGTCTGCGGCCGCTGTCGGCGCCGCCGCCGCTCCCCGGCTTCTTCGAGCCCGCGGCGCCCCCAAAGAGCACACCTCCACCACTACCGAAGAGCACGCCGCCGCCGCTGCCGGGGCTCAGCGCGCTGGGCGGCGCCGCACAGTCGGTCGAAGCCCACTCTCCAAGGCCCGCTCAGCCAACGCCTGCTCCGCTGCCGCCCGTCGATTTACCCGGCGGAAATGGCATGCACTCGTTGAGCGACGGTCAACCCACGCTCGAGCTGTCGCCTGCGATGCGCGCACAGCTAGCGCCCCAAGTGCCCGCGTTGGCCCAGGCTCCGGCGCCCACTGCTTCGCCAGCGCCGTTCGTCCCCGACCCGCGGCGACATGAGCCGACGATCCCCGGACGCGCGGCACTGCAGGTCGAGATCGATGACTCAGCGAGCGTCACCGCCGAGCACGTGCTCGAGCACCTCGCGCTGGTCGGTGTGTACGAAAAGGGAGGCGGTGCACCGCCCGCTTGGGAGCGGCCCCCAAAGGAAAAGAGCCGTGGCGTCTGGACGCTCGCGATCCTGGCGTTCCTGGTTGGCGTCGGAGGCAGCGGCGGCTTCGTCTACACCCAGAAGGTACGCGCGCAGAAGGTAGCCCAGGCCGAGGCGCTGACGGCCGAGGTCAGCAGCATGCTCCACGACGGCAAGCTGGATGACCTTGCCGCTTCCGACGGCAAACTCAACGCGGTCTTCGAGCTCGATTCGCGGAACCAAAAGGCTGCGCGCCTGTGGCTCGAGAACCGCGTGTTGAATGCGCTGATGGGCCCGGGCGAGGCGCCGGGTATCGACGCCGCTATCCACCGCGCGCGCAGCGTCGAGGTGCCCGAGGAGCAGCTGGCGTTTGGTCAGGTGGCGTCGTTCATGGCGGAAGGCGACTTGGCAGGCGCCGCCGCACTGCTCAGCAAGTGGGACAAGAAGGTCGCTCAGGACCCGATGTACCAGCTGACCGCTGGGGCAGCCCTCGACCTCGCGGGAGACAACCGTGCCTTCGAGCGCTATCAGGCAGCGGTCAAGCTCGACCCCGATTTGATTCCGGCGCAGGTCTTCTTGTCGACGTTGGCGTTGATCGAGCTTGGGCCCGAGCGAGCCAAGCCGGTGGTGGACGAGGCGCTCAAGCGTCTCGACGATCGCCCTTCCGGCAAGGCCATCGTCGCCTTGCGCTGGGTCGCCGAGGGCGCCGAAGGGGATTTGCCAGCCAAGGCGAAGCTCAGCGAAGACGAGCGTGATCGGCTTCCGGCCTCGCTGCGCTCGATCCCGCTGTTGGTTGACTCGCTGACCTCTCAGGACCCGAAGGACTCACGGGAGAAGCTGAAGAGCGCCATCGGAATCAGCCGCGGTCCCGCGATCGCCACGTGGCTCGGATTTGTTGCCGTGCGGAATGGTGATGAGGAGCTGGCGCGCAAGGCGGCGCTGCGGGCCTTGAAGTTCAGCGCTATCTATCCTCGGGCGCGCGCTCTGGCGGCACGGGTCGCGCTCCTCGGGGGGCGCCTCGACGAGGCAAAGAAGGCGATCGAGACGCTGGACCCCAAGTCCTCCGAGGTCGCCGTGGTGCGCGCCGTGATCGGCTACGAGACCCTCGACGAGGGCGAGCTGAGCGCCGCGCTCAGCACGTTTGGCGATGAAGCCAAGGGCGGCACCACACTCAAGGGGCTGCAGACGGGGCTTGCTCGTCTCCGCGGGGAACCAATCCCGCCAGATGAGCAGCTCAAGGAGCTGGCTCAGCCCCAGGCCATCTGGGGGAACCTGGTAGCCGTCGACTACGCGCTCGACAACGGCAAGCTGGAGCTGGCACAAGAGCTCACCAAGGACTGGGACTCGCTGACCGCCGCGCAAGCGCTGCGAAAAGCTCGCCTACTGCGCTACCAAGGCCAGGCGAAGGAAGCCGCAGAAGCCGCAGGCAAAGCCGAAGGCGCAACGGTGCCCGCGCTGCTCGAACGCTGCTACGACTTCCTGGCCGCCAAGGACGCCGATGGCGCGCGCAATCTTGCCGCGCGGTACCCGACGCTGCTCGGTCCGATGAACGACTGGCTGAAGGCGCTGATCGATGCCGAGGACGGGAAAGCTACCCTCGCCGCAGCGAAGCTGAGCACCTTGGACGAGCCTCCGGATGTGGCGCCGCTGCCCGTGCGTTTGTTGGCGGCACGCGCGCTGGCTGCTTCTGGAGACAAGCGCGCCAAGGGCTACGTTGCGGCCTTGATGAAGAAGCACGGCAGCCACCCCGACGTGGTGATCGCGGCCAAGGCTATCGGTATTCTGCGCTAGCTTACTGCGTAGGCTGCAATTGCTGCGGAGCCTCGTCGCAAGCGATTGCGATTGCTGACTGCGGGTGGGATACCGAAGCGGCACCCCCATGCCTGCCCGAGACCTCATCAGCGCGCCGGCTGAGGATCCGCTCAGTCAACTGTCGTCGAGCCATCCCCTACTGGTCGTGGATGACAACGACGGCGATCTGGTACTCATCTGCGAGCAGCTGTTCGAGCTGGGTGTTCGGTCCGAGTCCGTGATCAAGGCGAGCGATCTCTCGCAGACGCTCCAGCTGTTGCGTAGTCGTCGTGTGCGGATCGTTCTGCTCGATCTCGGGCTGCCTGATGCTCAGGGGGTGGAAGGCGTCGAAGGGATCCTCGCCGAGTATCAGGTGCCCATCGTCGTGCTCACGGGGCGCAATGATCATGCTCAGGCGCTGAAGTGCATTCAAGCTGGTGCGCAGGACTACCTGCCCAAAGACAATCTCGAGCTGGACGCGCTGCGGCGAGCCATTGCGTACGCGATGACCCGCGCGCAAATGGAGGACGCTCGGCGGCGAGCGACTGCCGTCAGCGAACGCCTGGCAGCGATCGTGAACGCCTCTCCTGACGCCATCGTGAGTGTGACTGCACGTGGCACGATTCTAAGCTGGAACAGCGGGGCAGAGCGCATCTTTGGCTTCAGCGAAGCCGAGGCTCTGGGGGGGGATCTCATGGAGCTTGCGCGTCCCGCCGATGCTGCGTCCACACGGGTGCAACGGGAGAGCCTGACCGGCAGCGCCGCGTGGCTGGCGAAGCCTCGGGAGATCGTCCGCCGGCGCCGCGATGGCAGCCTAGTCAATCTGTCCGTCGTTGGGTGCCCCCTGTTCGATGCCGCGGGGAATCAAACAGGGACGGCTACGATCGCGCGAGACGTCACCGAGGATCGGCGTCGCGACGAAGCGCTGGTTGAGAGCCACGACGCTCTTCGCCAGCGGGCGGAGCAAATGCGTGCCCTCACCCGGCGCATGAACGACCTGCGAGAGGAAGAGCGGACGCGGATTTCTCGCGAAGTCCATGATGAGCTGGGCCAGCTTCTGACGTGCCTGAAGCTCGATCTGGCTTGGGTTAGGCACCACGTTGCGAACACCGGGGAGGGCGTGGCAGAGCGCCTGACCCAGGCGGACAGCCTGGTAGATGACACGATCACTGCGGTGCAGAAGGTCGCCCTCGAGCTGAGGCCCTCTGTGTTGGACGCCCTCGGCCTAGTCCCAGCTATGCGAGACGAAGCTCGCCGCTTCGAGGCGCGAACTGGGCTGCGTGTAACGGCACGAGTCGAAGATGTCAGCGTGCCGCCCCTAGTCGCGACGCAGCTCTTCCGGATCCTGCAGGAGCTGTTGACCAACGTCGCGCGTCACGCGCGTGCGTCGTCCGTGGAACTGCTCTTCAAAGAGGTCGACGGGGAGTTCGAGCTGCGGGTGGCGGACGATGGACTAGGTATGAAGGCTGAGCGAGCGACAGGGATCGCCGCGCTGGGCCTGCTGGGCGTGCGTGAGCGGGCCGCGGCGCTAGGCGGTGAGATCCAATTCTCCAAAGCAGTGCCTTCGGGTACCGTCGTCGTCGTGCGGGTCCCTCGGTCCGGCGGTGAACTATCATGAAGCGAGTCTTGGTCGCGGATGATCACGAGATCACCAGGCGTGGGATCCGCGAGCTGTTGCTCGAGGCCTACTCCGGCTCCGAGGTGGTGGAGGCCGCCGACGGGCTGGCTGTGCTCGCTTTACTTCCGCGGGGAGATTGGGACTTGCTGCTTCTCGACGTGAGGATGCCAGGCCCAGATATCCTGGATCTTCTGGCGGACATCCGCGCCGATCACCCGAAGTTGCCGGTGTTGATTCTGACCGCGGCCACCGAACTCGAGTACGTCTTCCAGCTCATGGGTGGCGGCGCGAACGGGCTGATCCACAAGCATCGCGCCGCGACCGAGCTCTTGCTGGCCATTGACCAAGTGGTCCGCGAAGGACGCTACCTGCACCCCGAGAACGCAGCGGAAGTGGCGGCCCACCTTGCGGCACCGCCAGCGCCTCTGGTCCATCAACGTCTCTCCAGACGAGAGCTGGAAATCTTCTGCGCGATAGCCTCAGGCCGAAGCGTGAAGGAGATCGCGACGGATCTCGCGTTGAGCGACAAGACCGTGGCTACGTATATCGCGCGCATCCGGGAGAAGACGGCGCTGCAGAGCTACGTCGACATGGCGCGCTACGCCGTGCATCACAAGTTGGTGGAGTAGGGTCGGCGAGGTCAGGGATTTCCTGACACAGAAATAGCGTAGGCCCGACAGCGCTCTTCGGTTACGGCTGTAGATTCGTGCGATGAACGCCCTAGACCAGCGCGTGAGGGTCGTGCTGGTGGACGACTTCCCTCCAGTCGTCCAGCGCATGCGGCGCGTGCTCGAGGCAGCGGGTGTCGACGTGGTCGCGGTATTCCATGACGGGTCGAGCGCAATCAAAGCCCTCGCGGAGCTCAAGCCGGATGTCGTGGTGCTCGATGTCAGCATGCCCGGCACGAGCGGAATCGACGTGCTGAAGTCCATTCGCTCATCTCTGTTGCGCTGCCGCGTGGTAATGCTCACGGCGGACCCCGACCCGGAGGTGCGAAACCAGTGTTTCGCCCTCGGCGCCGATGCCTTCCTGCGCAAGGACACGGATTTCGAGCGGGTGCCGAGTTGGATCCTTGCGGAGTCGCCAAGCTGACTCGCCTACCGGCGCGGAGGTAACTCGCCCTCGTCGACCTCAACCCCGCGTCGGCTGAGGTCGACGCCGCGTCTAGCGCCCCACGCAGCGCTGCATCGGCGCGCGCGTTGCCGATGCGTCAGGTCAGTTCGTCGTCACGACCACCCCCAGGGTGGTCGTGATCTGACTATCCGCGGTCTCGCGCTGCTTCTTCGGGAAGATCTTCTTCGCGTCGTCGCTCACCGAGGAGTGTGCGTCCAGGGCGAAATCTCCGCGATTTTCCAGGCGGATAATTAGATTGTCGGTGGGTTTGAAGTCGAGGGTGAGGGTGCCGGTACCAATCGCCAGGTCAGGGACGCCGAATGGGTAGTAGTCGCTCGAGAGTGCTGGCAAGTCGCCCTGATCTTCACCGTAGGCTTTGAAATACTCACCCCGGAGCGCGATGCCCCACGTCGAGTTGAAGGCGTAGCGCCCAGCGGCCATCGCGCCGAGCCAGGTG
>JBFXBK010000138.1:0-20551 GCA_050183255.1 Polyangiaceae bacterium | reverse complement strand
GAACTTCGTGGATCAGCGCTGCCTTGCTCGCGAAGTAGTAGTGGACGATGCTCTTGCGAAGCCCGAGCTCCTTGCCGATCTCCGCGAGCGTCGTGGCGCTGAAGCCTTTCCGCGCGAAACACTTCGCGGCCGCGGCGAGGATCGAGGCCACGCGGGGGTTGTCCCAGTCCACGGCGCGGGGTGCCGACTCGTTGATTTCGGGCTGCGCGCTAACGCCACCCGGCGTGCTCGACTCATCTGAAGCTGACATGTTCCCCTTAGATTGATCACTCGTCGAAAGCGGTAAGCTCTACTGCTTGCCGTCGGCCCCACGTTCGGCCGTGTGGTTTTCACTCAGGGGCACCAGATCCGTCAAGGGTTACCCCGGATTCGATCACTATCTCGGGGACTTCCGACCGTATAGCCGCTCCAGAACGCGTCTGAACTCCGCAGCTGGCTCGATCAAGCTCAACGGATCGTGGGTTCGGGCGCGAGACGCTTTGGCTTTGGCGTGCGCGACTTCGAGAAAGGCCTGTTCCGGAGCCAGGCCCTCCGCGCACAGCAGCGCGGCGACCACACTGACACTGCGGCTCATGCCCGCGGCGCAGTGAATCAGGACGTTTCCGACGGCTCGCCGCCGCCGCGCGAAGCGTTCAGCTACCCGTAGCGCGGCTTCGAACTCCGCTTCCCCGTTGCCACCGTCAGCGATGGGTAGCTCGAGCCACTCGGTTTCCTCGGCCTCGGGACCGGGGATCGTATCCTCGGGGAACAGGGGCATGGGACAGAGTGAAACGACGCCCGCGAACGGTGCCGGCTCGCCCGTCGGGAGCGGGCGACGCACACCAGCGAGCGCAGCTACGCCGGAGGCGTAGTCCCCGAGGTAGAGCCGCTCACGGATTGCCCACATGCTTCAGGTTTACGGCCCGCTCCTCGGCGAGCCCAGCAGCAACAGCGCGGGCCAGCGCTACTTCTTGGCGGGGGTCTTCGCGGGCGCCTTGGCGTCCGCCTTCGGCTGAGCCTTAGGATCAGCCTTGCCTGGCTTGGCGTCTTTGGCGTCCTTTGCGTCAGTCTTGTCGTCGTCGTCGTCAGCGTCGTCCTTGTCGTCAGCGTCGTCCTCGTCGCCTCCGTCAGCAGGCTTCGCTGCGGGCGCGGGTTCCGCGTCTTCCTCGTCCTCTTCGATCTGTTCGTCGTCGAGGTCGTTACTCTCGGGCATCGGTGCGTACACCGGCTCGATGTTGGGAACGCTCGCAACTGCGCCACCGCCGCAAGCGATGGCCAAGGGAGAGCACAGGAGCACGAACAACAAGGACGAGCGCGTCATGGTGGGAGGCTAACCAAAAGCGCCAGGCTTTGCAGCCATTCTTTGGCCTGGCGGCGGTGCCTCGAATCGCACTGGGTTTCCGGGCTACTCCTCGGCTTTGCCGCTGTGATGCTCGTAGATGGGCATCCCAGCCTCTTTCGTCCAGCCGGGTTCCCCGTATTTGCCCTTCTCGCGGTTCTCTCGGAACTCGACTTGCTTGGGGTCCTTCTCGTCGACGCTCTTCGTGATCACCAGCAGCTCGTCCGCCAGGTACTCGCCGTGGGGATCGTCGTTGGCCTTCTCTTTGCCGTCGCTGCTGCTGCCCACGCGGATGATCTGCTGGGTCGGCGGGTAGGTTTCGTCCCAGCGTTCACGCACGGCGTGGGGGCCGTCTCGCGTCACACGGTAGCGACGCAGCCTAAACCCCGGGACCCCGCGCTGCGCGAGCACCCGAACGCCCGTCTTCAGGCTTGGATCGGGCCGCTCCACTTCGTCGTAGGGGATGGACGCGAGCACCCGTCGGATCAGGGTCACGGTCTTGGCCGGTGCCGGGCCAAGAATTTCCGCGCGGACTTTCCCTCCGCGGACGGTCTCGTGCAGCACCACGGGGAAGCTCTGGTTGTTCTTCAGGCGGAAGTTGATGGTCGGGTAGACCACCGTCGCGTCCATGCCCATCTTGATGTACGAGCTGGGGCGCGTGTGCGGGTAGCGCTCGGCCACGTCGAGCCCTGCGAAAAACGCAGCCCCGTGCAGCGTGCCGGAGATCTGACAGGTGCCGCCACCGATGCCATCGACCAACTCGCCTTGCGCGATCACGGCGGCGACCTTGTAGCCCGCCGCCTCGTCTCTGGGGCCCACAACGTCGTTGAAGTCGAATACTTCACCCGGCATGAGCACGTGTCCGTCCAGGCGAGAAGCCGCGAGCCGCAGGTTGAACGTGCGCTCCTGCGAGCGCTGGGAGCGATCGTAGGGTGTCTCGAAGGCGCCCAGCACATGATCGAAGGCTACACCCTCGAGCTCCTTGCTCACGCGCCGCGGGCGCTGCTCTTCGAAGACCACTTGGGCGCGGTCCTCACCTCTGAGCAGAGCCGTACGGAAAGAAACAAGGGTCAAGTCGACGTCGAGCTGCCGACCCATGACCTCAGGCACCATCACCCGCTTCTCCAGATCCAGGCGGGCGTCGACCGGTAGCCTATCGAGCTCGCCTTTGAGCGAGAGCAACGTGGGCAGTGCCGAGTCTGCGTCGATCACGATGGGTACGGGAAGGTCGATGCGGCGGGTCCGGTCCCCATTGCGCCAAACGCGCCGCATGGGACTGGTTGGGTCCTGTGCGTCGCGTACCAGCTCCGATAGCCGAACCTTGTCGATCTCGACTCCCAGGCGCCCCGGTTGAATGCGCTTCGGGTCCTCGCCGCCGATCTCCAGAGCGAATCGCCGCGCGACGTAGCTACGCACGCGCTCCACGGCCCGCGACGTCGCTTGATCGTCCAGGGGCAACGGCTTGCCAAGCAGCCACACCTCGGGCGCCTGCTCCTTGAGGTCGTCGGGGGGCGGACCCTTGGGCGTGAGCAACAGACCGATCGCAAGCCCCGCGATCAGCGCAATTCCGAGGCTGAGCGCGGTCTTCACTGCGGCGTTGGGGATGTCGCGACCGGCGATGCGCATGAGCGTGCGCATCTTGAAAACGGCTCCGCGATCCGTCAAGCAAGCAGCGCTGATCACAACGGTATGAGCGTGCTAGAAACTCGTGCCCCCGGGCGCAGCGTAGGAGGGTTTTCGCCCTCCGAGCCTCGACGTCCGCCGCGAAGCGCGACGCGAATCGAGCGTAGAAATCATGGACGACCAAGCTGCAGAGCACGAATCGACCGCGGAGCCTGCGTCTCATCCCTGGCCTTCGCTGGTGCAAGAAAAGCTCGACGCCCTGCCTGCTCGCCCTGGCTGCTACGTCTTCCGCGACAAGAAGGGCAAGCCGCTGTATGTCGGCAAGGCCAAGAGCCTGCGCTCCCGGGTACGCAGCTACTTTCAAGAGGGCAGCAGCGACCTCCGCGCCTTCATCCCGCTGCTGTTGAAGAGCGTCGCCGATCTCGAGACCTTCGTCACGTCCACCGAGAAAGAAGCTGCGATCCTCGAAAACAGCCTGATCAAGGAGCGGCAGCCTCGCTTCAACGTGAAGCTGCGGGACGACAAGGAGTACCTGACTCTGCGCTTGGACCTGCGCAACGAGAGCCAAGGCGGGCAGCGCTGGCCGCGCCTCGAGCTGGTTCGTCGTCCGAGTGACGACGGCGCGCGGTATTTCGGTCCTTTCCACTCGGCAACGGCAGCCCGGCGTACGCTACACCTCGTCGAGAAACACTTTCAGCTGCGCACGTGTAGCGATAGCGAGCTTGCCTCACGGAAACGTCCGTGTCTGCAGTATCAGATCAAGCGTTGTCCCGCGCCTTGTGTGCACGCGATCGACGAGGAGCACTACTCCCAGCAAGTGAGGTCGGTCGCGCTGTTTCTCGAGGATCGTCACGACGAGCTATCCGAGGAACTCGAGTCGCGCATGTACGACGCGAGTCGCTCGATGCAGTTCGAGTTGGCCGCGACCTATCGCGATCAGCTGCGCGCGGTGAGCGTCGTACGCCAGCAGCAGCGCGTCGTGGTGGTCACCGATCGTGACCAGGACGTGATGGGGCTCTACCGCGAGGGCGACCTGGTAGAGCTCGCGGTGCTCTACATCCGCAAAGGCCGCGTCGTCGAAGCGGCGACGTTTTCGTACCCTCGCCTCGAACTCCCGGATGACGAATTGGTCGCTGCCTTCCTCCGCGATCACTACGCCGAAGACGGTCCTGCCAACGCCTGGATCCCCGATGAAGTGCTGGTACCGCTGCTACCCGATGCCGCCGAAGGTGCCGCCGAGTGGCTCTCGGAGCGACGCGGTCTCGTGCTCGAGGCCCAGGGCCAGCGACCCCGCCGCTGTCAGGTGCTCGCGCCAGCGAGAGGCCCGCGCAAGCAGCTGCTGGACCTCGCCATGGACAACGCTCGCCACGCGTTCACGGAGAAGAAGCGCGCGGGTGAGGACATGGAGGAGCGCCTGGGCCGGATTCAGCAGCGCCTCCGGCTGCCCGCGCTGCCCCGGAGAATCGAGTGCTGCGATATCTCCCATTTGGGCGGACGCGACACCGTCGGATCGATCGTCGCGCTCAAGGACGGGAAGCCGGACAAAGCGCGCTACCGCAGCTTCCAGGTGCGCCTCGCTGCCGAAGGTGACGACTATGGCGCGATGTACGAAGTGCTGAGTCGGCGATTTCTGCGAGGAAAAAAAGCTGCAGAGCAAGAGGCGGAGCAGAGTCCGGAGCAGGAGCAGGAGCACGCCTCGGCAGCTCGCGAAGTCGAGTGGGACCTGCCGGATCTGTTCGTGGTCGACGGCGGCAAGGGCCAGCTGGGCGTTGCCCTGACCGCGGCCCAAGATTTGGGGCTATTCAGCCTACCCATCGTCGGGCTAGCGAAGGAGCGGGAGCGACCGGGTGAAGAGAAGGTCGTTGATCGCGTGTACTTGCCGGGACAGAAGAACCCCGTCGCGCTCAAGCCGAACAGTCCTGAACTCTACATGCTCGCCCACGCGCGCGATGAGGCCCACCGCTTCGCGAATCGGGGACGTAAGCAGTTAGGTAAGAAGCGCCGGCTCGGCTCGCAGCTCGATGAGGTGCCCGGCGTCGGCCCGGTGCTGCGCAAGGCGCTCTTGGCTGCCTTTGGCTCCGTGACCCGCATTCGCCGAGCCAGCGACCAGCAGCTGCTCGCAGTGCGGGGTGTGGGGAAGAAGCAGTTGGCGGCGTTGCGGGAGGTGTTGGGGCACGAGGATGCAGTGTCCGCCGAGGATGCAGTGTCCGCCGAGGATGCAGTGTCCGCCGAGGATGCAGTGTCCGCCGAGGATGCAGTGTCCGCCGAGGCGGAGGTCGGAGTCGGCGACGACAACGGGGTGTCCCCTGCAGGCGCCGAAGCTGCCAACTTGGTTGACGCTGCTGACAACTAAGTTGGCACCTGGCGGGCGGCCGCCCGCAGGGACTGCCCTCTCCCCCCTAAAATAAAGAAGCGCCGAGCGCTTCTCGGAGCCACCGAAAGCACCAGGGAACGCGCTTGGGGACGGGATCGAGGGGCTGATCGGAGCGGGGTGGGGGAGGTCCGCCAATTCAACCGACGTCCGGCGTCTAACGCTGGCACGTGGGCTGCACCGTGGGCTGCGGGTGTTGTTCCATCAATCGGTCGGGGACCTGCCTCGAGCGACCGAGTGAATCCACGCGGTCGTGTACTAGCAGCGGAATCAGACACCTGGGGCTGAGCGTACAGCTCGCCTCCTCAGCAGTCGTTGACAGCAATGGTCTCGAACACTTAGGCTGCCTCGCCACGTGTGGATTCTGGCTGTGTTTTGCACAGCTTGGGGCTGCCTTATGACGCTCTCGAAGGAGAGTGGGCCCAAATCCAACACAGCGTGAAGTAGCCAGATCAGCAGGAGCCAAGAGGTTCATGAGTACGCTTCCAAACGAAAACACTGCTTCCAGTCCCCGTCGCCGTCGCCCCCTCGGGCGCTTCCTGCGCATGGGACTGGGTGGGCTGGCCCTGATTGGCCTCGGCAGCGCGAGCACTGCGGGCTGTCTCGATCGTCCGGTGAGCCCTCTCAACCCGAACACGTCGAACCTCTTCGTCGACCAGATCACCCAGACCGCGGTCGACAAGATCGACCTGCTGTTCATGATCGACAACTCGGCGTCGATGGCGGACAAGCAAGCCGTGTTGCGGGACGCGGTCCCCGACTTGGTGAACCGCCTGGTCAATCCGTTCTGTGTCGATGGCGCAGGTGCCCTCGCACCGACCCAGCCGACGGCTCCCGACGCGGACTGCCCAAGCGGCTTCGAGCGCGAGTTCCGTCCGATCAAGGACTTCCACCTCGGCGTCATCAGCTCGAGCTTGGGCGACGCCGGTGCAGGCTCTGTTTCTGGTTGTGCGGCGAACACGCCTCCGGAAGACGACCAGGGTCGCTTGATGGGTACCGTGCGCTCCGGCTTGGCCGGGGACAACGGCTTCCTGACGTGGGGTGGCACTGGCGACTCGGGTCAGCTGATCAACGACTTCCAGTCCCACGTGTCGGCCGCCGGCGAGTCTGGCTGTGGTTACGAGGCGTCCCTCGAAGCCTGGTACCGCTTCCTCGTGGATCCGGATCCGCCGGCGAGCTTGCAGCGTCAGCCCTGCAACGCCAACGACGCGAACAATTCGTGTGTTGGCAAGGTGGGTACGGACGACGCGCTCATCGCCCAGCGTACAGAGTTCCTGCGTCCCGACTCGCTGCTCGCGGTCATCATGCTGACCGACGAGAATGACTGCTCGATCCAGCAGGGAGGCCAGTTCTGGTTCGCCGCGGATGTCGATGCGTTCGGCTATCGCCCCACGAAGACCTGCGAGAGCGACCCGAACTCCAGCTGCTGCTACTCCTGCGCTCAAGGTCAGAAGGACGGCTGCCCCGCCAAGGCGGACGAGTGCACCGGCGCCCCGCTTGGTGGCGACAGTCCGAACCTGCGCTGCTGGGACCAGAAGCGCCGCTCCGGTATCGACTTCCTGTACCCCATCGACCGCTACGTCGAGGCGCTCAGCAAGATCCAGGTCACCGTGGGCTACAACGGCTGCGATCCCGTCAAGAAGGACAATCCACTCTACAAGGATCTGAAGAGCGAGGGTCGCCCGACGCGCGACGCGTCGCTGGTGTTCTTCGCCGGTATCGTCGGTGTGCCGTGGCAAGACCTCGCGGCAACGCAAGAGACCTGCGACGCGCTGGGTGAAGATGCGTGTCCCAACGCGGACGGCTCGCTCAAGTACCTGACCGCTCCGCAGCTCACGGCGCTCAACCGCTGGGAGTCGATCCTCGGCACCCCGGTGGCCGGTGGCGACAGTGGCTGTGAGGCGCAGGACGTGACCGTGCGCCACCAGTTCCGTAACCCCACCGATCCCTTCATGATCGAGACGGCGTTCCCGCGCAGCGGCACGAACACGTTCGCGAACGCGACGCTGCCCGGTGACAACGGCTTGAACGGCAGGGACTACGACACGTCGAACGCCAGCGGCGAAGCGACGGACCTCGAGTACGCCTGCATCTTCGACCTCACGGAGAACCCGTGTGACAGCGGTGCGTGCGACTGCGAGAGCCAGCGCGACATCGACTCCGGCAAGCCGCTCTGCACGGGTGTTGGACAGCAGAACAAGGCAAAGGCTTATCCTGGCACCCGCCTCTTGAGCGCGCTGCAGGGCTACGGCGACAACTCGATCATTGCCTCCATCTGTCCGAAGACCCTCGCAGGCGGAGCGGTCGACTACGGTTACCGTCCCGCGGTGACCGCGATCATCGACCGCCTCAAGGAAGCGCTCAACGAGAAGTGCCTGCCGCGTAAGCTGCAGCCCGACTCCGAGAACCCGGATCCGAACCTCGCAGCGCAGGTGCCCTGCAAGATCATCGAGTCCGTTCCACCGGAGCAGGTGGCGAACCTCAGCTGTTCACGCGCTGGGCGCGCCGACGCGGATCCCGCGGTCATCAAGGCAGTTAAGGCCGAGCTGACTCGCACGGGTGTTTGCGGCAAGGACACCGGTCGCAGCTGCGATGAGTACCTGTACTGCGAGATCTTGCAGCTCACCGGTGGTGAACTGACTCAGTGTCTCAATGAGGTGGCTCCGGCGGTTACGGGTTGGTGCTACGTCGACGAGGCTCAGGGCAACCCCGACCTGATCGCTCGCTGCCCCGCATCGCAGCGTCAGGTGTTGCGCTTCTTCGGCGACCAAGCGGAGACCCCCGCCCGTGGCGCAACGACCTTCATCGCGTGCAAGGGCGCCTCGCTCGAGGACACCTCGGTCACCGCGCTGAAGTGAGCCAAGGCTAGGCTCGACTCCCCATCGGAGGTCCAGCGAAAGGGCGGTGCGCTACGGCGCGCCGCCTTTTTGCATTCAGGGAGCCGCGTTCGCTCCGCGCGTGCTGCTGCTGCAGCGTTTCAGGCGCGGGCGAACAGTGTTAAGCGTTGCCAGCCGTGGGTGCTGGCAAGCGCAAGATCCTGATCATCGAGGATGAGCCGCATATCGTGCTCGGGCTCGAGGATGCGTTGCGCTTCGAAGGCTTCGACGTGGTGAGTCGCAGCAATGGTCGCGGTGGCGTCGATGCCGCCAAGAGCGAGCGCCCGGATTGCATCTTGCTCGACTTGATGCTGCCGGACATGAACGGCTACCAAGTGTGCGAGACGATTCGTCGCAGCGATCCCGCGGTGCCGATCGTGATGCTCACGGCACGCTCTCAAGAAGCCGACAAGATCCGTGGCCTCGACTCGGGCGCGGACGACTACGTGACGAAGCCGTTCAGCGTGGGGGAGCTGGTAGCGCGGATCCGCGCGCTGTTTCGCCGTCTCAATCGTCCTTCAGAGCTACTCAGCTTCAAGATTGGGGAGACGACGGTCCACGTCGCGGCACACCTCTTGGAGAAGGACGGCAGCTCCGAGAAGCTCAGCTTTTACGAAGTGGAGCTGCTCAAGTTGCTCTACGAGCGCCAGGGACAGCCGGTGAAGCGCGAAGAGATCCTCGAGCGCATTTGGGGCGTCGAAGCGAACCCGACGAATCGCAGCATCGATAACTTCGTGGTGAAGCTGCGCAAGAAGCTCGAAGCGACTCCAAACCAGCCCGAGCATATCCTCACGGTATACGGCTACGGCTACAAGCTGGTGCCGTAGCTCAGCTTCTGCCAGAACCTCGCGAGCGCCGCCGGGCTACTGTGCGAGCGGCAGCACGTTGCGCGGATCGCAGACCACACTGTTGGAGCTCTTGGTGATCGCGGAGCCAACCAACTGGGAGATGTCCACCTTGGGACGTACACGCCGGATCTCCAGGTGCAAGTGCACGTCACCCGCGCTCCCGGAGTCACCGACGAACCCGACCAACGACCCCTCGCGCACGTTGTCTCCTGCCTTCAGTCCCGGTGCGGGACCTGCGAGGTGACCGTAGATCACGACGTATTCCCGCAGCTGCCCGCCTTCTCGCAGTGCGTGCCGCGTCACCACTGAGTTGCCGAATAGCTCTCCGACGAACACCACATCGGCATCCCCGACTTGATGCTCGAGGTTCACGAGGCGCACCTCCGTGTTGCGGCGCTGCGCGAGATCGATGCCGCCGTGACCCACCGCCTTGAGGTTCGAGCCGCGGCGCTGGTCTGCGTCGTGGAGGTGAAGGTCGTATCCGCTCAGCACCAACGACTGGCTCTTCAGTGGCGGGACGGGGAAGCGATAATTGCGGTAGTCTGCGGGACGGTCAGGGCGTCGCGGGACCTGGTCGTAGACAACCCAATTGCCCAGCTTGTCTCGATGCCGATTCTGCTCAGCGCTTAGGGGCTGGAGGCCGGGGTCGTCGCGCGATGGGACGGGTATGCAGACGGCGTTGTCTGGCAGCGTTCCACTCGGGCACTGGCTCTGCAGCGCCTCGGGAGCGCCTGCGAGGGACACACTCGCTGCTGCCGCGCTGGGACGCGGCACCAGGCCACCAAACGCGCTCAACGCGGCGACCGCCACGGCTGACCAGACGGCTGCTGGAGTCATCCTGGGTGCTGGTATAGCCCGCGAGCTCAGCAGATGCTTCCCGGAGGCTGCTCCTGGTCGCAAAAGGGCACGCCAAGGCCTGACAGTCCATTGATTCGGATGCCGAGGGTTGATACCTGACCCCCAAGTGGCCGGTACCCTCACACTCAGCCCAGCGGACGCCGCGGTCATCGAGACCTTCGTGGTGCCCCGCTACTTGGGTCTCTTCGCGGATCTCGCGCAGGAGATGCTGCTGGCGGGTGGTCCGGTGCGGATGGCACACATCGGCTGCCGCACTGGCTATCCCGATCGGGAGTTGGTGGAGAAGCTGCCTGGCAGCGTGATCGTTGGTATCGACGCCAACGAACCGGCCATCGAGCTGGCGCGGAACAAGGCGGCGACGGTCACCGAGGCTACCCTCGAATACCGCATTGCAACCACATTCCCCACGGAACTAAACGACGCGGAGTTCTCCCACAGCCTGCTGCTGCACCCGACCGCTACAGCTCATCAACGCGCGCTGCTCTTCAGCGAGCTGTCTCGAGTGCTCTACTCCGGCGGCCAAGCCCTGGTGGCGTTGCCCCTTCGCGGGTCGTTCATCGAGGTCGATGACCTGTTCCGCGAGTTCGCCCTGAAGAGCGATCAGGGGGATTTCGGCAAGCGCGTCGAGGGTGCGGGCGAAGCGCGTCCGAGCCTGGAGTCCCTCGAAGAGGAGCTTGAAGCGGCCGGTCTCTACGATATCGACATCGAAGTGCGACAGACGCACCTGGGCTTCGACAGCGGACGCGCCTTCGCTGAGGACCCAGTCACTCGCTTGATGCTGGTGCCTGAGTTCGAAGCAACGCTGGAGCTCGATCAGCTCTCGGCGCCGCTCCGCTACGTCTATGACGCGATCGACAAGTACTGGTCCGAAGGCAAGTTCGAGCTGACGTTGAACGTTGGCTGCGCCAGCGCCCGCAAGCCCTGAGGCGTGCGTCGGCTCGCCTCAGTAGCGGTACTGCCAAATCAGGTCGAGGGCTGTGCCGGTGTTGCCGATTTGGGTGCGCAGGGACCAGTTCGGCAGGAAGCGATAGTCGACGGTGCCCGTGAAGCCTTCCTTCACCGTGTCGTCGATACCGCTGTTGTCGGCTGCCTGATAGGTGCCCTCGAAGTAGACCTTGCTGCTCGCGCGATATGCCGCAGTGTACGAAGGGGCGGCCTTTGAGGTGGCGTCGGCGCGTAGCTCGACGCCACCGAGCGGCGTATCCGCGAGGAGTTCGTTCAGACCGATAGCAGCCACGCCGCCGCCGATGTTCACGGCCGCGGACCCGGTGCCTCCGCCGCCGGTGTTGTCAGCGCCCGCGCCGCTCTGCTGGGTGTCGTCACCTGTCGTGCTGACGCCGCCCAGCATCAACGCGATGATCTCGGGTTCCGGTCGCGGTGGATCGCTGCGAAGCCCGAGCTCCGCGTGCTTCAGCGTGCCCGTGACATCGACATAGATGGTGGTGTTGTCCGCCGCACGCCAAGAGGCGGTCGCGTTGAGGTGGGGGTCCGTTGGGTCTCCCGTATCGAAGCTGATCAAGCCTCGCTCGATCACGAATGCCTTCCCCAGCGCGGGGATGCGTCCACCTGGCACGAGCTCGATGAAGCCTTCGAGGGAAGGCTTCGCTTCGAGGCGAAGTGTGGGCTCTCCGCGGACGTAGACTTCCATGTCACTTCGGGTCACCCGCACTTCACGGCCCAGCTTGATGGGCACGAGCCAGAGAGTTGGTTTCTCGTCGCTCTTGCGCTTTGGTTCGCGCAGCAGCTGGGCGACCTGAATGTCGGGGTTGTCGTCGATGTCGTAGACGGAGCGGGAGGACGAACGCGGTAGGCGGGCCTCCAGGCGCGGGATGTCGAGCTCGAGCCGCATGCCCTCGGGGATCTTCTCCATGCGGAAAGTGGCATAGCCCGTGCCGGTGCCCTGGTTCACGCCTTCCAGGAGCAACGGCACGGAGTCCATTCGCAGCCAGCCTGCGCCACGGCTGAGCTCAAGGCCGGACATGTAGAAGCGCGATGTACCCTCGACGTTGTCCACGTCAGAGCGCACCTTGGCCTTCAACCCGGAGAGCTCGATGGAGGTCCCGACGCCGTCGCTCTTTGCGTTGACGCCAAAGCGCACGTCTTCGAGCTCGAGGCCCAAGGTCGTGATCTGAAGCACACCGTCGCGCACGTTCGCCGAGCCGTCGATGGTACCAGTCCAGCCCGGACCTTCACGCTCGGGGTCTGCCTCTTGGCGACGCAGGATCGCGTGGAACTTACCGTCAACGCGGCCGCTGACCTGGGTGAACATGCGGTCGAGGAATGGTTGCAACACGACGGCGTCGTAGTTGGTCGCGCTCAGGTCTACGCGCACGCTCGCGCGTTGGTCGAGGGCGGGGAACAGGTCGACCCACTCGAGCCCTGTGCGCACACTTGCCTCGAGGTTGCCCGACGCATCGCTTAGCTTGAGCGTTGCGTCGGCGCGTTCATTATCCGAGCGGAAACTAATCGAGCCCTGGCCGAGGCGTACTCGATCGAGCACTGGGTCTTTCACGCGCACGCTGGCGACGACGAGCGCTTTGCCCTTCGCGCGCTGAGCGCTCATGCTCCCGGTCAGCTTTGCTTGGATGTAGTTGTCGGAGAATGGCGGGAACGCTTCGATGGGCAGATCCTCGAGCCTCAGCGTGGCGCCCACTTGCCACCAGTCCTCGGAGACGGAGCGCCCAGCCTTGATGTCTGCCCAGCTCGCGTTGCCGGAACTCTTGCCGAGGGCGACGCGGCGCCCCTTCACTTTGACCTCCGCGGAGCCATCGAAGTCGCCGGTCTTTGCGGCGTAGTGGGCGCGGACGACGCCGTCCAGCGGCTGAGCGAGCCGGCTGCTCTCTGGTTTGATGCCGGAGGCAAAGACTGCGGCTTCGACCTCAGGCTCCGCGACGCTGCCGCGAAACCGCACGTCTGCCGCCACGCTGCCGTCGAAGCCGCTGACGCGAACCTGTTCTGGGAGCTGCGCGAGGCCGCGGTCCGGTACTGCGAGCCGAGCGTCGATGGGAGCGTTCGCCAGCATCCCGAGCGCTTGCTTGGAGTTCGCCTTGAGGAGTCGCTCGAAATCAAGCCCCACGCTGCCACTCAATACCGCGAGCTCTTCCGCGCGGTAGTAGATGCCAAAGGACGCGCGGGTCTCACCACGGTCCCCGTCGGCCTTGCCGCTGGTGGCGAGATCGATGTCCTTGATGCTGTAGTCGGTGCGCTGCTTGTCCTTTCCTTCCGTGTGGAAGTCAACCTCGAGGCCCTGGGTACCCGCCATGAAGGTGACTTCCGGAAGCTTGTCGGGATCGCTGCGGGTGGCCTGCAGATTGACGGCGGCTCTGCCTCGCACCGCGTCCACGCCCTGGCTCCTGAGCCCGACCTCGAGGCCGCCGAGGTTGAGCTGATCTGCGTTGACGTCGAGCTTACCGACCGCGCGCTTCCAAGCCGTGGCCGAGAGCGGGTCGCCGTCGACGCTGCCTTTCCACGTGGAGCGAAGGCCACCCCAATCGGCGACGATGATCTGCGCGCCGCCCTCCACGCGGCTCTGGGCGAAGTCAGAACGCACCATCAGGTCGATGCCCTGGATGCCCATGAGGCTACCGCGTCCAAGGGCTACGGAGACATAGCCAGACGAGGCATCTTCCTTGAGCAGTACCTTGGCGTCGACGTTCAGCGTGCCTTCTAGCGTATCCCTGGGGAGACCGATTGCGCGGGAGAACGCCGAGAGGTTCACGCCGTTTCCGCGAATGTCCGCGTGCAGTTCGTCATTCCTCAGCGACGCGGAGCCCTCGAGCGTTCCTCCCGCTCCGGTGACCACCAGGTTCTTCAGGTCGACGCGCTTGCCGATGATATCGAGGCTCGTCGCGTGACCAATCACCTTCGTGTCGTCACGCTCGATGCTGACCTTGAGCTTGCTGAGTGTGGTCTTCTTGCTCCCGTTGAGCGGTGGCGAGAGCTGGGCTTCTGCCACGACCTTCGGTCGGAACTCGCCGGAGAACGTGGCCTTCAGCTTTGGCTTCAACATCAGGCCGGTTGCGCGCCCCGTGAACTCCTCGAAGAACAGGCCTGCGGATTGAAAGCCGCTGCCGCTGACCTTGGAGACAACGCTGATCGCTTCCGGCTTGGTCAGAGGGCCGCTGAGGGTGCCGTTGAGCTTCGCCGTGCCGATCTGCACTGCAGACACGGTCAGGTGGTCACCCGTCGCGGAAACGGCGGCGTTGATGCGGCCGTCGACGATCGAGCCCTTCGCGCTGACATCGAGGAAGCCTCTTACGTAGGGCCTGAGCCGAGGGGAGTCCGTGAGTGCAAAGCGCCGAGCGTGTACGTCGAGGTCGATACGCCCTGTAGGCGAAATCTCGAAATCGGCACGAATTGGCACGCCAGGCTCGTGGATATTCGTTTTCCCGCGGAAACCATGGCTGTCGGCTGTGCCGTTCCAGTCGGCGACGGGGATGTCTATGCCGGCGATTTGCGTGGCCTTGGTCGACCCGTTGACGTCCACCACCACCTCGCCCTTGCGGTTCCAGATCTCCAAGGTTGTACTGGCGTCGATGCTGGTCGCTGGTGCATCGGGCCATACAGCGCGAAGGTCGACGTGCTTGGCCTTTACGTCGAGGTTTGCGCCCAGCTCGCCGCCGACACGCACGGGACCGGTCGCTTCGATGGTGGCCTCCCCGACGCTGAAGTTGGCCTTGGTCTGCAGCTTGGGTAGCTTCCCGCTGGCAGTAATCCGTGCGGTAACGGGCTGGTAGAGCGGCCAGTCGGCGAACAGCGCACGCACTGGCTCCGGCTCGGCGCGGGGTAGCTCGATGCGGGTCTCCAGCTCGCCGCCGTGGGATTTGAAGAAGGCGCCGATTTGTACGTCGCCGAGCTGTCCGTTGAAGTTGCTCCAGACGGCGCCCGGCGAGCGGATGTGGAAGTCGCCAGTGCCTACCGCGTCGGCACCGAGCAAGCCGCGCAGCGTCGCGCCGAAACGCTGGACGTCGATCGCGAGGCCTTTGGGTGTCGCCAGCAGCGACCCGCGGGCGCTCGAGAGCGAGACCTCGGCAGTTGGCAGATCGCCGATCTTCCCGCGCACATAGCTCTGCCCGAGCTCGATGGTGGGGATCCACACGCGGATGTAGCGGGGAGCTGACGTGCTCGGCTGCTTTGGTTCGCTGCTCGGCCGCACGTTCATGGCGTTGACCAAGCTCGGCGTGCCGTCAGCGTCGGGGACGATTTGCCACGTAGTCCGTTCCGCGCGGATGTGGTTCAGCACGAGCGTCGTCTTCGAACCGCCAAAGACTCCGTCCCAGCCGAGGTCGACCAAGTTCGCCCGGATACGCACGCCGCTCAGCGTGACCACCTCGCGGCCGCTCGCGTCGATCAACCGCAGGGTGTCTATCTCCAGGCGTTGCGGCGAGATGTGGCGCAGTCCTTCGACGCGCAGCTGACCCCGCATCGAGGCGGCGTAGCTCTTCTCGATGGTCTCGGCGAGGACGCGGCGCGATGCGGGGAGATCGACGTGGAGCAAGAAGCCCGCGCCTGTTGCGGCCGTGAAGAGCACGCTACTGATGAGCCCGGTTCCAAGCCCGCTGAGCCAGCTGCGCAGTCGCATGCGACGCAAGGCCTTGGCCGGTTTGTTCTTGGAAGCCGGTGCAGGGCGCTCCGAGCGCCGCTTGGAGGGCGGGCGGGAGGAGATCTTGCGTTTCCGCAGTGCAATCGGATCAGGCGAAGGGGTCGGTTCGGGCAATGCCGTCGAATCGGACACCGCGAGCCTGGGACCCGGCTCCGGCGGCGCAGTGAGCGTTTCGTCCAGTGCGTCGGTGTCGGCGTGGCCATTGCCCGGGACCTGGGCGTGGCGCTTGGCCTCTCCGAGTGTTGCCGGTGGCGTGCTGGCTGGGCCAGCGTCGCTGGGCTCGGGCGTCTTTCCGCTCTGAGCCATCAGAACGCCTCACCAAGCCCGAGGTGAATCGCGATTGGAAGGCCCAGGATGGTGCCGGGGTTGCCCTCCTCGGGACGCGGGTTCTCGGCGCCGATTTCCTGGGCGAACGGCAAGCGATAGCCCACATCCGCGCGGATTGGACCCACCGGGGTCTGGTAGCGCAAGCCGGGGCCAGCTGACAGGTGAGGGAAGTCGAAGCGGATCGATGCGACGTCGGTGGTGACGTCAGAGCCGTCGAGGAACAGCGCACCGGCGAAGTCCCCTGCGATGTCAAAGCGCACCTCGAGAGACGCCTCCCACAGCGTCAGGCCGCCGAGAGGACGCTTACGCGTGCAGCGGGTGGGAAGCGGATCCGACATGCAGTCAGTTTCGTTGGGGATCAGGAAGCCCAAGACGCCGTGGGGGCCAACCCCTCGATAAGGGTAGCCGCGATTGGAACTCGGGCCACCCGAGAAGAAGCCGCGAAACAGCAGGACTTGCTGGTCGCGGATCGCCGCAGGATCATTGACGTCTGTAGTGATCCTCGACTCGTAGTTGGACGGAAACAGGAAACCGAGCGTGGTGCGGGTGGCAAGAACGACGCGCCGTGAGAGCGCTTTGTACAGATTGAGCTCTGGGCGCACGCGCACGTCTGAAGCATCGCCACCAAAGATGTGTCCCGCGACCTGGATGGTGCTGCGAAACACAGCTCCGTTATGAGGCGCTAGCGCGTTGTCCCGGAAATCGAGCATGAACAACAGCTCGGGGAACGAGACGATCACCGAATCGACTCCGTCACGCAGCTGCTTTTGGTTGTACGAGAACGGGAAGCTCGTCTGGATGTTGTAGGAAGGCTTGACCAGGAAGTGTTGGCGAAAGAACGCGCGTTCCAACGCGGCGCTCCCGCGCACTTCGTTGAAGCCAACGATGTTGGATTGCTGATCATCGGTCTCGCCTTCGTACAGCAGCGGATAGCGGAGGAACTCGGCGCTCAAGATGCCGCGCGTACGGCCTTCGATAAACGACGGTTGGCTCAGCTCGGCCCGCACGGTCATCTCGAAGAGCAAGCGCGTCGGTCCCTGAATCGGGGATTCGCTGCTGGGGACGCGAGTCGGGAAGTAGACGACGCCAGGTTGCGCGTCGATCGAGAACCGGCGCAGTCCTCCCAGGAAGTTGCGGTGTTCCCACCCCGTGCGCAGGTGATTCGAGAGGCGAAGGGAGTCGAAGATCAGGCCGCCGCCGAGCCGCAGGGTGCGCAGCTGAGTCGGCTGAACGACGATGGTGATGGGAACGCGGCGAGTCTCAGGGTGCGTGGTGTCCTGACGTACGTTCACCGTCGCGAACACGCCGAGGGCGATCAGCGCGTCCTGAGCTGACTCCAGATCCGCGTGGGAGTAGCGATCTCCCTGCTTGAGCGAGATGGTGTTGCGCAGCTTGTCTTCGGGTAGGTCGCCATTACCCTGAATGCTGATCGGGCCATAGATCGCCAACGGGCCTGGTTTGACGACGAAGGTGGCGTTGGCTTCGTGCTTCGCGATGTCTACCTGCGCCTTGCCGTCCACCTCGACGAAGGCGTAGCCGCGATCTGCGAGCGCTTTACCAAGGCCCTTCTTGGTGGCTTCGAAATCCGCCTCGTCGAAGCGCTCGTTTTGCCTGAGCTGAACGGCTTTGATGGCTTCGACACTGATGTCGACCGGGATCTCCTCGAGCCCCTTGATCTGGATGTTCTTGAAGATGACGGGGTCGCCTTCTTCGACTCGAATTTCCACGCGGACATGGCGGTTCGCGGTGGGGATCACGCGCGCTGCGCTTACCTTCGCCTCGTAGTAGCCGCGGGCTCGGTAGTAGCGCTCGATGCGCTTCAGATCGCGAGCCAAGACGTCTTTGTCGTAGACCTCGTAATCAAAGACGACGCCCTCCCAGATCCCCAGAAAGCGGGGACTCTCGGCGGTCGCGAGGCCATCCAAGACGTCGTCCGCGTCGACGGCTTGGGTGTTCTGCAGCTCGACGCCGTCCACCACGCTGCGCCCTGCTGGATAAGACTTCGCGCAGCCGAGGGTCACGCACACCCAGCTCAGCAGCCAAAGAGCGCGCCATGGGCCCCGCCAGACGCGACGCAGCTTCGCGTGGCCCAGCGGCGTGCGCGGGTCGATGGCTGCGGCGAGGGGGCGGATCATCGGCGCCGGAAGCGTAGTACGGGGCACCGCGTCGGCGACGCGAAAGGCAAACGCTTTCGCGCGGTTTCGACCCCGAACTGGGTACAAAACGCGCAACGGGAGCCGGTTTGGGCTCCCGTCGTCTCGAATCGAGGCGCGTCGCGTCGCTCAGGTGGTTCGCGGGTGGAGGACCAGTGCGCCTCACCCCCAAGAAACGAGCGGCTGACTACGCCTTCGTACCCGCTTACTCCTTCAGCCAGCTACTTCTTCATCCCTGGGAGCGTGCCGGGCTCCGCGGGCTTCTCGATGTACTCGAACTTGTCCATCGTGAGCACGCCCATGATCGGGTCCGCTTCGGTGCCCGTGGTGTGACGGGTGTAGGTGGTCCCGTAGTTGCCCGTCACCTTGACCTTCGCGCCCGCGGCGACGATGGGGTTCGGGATCGTGACCTGGAAGCGCACGTCCTTGTATTCCTCCGCGTCGTCCTTCTTGTACTGCTCGATGGCGTCGTAGATGTTCGCGAAGTTCGACGCCCAGCCCATGACCTTGATCGAGTCCTTCTCGCTCGCGTCCTTGGTGTCGCCGATCCAGAACGCGGGGACCGGGGGCTTGCAGTCGTCGGGATCGCCCTTGCCGGTCTTGTGAACCGCGCACTCGGGGGCCTCGCCGAGGTTCGTCTTGGTGATGTAGCCCTCGATGGTGATGGGCTTGTCCGAGACGTCAGCATTGTGGACGCGGCTGCGCAGCGAGTAGCTCGCGCCCCAGATCGTGTATGCGTCGCCGTTCTTCACGGGCTTTTGCGGGACGTTCGGCACCGCGGGCAGCGAAGCGGTGACGCCGCTGGGCGCGCCCCGGGGCTCGTAAGGCTTGTCGTCGCCACCGCAGCCGGTGAGGGCGGATGCCGCCAGCAGGGCGGTGAGAGTGACGAGCCACGATGCACCACGGGGGGTGACGGAGCAGCGAGGAGCGATGAGAGAAGCGGCGCTACGCATCTGGTTCAGTACCTTCCTGTCAGTCCCTGAGCTCTCTTGTTGTGAGCACGGCACGGCTATCATGCTGCCCCCTTCCGCTGCAAGAACGGGCTCTTGCCTGCATCTTGCTTGAGCACAGGTATGCCCTGGGCAGCGGTTTCGCCCTGGCGGGCGAGAAGGTGTACGACATAGAGAGCCGACACACTGAGTGCAGGTCGTACCGCGGAACCTTTCGGGAATCACCGGGGATTGATTCAAAGTTTCATTGGATTTCAGCACACATGGAAGCTCGCACCGTCATCGTAGGTGATGTCCACGGTTGCTCCGAGGAGCTGGCGGCCCTGCGAAAGCTGGTGGGCGCGGCACCGGGGACCCGCTGGGTCTTCGTGGGGGATCTCGTGGCCCGCGGTCCGGACACCCTTGGCGTGCTCCGTCAAGTACGTGAGCTGGGGGCGCGAGTCGTGCTCGGCAACCACGAGGACCGGTTGCTCAAAGTGCGGGACGCCCGGGCACGGCGCAAGAAGCCGCCCCACCTGGGGCCAAGCCACGCCGAGGTCTACGAGTCCATGTCCGCCGCCGACTGGCAGGTGCTCGACCGCATGACGCCGTTCCTCGAGCTCCCCGAGCATGCCGTTGTGGTGGTGCACGCTGGGATCGACCCGCGTCTGGAACTAACCAAGCAGCGTCTGGACGTGCTGACGCGCATGCGCAGCTGGGAGCAAGCGAAGGCGCCCGGAGAGAGGCAACCGAGTGATCGTTTCCGTGAGGAATCTTGGGCGGCGAGCTACACCGGCGACACCCACGTCGTGTTCGGGCACAACGCTCGTCTCGGGTTGCAGCTGCACCCCCACGCAACGGGCCTCGACTCCGCGTGCGTGTACGGTGGCCGCCTGAGCGCGTTGGTGCTCGAACCTGGTGAACGACCCCTCGAGGTCAGCCAGCGCACGTCGCAGATCGTCTCCGTGCCAGCGCGCGCGAGCTACTTCTCGGTCTGAGTGAAGGCAGGCAGCGCGCGCGTGAGGCCGCGCATCGCGTGGCAACCGTCGCCGATCAAGTCGAGGTAGGTCTGCACGCGTTCGCGCTTGATCGCGTCGAGCTGCTGGTAGGCGCCGTCCTGCTCGAGCGCGTCGAACACGCGCTTCAAGTCCCAGACGAGGGCGCGCAGCGCGGCATCGAGGCGTTTGCCTTCGCTGGTCGTGGGGTCGTAGAGCTTGAGCTCTCGGGCGAGGCCGAGGGTCTCGGCGGTGTGGCCGAAGAACTTCAACCCTTGGACCCAGAGCAGGCGCGTAAGGGGCACTCCCTGGGTCATGTTCGCCAGGGCGGGGTAGGTTGCGCGCTCGAGCGCGTGGCGCTGCAGCAGACGAGCGAGCTCCGGCGCGACGCTCGCGGGCGCTGCGTTGATGCTCGCCTCTAGGCTCAGCGCGGCCTGCATGAAGTGCAAGCCGCCGCAATGGTGCCCGTAGATTTGCGTTTTGTTGCGCTTGGCCTGGTAGAGCGGTGTGCCGGTTGCAAATGCCTGATCTGGTGCCCCACGGTAATCCGCGATGAGCTGGGTTTCCTCCGAGAGCTTCCGCAAGGTGATGGGCGCGAGGCGCGCTGCTCGCTGTTTGCCCTTGGGGTCGCGGGTCAACAGATCGAGCAGC
>JBFXBK010000137.1:0-20554 GCA_050183255.1 Polyangiaceae bacterium | reverse complement strand
CTGGACAAGACTCATGATCTTCGCGTCGAAGAGCGCGAGGTTCATGAACAGCTCCGGCGTGCTGATCTGAACTGCCTGCCACTCCTTCAGGCGCCACTTGCGAATTCCGCGAGGTAATTTCAAGAAGGGTGCGTCGAGTAGATTCGCCCGCTCGGGCGTGGTGCAAAAGCGCCCGTAGGTTTGGCGCCCGGCGCTGACGAGCGCGCTGGGCGCGGCGGCGCTGGGCGACGGCTCGGAAGGGGACTTCGGGGCGGATTCAGGCTTTGCGTCGTGCAGCATCGATCAGCTTCTGCAGGTGGGGAGGGAGTTCTTCCTCGTCGTCGTCGGGCTTTCCGACCGGCAAGAACAGGCTGATGTCCGTACCCTCGCCGGGCGAACTGTCAATCTCCAACTCTCCGCCGTGCGCCTTCACGATGCGGTCAACGATGGGCAAGCCGAGTCCCGTACCGCTCGGCCGAGTGGTGAAGAACGGATCGGTTGCCCGACTCATCACGTCTTCGTCCATGCCATGCCCCGAGTCGGAAATCGTGACCTTGACCATGGGCCGGCCGCTGCGCTCCTCGACCTTCGCTGAGATCTTCACGTTGCCACCGTCACGCATGGCTTGGCAGGCGTTGGACACGAGGTTTTCGAACACCAGAGGCAAGAGCCCTGCGTCGGCCCACACCGTTTGGACGTCTGGGTCGTCGCTGATTTCGAGTTCGAGCTCGAAGCCTTCGAGCAGGCGGGCCTCCGCGCGCTGCAGCAAGATGGCCATCGCGACCGGAGAGCGATTCACCTTCACCGGCCGAGCGAAGCGCAAGAGGTCGGTGACGAGACGATTCAGGCGACCTGCCTCTTCCTCCACGATGCCGAGCAACATGGTGCGGTCGTCGTCTGCCAGCTGAGGGCGCCGCAAGCTCGCAGTGGCGTTGACGATGATCGCCAGCGGATTGCGCACCTCGTGGGCGATAGCGGCGGCCAGCTCGCCGACTTGGGCCAGCTGTTCCTTGCCGGTGAGCTGGTCCTGGACGACCTGCAGCTCGACGTAGCTGTTTCTCAATTCCTGGGTGGCATGGGCGAGATCGACCGTCTTTGCTGCGAGCTCCTTCTCCGCCGTTTGATAGCGGGCAGGTAGCGTGGTGGCGATCGCGAAGATGTAAACCAAGAATCCGTGCGGAACCAAATATACGCTCGGAAACTTGCCTGTAATCAGCAGGATGTCGTTGGTCGCAACCAACACCAACACGCTGCTGCCGACCATCACCCAACCGGCTTCGCGTTGGCCGCCGAGGAACGCACGCAAAAGCATCACGAAGCCACCGATCAGCTCAGCGACCACCACTAGGTAGAATGCCGCCGGCAACAGGCGGGGCGAAGCCACGGCGTGAACCACGGGGTTACCGAAGACTTCTGAGTGCAGCACCTGAACGGTGCCAGGCTCGAACCAGAAGTTTCCGATGTCCAAAATCAGGAACAGCCCCGCGAGCGCGTAGGCGATCTGAATCAGCCGCTTGCCCTCGACGCGCGTGTAACGCATCACGAAGTGGAGATTGAGTGCGCCCGCTGCGATGGCGCCCGCGTGGGCGAAGCGCGCGGCTGTGAGCCACTCGCCCTTGTCAGAGGTGTGGTACGCGAGCGCGATCCCCGCGGAGTCGAGCGCCACGGCGAAGCACAGCAGGCCAAACAGCAGGTACTCCGCTTCGCGCCGACGGTACGCGTAGGTGAGCAAGAAGAACGCACCGACTGCGATCTTCGCCAACGCCCACGCGAGGGCCATGCCGCACAGGAAGGGAGAATCCATCGAGGCCAGAGGGACGCTTGCCCCTCCCACTGACCATACACGCTTTCCTGCCGATCCAAGCGGGTCCTGAAGCGCACTCCTGCGCTTGGCGACTACTTGGGAGCGTCCAAGTTCACCGTGATGGTCTGGGCGTCCACGGCGCCGGGGGTGTCGAGCGGCTTGCCGTCCGAACCGAGCAGCTGCACCTCGAAGCGATAGTCTCCGTTCTGCAGCCCGGACACCGCAAACGCGCGCACTTCCGTCACGACGCGTTCCAGCTTCTCCCCGTGCTCCCCGCTGATGACGACGCGGGCTGCTGCCGCCGGGCCGCGACCGAGCGGGGGATTGACCGTGAAGCTGAGCCGCGCGTCTTTGACCGACGCTTCACCGTTGAACGTGCCGCTGGGGGAGAGCACACGCACGAGCGGCCCGGCCGTCACTTCGCGGGAATCGATACCGAAGCGCACGATCGCACTCGGCCCGCGCGACCACTCGGGCTTGGACAGCCACTGTTCGCCAGCTTCATCCAGCGCTATGGCAAACAGGACATGGGCGCCTTGACCGAGTTCAGCGTCCGCATCCAACAGTGACCCAAGCTCGACTGGAGACTTCAGATCAACGACGTGTGGCTGGTTGTCGTCGAGGCGAAGCGCAACCCGATAACGCTTCCCCTTGGGTTGCCCGTCGAGCTGCAAGTGGATCTTGTACTTCGCAGCCTTTGCGCTCGGGATCAGCTGCCCGACGACGGGGAACTCGAACTCGAGATTCAGATCGGCGCTCGGCGCAAAGTGAGGCTCGAGCTCTGTGAGTACGGGAGGCGGCGGGCTGGGCGCGACCTCTTCAGCGCCGGCGCTGGAGCTGGGCGGCGTGGCGGGCGGTGCTGCGCTTGCAGCTGGCGGTGGTGGCGGCGGATCTGCAGGCGCGGCTGCAGCCCCGCAGCCCAACATCAACGCGCTGCTGCCAGCGATGAGAAAGCTCGAGTAGCGGGCGCGCCTCGTAAGCCCATTCAAACGTCCGATCACGCGGCGGAGCATATCAGCTGATCGCTGCGGGAACTCCAGCACAGCGCATGCTGGAGACGCGACGAGCGATCTGCTACTCCCCCCCTGCGATGAGCTACGTGGTGCTGGCCCGAAAGTATCGCCCACTGGGCTTCACGGATCTCGTGGGGCAAGACCATGTGGCGCGCACGTTGGCCGGCGCCATCGCGAGTGGCCGGGTCGCGCACGCGTTCCTGTTCACCGGCGTTCGCGGCGTCGGCAAGACTACGTCTGCGCGCATCCTCGCCAAAGCGCTGAACTGCATGCGCGAACCCGGCAGCGTCGAACCGGGTGTGGACCCTGGCCCCACCGCTTCACCGTGCTTGAAGTGCGCCGCCTGTCTGGAAATCACCGACGGCAAAGACGTCGACGTGCTGGAGATCGACGGCGCGAGCAACAGCGGCGTGGATGAGGTGCGGCGCCTGCAGGACAGCTTGCCGTATCGGCCCCAGCGGGACCGCTACAAGATCGTGATCGTCGACGAGGTGCACATGCTCTCGCCGAACGCGTGGAACGCGTTCCTGAAGACGCTCGAGGAGCCGCCGCCCCACGTGAAGTTCATCTTCGCGACCACCGAGGTGCACAAGGTCCCGATCACGATTCTCAGCCGTGTCCAGCGCTTCGACTTCAAGCTCATCCCTTCACAGCTTATCGTCGAACGCCTGCGCGAGGTGCTCGGGCTCGAGCAGATCCCCGCGGAAGACGCGGGGTTGTCAATCATCGCGCGTGAGGCTGCCGGCTCGATGCGCGACGCGATGAGCCTCTTGGATCAGGTGATCGCGTTTGGCGATCAGGAGCTGACCGCGAAGAGCGTCGCGGAAGTGCTCGGAGTCGCCAGCCACCAGGTGCTCCACGACATCGCGCGCGCGCTGGTGGAAGGCGACGCGGCGCGCTGCCTGGAAATCGTCGCGAGCCTGGCCGAGCGCGGCAACAACATCGCCCACGTGACCCGCGACCTGCTAGCTCTGTTGCGCGACCTGGTAGTGACCAAGGTCGTGCCGGAGCCCAGCGGGCTACTGGACCTCGCGGATGAAGAGCTGCGAGATGTGAAGCAGCTCGCGGAGAGCGCCAACGCGGATGATCTGATTCGCCTGCACCAAGGCTTTTCGCGCGGATACGATGAAGTCGTGCGCGGCGCGGCCCCTCGCGCGGCGCTCGAGATGCTCCTCGTACGCCTCGCCCGGCGCCCCGCGTTGCTCCCGGTCGATGACTTGATCGAGCGCCTGCACGCGCTCGAACGGCGGCTCTCTGCTGCTCCGCGCGGCGGCGCCGTCGAGCGGCGGCCAGGCGCGCCTGCGCCGAGCCGCCCGCGTAATCGGGATCCACGTAGCCCCAGTCCGAGTGGGATCGCGACACCGGAGCGGGCCGACGAACCCCCAAGATCACCGTCACCGCCGCAGCAGCCCGCGCCGCCGCAGCGGCCCGCACCGCCGCCGCAGCCCCTTGAGCAGCAAACCCGGGCAGCGGAAAGCGCCCAGCCGACGGCACCTCTGCAGCACGAGTCTGCAGGCGTACTCCGTGCGAACGAAGCGCATACCGTCGCGGCCCAGGCGGTCGAGCGCACCTCTGACGAGCCTGCGGCTTCCGGCTCCGGGCAAGCGGGCGTAGCGGCGCCAGTCGAACGCGGCGCGGCGCCGCCCGACGCTACCCCTCACGCATTACCCCGCGGCAACGAGGAGCACCCACATGCTCCCCCCGGCTACGAGGACTCCCCAGTGCCCTACTCCGAGCCGCCCCGGAGCGCTCCCACGCGGTTCGAGAACCGCGGCGCGGCCATGGGGCGGCGCGACGGACCTGCTGCTCCCTCACCCCCAAATTTGCGGCAGGCTGAGCGGCCTTCGGCGCCTCCCCCTCCCAAGGAGCGCGCCAAGGACGCGGCAGACGTGGATCTGGAGGAGATCCTTGCCAGGGCGCGCAAGCTGCCTCCGCCCGAGCCCGAACACCTCGAGAAGCTCAAGACCTGGGCGAACCTCCTGGCGCCCATGCGAGGCGACCGTGCAGACCTCGCGGCGGTGCTGAACCACGCGATCCTGCTCGAGCTTGGTAAGGAGCGCATCGTGCTCGGCTTCGACAAGCACACGGTGTTTCGCGGCCGAGCAGACTCTCAAGAGTCGAAGAGCGCGATCCTGACCTACGCGGAGAAGCTGTTTGGCGCCGTGCCTGAGCTCGACTTCCAGTTCGAACTGCCTGACTCGCCGCTACATACGGTGGCGACGCTGGAAGCCGAGCGTCGGGAACGGGAACGCCTGCAGGCCATCGATCGAGCAAAAAATCACCCCTTGGTGAAAGCCGCGGAGCGGACTTTGGGCGCGCGGGTGAAGCGAGTCTTGCCCTACGAGTGAAAGCCCCCATCGGGCCTTGCTCCGGCGCGCGCCGAACGGCAAAACGCTACGCCATGAAGAAGCAGTCGCGGGGCGCGCCGGGAATGAGCATGGCCGGCGGAGAGATGATGCGGCAGGCCGCGCGTCTGCAGCGCAAGCTGGAGGCCCGTCGCAAAGAGCTGAAGGACCACGAAGTCTCCCACAAGGGACTCGGCGACAAGATCGAGGTCACGGTGACCTGTGAAGGTCGGGTTAGGCGCATCGAAGTCGACCCGGCGTTCGTCGCCAGCGAGGGCTTGGAGCTGACGCTCGATGCGGTGGTCGCGACGATCAACTCAGCCCTCGAGGCGGCGGACAAGCTGGCGCAGAGCGAATACGACAAGGTGACCGGAGGACTGCGCATCCCCGGGATGACCTGATGATTCCGGACGCGCTCTCGCGCTTGGTACACCTGCTCGCGCGGCTACCCGGCGTGGGTGAAAAGACGGCCCAGCGCTTCGCGCTTCACCTGATCGGTGATGGCGGCGATCTCGCGCCGCGCCTGGGCGCGGAGCTGGTGAGCCTGATGGAGCGGATTCGTCCCTGCGAGCGCTGCGGCAACATCGCAGAAGTGGACGAAGCGGGGCACGCCGAGTGCGGCGTGTGTCGCGACCCTCGGCGGGACAACAAGCTCTTGTGCGTGGTAGCCCGGGTCCAAGATCTGTTGGCGGTGGAGCGCAGTGGTGCGATGCGCGGCCGCTACTTCGTGCTGGGCAAGTTGCTCTCTCCGCTCGACGGCGTCGGCCCCGACGACTTGCCGTTGGGTGAGCTTGGCCGTCGTATCGAGCAGGATGGTGTCGAGGAGCTGATCGTCGCGACACCACCGTCGGTCGATGGTGAGGCCACGGCGCTCTTGCTCTCGCGGGAGCTCGGCGCGCGCGTCCGCCTTTCTCGGATCGCGAGCGGCGTCCCCCACGGAGGCGATCTCGAGTTCGCTGACATGATCACCTTGGGACGCGCTATCGACGGCCGTCGCAAGCTCGATTGAAGCGTTCTTCGTCGACGCGCTTGCTTCAGAAGCCTGCTAGAGGCCAGGATCCCGCCCGATGACTCAGCCTGCCGCTCGTCAAACCATCCAAACCAGCGACGCCCCCGCCGCCATCGGCCCGTACAGCCAGGCGGTCAAGAATGGCGATCTGCTCTTCCTCAGCGGGCAGATCCCGCTGGACCCAAAGAGCGGCGAGCTGGTGAGCGGTAGCGTCGCCGACGAGACCCACCGCGTGATGCAAAACCTCGGTGCGGTGCTGAAAGCGGCGGGATCAGGTTACGGCGACGTCGTCAAGACGACCATTTACCTTATGGATATGGCCGACTTCGCGCAGGTGAACGAGGCCTACGCAACTTACTTCGACAAGAACCCTCCTGCACGCGCCACCGTCCAGGTCGCAGGGCTGCCCAAGGGAGTCCGTGTGGAAATTGACGCGATCGCGCGGGTGAACGGGTAGGTTTGAACTTCGCGCCTCCTGGGCGCGCAACAGCACTGCAGGCCGCCAAGTGGCCGCAGACGACACGGAGCAACGATGACCAAGTCACAAACGACCTTCTCCGATCAGCAAGTGAGCGCCAAAGCGGACCAGGCCCTGGCCGCCCTGAGCGCGGCAGGCGACGACGCGCCGCGACTGATCGACGCCTGGGTGGCGGCAGGCAACGCCGAAGCCGTTCAAGTAGCTGCTGACAGCAGCCAAGGCAGCTGGCGCAAGAGCGCCCGCCGCGGCCTGAACGTGCTGAAGGCACGAGGAGTGAGCATCCCAACCGTGAAGCGAGTGGCGCGCCCGACGAAGCACGCGGCGAAGAGCTGGGAGGCCTGGCTGATGGCCCCCGACGCCACAGGCACCGTCGCGATCATCATCGCGACGCGCGAGCCAGCGGGACGCTACAAGGCGTGCTTTTCCTTCGCCCGGGACGGCCAGGGGATTTTCCGCGTAGAAACAGGTGAGTTCTCGGCGAGCGCGCTGCGCGAAGCCATGGATAAGTTGATCCCGGGGGCGGGCTACAAGCCGGTGAAGGTGCCCTTGGAGTGGGCGCGCGCGCGCCTCGCGAGCTGTCGCGCGGCTCATCGCACGAACTCCACGCCGGAACCCTTGGGTCTCAAGCGCGCGGCGGAGCTAATCGAGCCAGCGCCAACGGAGGCACCCACGCACCCCTTCGACGAAGAGGGGCTCGAACTCTCAGCCGAGGACGCGCGCGAGCTCGCGGAGTCTTCCGGCGACCTACATCGCCTGCCTGAGTTTCGTTCGTGGTTCCCCATCAAGCCCGCGGTTGACGAGCTCTTGGTGGAGGTCGGCAAGACGTTGACTCCAGGCGTCGAGCCAGACCAGGACAAGCTCAACCAAACCCTCGAGACCAAGCTGCTCGAGGCGACGGATCGCTACTTCTCGCCGCAGCGCCGGGAGGATCTGCTGCGCAACATGAAGGACGCGGCGCTCAGCGTGTTGGCCCGGGAAGGCGAACAGGCGGCGCTGGAGGTGGTTGCGGCGATGCGCATGATCGAGGCGCGCGGTCTGATCACGGACCCGCCGAGCGAGCTGGCCTTCCTGCGCGGCTTCTTCCAGAAGGCGCTGAGCTTGCTCGCAGCGCGGGACGGCGGAGCACTGCGGATCCCGATCCCTGGCCTCCCGCTGGGAGTCAGCGCAGACGCTCCCGAGCATCCAGCGGGCGAGGCTGCAGCAGCTGCAGCGCACGAGGCTGAAGCGGCGGCGCCCGCAGAAGGCGAAGAGGAGTCACCGTCGGCGATCGACAACGAATGGTGACTCGTCGATCCCTAGGGAATCAGCGTCCCTGAGGGCCCGCGAACGGGGAACTCAATCGTCCTCGCGCCCGATCCTCTTGCTGCGGCGGGCGGCCTCGTCGGTCCGCTCCTCAAAATACCCAAGTATTCCTGCGGTGCTCCCTCCTCGGGCGCCCGCCTCGCGGCGGTCTCACCCGCGATCATCGATCGACTTCCCCGTTCGCGGGCCCTAAGGATCGGCGATGCGGTGACGAGGGGCGACGGAAGTCGCCCCGTCTGCGTTTTGTTGGCTACTGCGGGTCGAGGTAGTGCGCCCAAAGGAAGCACATCTCATCCTTGAAGCCGGTACCGAAGTACACGTCCTGATCGGTGTAGTTGTCGTACTCGCACGTGAGGTGCAACGAATCGCCGTCCTTGAGCTGGAGACCGGGATCCCAAGCATCGAAGGGCGGGGAGTCCCAGTCGTTGGACTCATGGATCAGCTCGCTCGTGCCGTCGTTGTGTCGCAGTTCGATGGTCGCCCGCGTGCCGAGCGCATGGGTGTGGGACGTCAGCGCGACGAGCTCCGCGCCAGGGAGCAGCGAGTAGTCTCCCTCGACGGTTTGCTGGGTGTGCGCTGGCAAGAAGATGCTGAATTCACCCGTGAACAGGAACTGTACCGGTCGGAGCCCCGTGTCCGCAGGCGCCAAGTCGAACTCGATGTCGCCCCAGATGTCCTCCGGCGTCTTGCTGAAGAAGTTGATGTAGTGCAGCTCGAGGGCGATGCTCTGATGGGGCTGAACGGCGACGCCGGTTCCCTGAGGATACTCGAGTTCCGCGGACTTCTTCTCCGCAATGAACAGCGCGCCGTCGGGGTGGCTGAACGCGCCGCAGGGGCTAGCAGCCTGAGGCGCGCTGTTCGACGTCGAGACGATGAGATGATGGCTGCCCTCGGTTAGCGTGGTGCGTACGCGCCGAATCACGCCAGCCTGCTCGTTGCCCAGATCCAAGATCACGCACTGAGTCCGCTCGTCGCCGGGATCCGTCTTGAACGGACCAACACGCAGGGACTGGGAGGTGGTGTTACCACTCCCTCCGCTCCCCCCGGAGCCAACACCAGCGCTACCGCCCTGGGTGTTGCCCGCAGAGCCGCCCTGGTTCGAACCGCCCTGGTTCGAGCCAGCAGAGCCGCCCGCGCCACCCGAGTCACCGTTGGAGCTCTCCCCGCCACAGGCACCAAGCAGCAGACACATCCCACCTACCAGAGTCGTCCAAGTGCGCATGCTTCGTGGGTCGCACGCTATGCCCGCCGTGGCTACTCGCGTCTGTTACCGCGGGAAAACTCTGTTCTTCGCCAAGCTGCAGGAACAAAACGCAGCGCGGCCGCCAGAGGCGGCCGCGCGTGTTTCCGAGCGATGCTCGGGTGTCAGCTATGCTTCGCTTACTCAGTAGCTGACGAGGATGTCCGCGCCGGGGCCATCAGCGGTCACGACGTAGTTCGCGCCACCCTGGTTGCAGGTCAGCGTCTTCGAGTTGCTGGCTGCCTCGTTGATGGTGCAGGTGCTGGGGTTGCCCATGTCGACGGAGTTCGTCGCGGAGGCTTGCACGCTGAAATTCCCGCTCGCCGGCACGGCTAGCTCGATGTCACCGTTGTCGGCGAAGATGGTGCCGCCATTTCCGCCGGGTGAAGCGACCTCGACGAACAAGTCTCCGTTACCAGCGGTGATGTTCACGTCGTTCGCGAGACCGGTCACGGACGTGCTCCCGTTGTCGCAGTTGACGGTCGTCGAGACGACGCTCGTTGCCGCACGGATATCACAGGAGCCGTTGTCGCTGAAGATGTCCAGCGCGGTCGCGCCAGCGACGCCCTTGACCTCGGTGGTTCCGTTGCCCTGATTCAGCTTGATAGTGCCGTTGAAGCCAGGGGGCAGCTTCACCACGACGCTCACCGAGTCCACGCCACCACCCGGGGCGCGAACGACAGCGTTGCCGCTCGCGTCGCCGCTGACCTCGGTCTGGTCGTTCAGCGCTTCGAGCGCGGCAGTGAACTCCTCCTCGGGGGTGTCGTGCGCCTTACCGACGCGCGGTGTAGTCTCCACGACCACCGTGTCGGTGCTGCCATTGACGATCGTGATGTCGCCGTTGACCGTCTTCACGTCGAGTGACGCACCAGCCTGGTAGTTGACTTCAGTCACCTTCGGATTGGCTGCTTGCACGTACTTGAGTGACTTGCAGGTCGTTCCGCCGGTCTCTTCGTTCTTGCTGCACTCAGCGCAGCCGGTCGTGTTGACCAAGATCCCAAGAGCGAGACAACTAAGCGTGAGGAGTTTGAAAGCGTTCATGTGGTCCCTCGCAAAATGCCGCTCTAGCTGCGGCACACGCGCCAAGCGGCGCGGACATCGTTGGTGGCCCTGGCCGGGCGCTGTAATCATCCTACGGGAGAAGGTCAGCCGTCTTCCCGAGGAATCTCCGTCAAAGCACCCCCAGAAAAGCCGTCGACCAGCCCCATGTTAGAGCCAGCAAGCAGGACGAGGGCAAACCCTCCGCTATTCAACGCCACGTCGAGGCGCAGCGCCCCAAATTGGGGCACCACGCCAGCCACTAGCTTCGCCGAACGAACTCGCGAAAAGCCTCGTGGAGTCGCTTGGTTAGCGGACCGGGCACGCCCTGCCCCACGGGCTGATCGTCGACTCGCACCACGGGCAGGAGCTCCCGAATGCTGGACGAGATGAACACTTCTTCGGCGGTGTGAAGGTCTTCGAGCGTGGGAGCGCGCAGCTCCACTTGGATCCCCTGCTCCCGGGCGACCTCGAGCACGCCGGCTCGGGTGATCCCTGGCAGGATACCTGACGACTCCGGAGGCGTGACCAAGACCGGCGTCCCCTGAGCGTCACGCCAGAACAGAAACAGATTCGACGTCGCACCCTCAACGACATGGCCGTCCGCATCGAGGATGAGCGCTTCGGCCGCGCCGCGCGCCTTGGCCTCTTTCATGGCCAGCACGGACGCGAGGTAGTTCCCCACCTTCGCTCCCTCGGCCAACGTCGAGTCCGTGGCGCGGCGCGTGTGATGACTGATCACGGCAATACCTTCTGAATAGGCCTCCGCCGGCGGCGCGTGGAGTGAGGTCACCAGGATCACGACCAGAGGCGACACAGCGAGATCTGGCGCGAGCCCCAGCTCCCCCGAGCCCCGCGTCACCATCAGGCGAATGTAGCTCTCGGCGTTGCCGCTCGCGGTGACCACGTCCTGCACCTGCTGGTGCAATTGCCCCACGGTAACAGGTAGCTCGATGGCCACGCGCTCGGCGCTGCGAGCGAGCCGGGCCAGGTGCTCGTCGAGGGCGTACGGCTTGCCTTCGTAGGTGCGGATCGTCTCGAAGACCGAATCCCCGTACAGGAACCCGCGGTCAAAGACACTGACCTTGGCGTCAGCCGGAGCAACGATATTGCCGTCGATGGAAACGAGAGTGGCCATCCGCCCGTCCAGTTACACCCGATACAGACTTGGTCAAGGTCCGCGCATGAGCAGGGGGTGAGGCGCGGCGCTCGGTCGACTGGATCCCCCAGCCCACTGCCGCAAAGTCCCCTCCGCCTGACGCTCGGCGACTTGAAGGTCCTGGGTGAGCTGCTCAGCGCTGGTCGGCTCGCTGGCATCGCCAATCACCACGCACACGCGGCTGAAAGGCAGCGGCACCTCGAAATGATCCCAAGCCCGCTTCAGCACGAAGCTCCGACTGTAGGCGATGCCGAGCGGAACCAAGCGCGCACCACCCAAGCGCCCCGCGAGCACCGCCCCGGCTTTCGCGCGACGGCGCGGCCCACGAGGGCCGTCCACAGCGAGAGCGACGTCTTGCTCGCGAAGGTGGCGCACCAGTTGACGTAACGCCGCTCCTCCCCCCCGAGACGAGGAACCGCGCACCACCGTGAGCCCAAAGCTTCGCATGGCCGCACTCTGCAGCTCTCCGTCGCGAGACCAGCTCACCATGACTTGAGTGGGGCGACGCCTGGGTACCTTGAGTAGCCCTAGCTGCTTGCCGTGCCAAAACGCAAAAACGCCGGGCCCAGTCGGTAGTGCTCCGCTCACCCGGACCCGCAACGTGAGCAGGAGTAAGCGCACTACGAAGGCCAAACAGCGACCCGCAAGGCGTCGACCGCCATCGTTGCCCCGCGGTAGTGCTTCGGGAGGAAGCATCCGCGGGGCTAGCGCGCGAGGGTCCGAAGGAGTCAGCCCTTCAGCTCCGCAAGCAGCGTCTTTGCTTCCTCCAAGGCGCCGTCGGCCTGGATTGCGCGCTCGAGCATCTGCACGGCCTTTGGCTTCTCCCCGAGGCCATGGTGGACCTTGCCCAAGTTGAGGAACACCTCGGCCTTGGTGATGGGAGACGAGTCGTCTAGCTTCTGCAGCAGCAACGCGCGGAACATCTGCTGCGCCTTCTTCAGGTCCCCAGCCTCCAAGCTCACGCTGCCAAGCTGCTTGAGCACACTCACGTTGCCCGGCTCGATGCGGAACGCCTTGTCGAGTTCTTCGAGGGCACGCTCCTGCTCACCGTCAGCGAGATACGCGGTAGCCAAGCGGCGGTGGATGTCACCGAGTTCCTTGGAGCGCTTACCACCGTAGCTCTCCACGATGCGCTCGAGCACCTCGACCGCCGCCTTGCCGCGCCCGCTGCCGCTGTATGCGTCGCACAGGGCGAGCATCAGGTCGCGGTCATCCGGCTTGAGCGCGCTCGCACGCTCGAGCATCTCGGCGCTCGCCGCGACGTCCTTGCGCTTCGTGGCGTGCAGCTCCGCAGCCTTGACCAGCAGCTTGACCTTTTCCTCGACGTCTTCCGTTGCCTCGGCGTCTTCCGCGATGTGCGCGGCCAACTTTTCCCACGCGGAAAGCTTGGTATAGAGCCCAGATACCCGGGTTCGCAGGTCGGTGTTTCGCGCGTCGTGGGTCAGACCGCGCTCGAGGGCACTCGCGGCGGCCTCGTGATCGTCGAGGCGCTCATAGGCGTCCGCCAGCTCGGTTGCGAGCTTGATCGCCTCCTCGCCGGAGCTCTGATCGAGCAACCGGCTCAGCATCTCGGCCTCGCTCTTGTGTTCGTTCTGCGCGCGATACAGTCGCGCCAGCGCCTCGAGCGCTCCGCGGTGAGCGGAGTCACGCTCGAGCACCGAGCGGTAGGTGTCGATGGCCTTCTGGCGGTCGTTCAGGCGCGAGTCGTAGATCTCACCGAGGCGCACCTCGAAGGTCAGCTCGGCGTCAGTGTCGCTGCGCTCCTTCGCTGCTTCGATTTGCTCCTTGAGCAGCTCGGCGAGCTCCTCGTCGCGATCCGTCTGCTCGTAGAGCTCGCTCAGCGCGACCACCGCGTCAGCGCGACTTGGATCATCGTAGAGCACCGACCGCAACAGCTCGATGGCGGTGTCCGGCAGGTTGAACTTCTCGCGGTTCAGCTGCGCCAGCTCCATGCGCAGGTCGCTCCGCTCGCTGGGCGAGTCCGCGATGTCCACGAGGCGCTCCAGCAGGCGCCCCAGTTCGTCATGGCGCTCCGCTGAGGCGAAGAGCTCGCGCAGCGCCCTGGAGGCTTGAGTATCCGTGGGCTCGTCTTCGAACAAATGCTCGAACAGCTCGATGGCGCGGTCAGCGTCCTTCAGCTTCTCTTGGGCGATGGTTGCCGCACGGAGACGTAGCTCACGCAGTATGCCAGCGTCGGCTCGCAGCTCTGCACGGCGCACCAGGAGGTCGAATGTCTCCTGGTAGTCCTCTGCCGCCTCCCGGAGCTCCGTCAGCTCAGACAGCGCCCACAAGTTGCCGTCATCCAGCGAGAGCAACTCCCTGAGCAAAGACTCCGCGAGTTCGCGATCGTTCAAGCCATCGGCGAGCTCTTTCGCCTGCTGGAACAGCGTCTCCCGCATGCTCACGTCGAGCTGGAGCTTCGCGCGGCGACGCAAGGTAGCGATCAGATCACGCTCGCGACCATCCGCCGCACGCTGCAGCTGCTCGAGCTGCAGGAGTACTTCGTCGCTCTCCGGGTCGTACTCCAACGCCTTCAGTAGGGCGGCCTCCGCAGCCGCTTGATCCTCCACCTTGTCGCGGTACCAAGCGGCGAGCTTCAGGCAGAGCTCCTTGGCGAGGTCGGGCGCGAGCTCTTGCTTGGCGTTGATTGCATCTCGCAAGGCCGCCGCCGCGCCCTCCCAGTTGCTCGTGATCGGCGCGAGGCGTTCCAGCTCCGCGAGGAGCATGCCGTCGCTGGGATCGTCGCTGAGTCCCTGTTGCAGCACACGCTGAGCTGCTGAAGCGTCCTGGCAGTCGTCCTCCAGGACCTTCGCGAGGTTGCGCCGCATGTCGATGCGCTCCGTCGGGGAGTCTGCGAAGCCAACACGCTTCTCGTAGAGCCCCGCCAGGTCTTGGGTGCGGCCTGCGGAGCGGTACACCTCCTCCAAGAGCTCCGCGACCTCTTCGAACAGGTCGCGGTCCGACGTGAGCTTCTCCAGAGCCTGGGCAGAGTCTTCGTGACCCGGCACCCGCTCCAGCGCCATGCGCAGGGACGCGAGGCCGCGCGCTGGCTCTGCGAACTTGTCGATCTGGACGGTGGCCAGGCGGTGATAGATTGCTGCCTGTTCGCTCTCTGTGGCGTCGAGCAACGCGCGGCGCTCGAGGATGTCGGCCAAGGACTGGAAGTCCTCCACCTTTTCGTAGAGGCGATCGAGAGCAAGCAGTAGGTCCGGCTGGTCCCCGGCCTGCTCGACGGCGCGAGAGTAGGCGTCGATGGCGCGCTTCGGGTCCTTCAGTTGGTCCTCTGCCACCGCGCCAAGGCGCGAATACAGGTCCCTCACCAACTCCGGATCGAAGGTCGCCTGAGCCCGCTCTTCGAGCGCTTCGGCGTACTTCGCGAAGCCATCGCTCTGCTCCGCAAGGCGAGCGATGTCACCGTGGAGCTCCGCGGAGTCTGGCGTCTCGCTGAGTGCGCGCAACAAGGCATCCAGAGCCTTCGCAGGCTCCTCGAGGTTGATCTCGTAGACCAAGCCAATCGTACGCAGGGTTTCGCCGCGCTGGAGCGGATCGGTCTCGACGCTCAGCCGGAGCTCGAGCACCTCGACCAGTTCAGCGTGCGCCGCGCTCTGGCGCAGCACCGGCACCAGGATCTCCGCGACCGTGCTACGCAGATCCTCATGCTCCTCGCCAAGTTTCCGCACGGCAGCGCGCGCTTGCGCGTCTTCAGGTGCCTCGTCTAGCACCAAGCGGTAAGCGTCCAGCGCATCGTCGAAGCTCTGCAGCTGAATACCCAAGATGTCGCCAATTTGCTTACGCAGCGCGACGCGCGCGGCCTGGTCTTCCTCGGTGCTGGCCTCGAGCTTGAGGTTGTCCAAGAGCTCCGGCCAGCGCTCCTCGGCGCGGTAGAGCCGGTCTAAGCCGCGCAAGACTGCTTTGTCCCCGGGCTTCGCACTGAGTGCTTGCGCGAGGGCGTCGATCGCGCTGGGGCGATCTTCGAGCCGCTCTTCGTAGACCTTCGCAGCAGAGATCAACAGGTCGTAACGCAGGTCGACGTCGTCCTCGTCGCACAGCTCGACGCGCTGTTGATACAGCTCGACCAAGCGCGCGGCTTCGGTCTGCCCGGACGCTTCCTTCTCGAGATACAGGTCGGTCAGGCAGTCGATGGTGAAGGCGCTCTCTGGATCGAGTTCGATCGCGCTCTCATAGGCCTCGATGGCACCGGCGTTGTCGTCCAACATGTCGCGCCGGACTTCGCCGACCCGCCGCCAAATGCTGGCGCGTTCCTCGTCATCCAGCACCAGATCGGCCTTGGCGACGAGCACGCCGACGAGGGCGTTCCAGTCGCTGAGCAGGGTCGAGAGTTCTTCGATCTTCGCGACTGGCTCGAGATCTGCCTCATCCACTTCACGCAGGCGCTGGTAGGCGTCCAGCGCCGCGCGGGGATCGTCGCGATGCTTGTCGTGCACTTCCGCGAGGTAAAGCAGGACCTCGCGTGCGCTCAACAAGTCGGGTTTCTTGTCGAGCATACTCGTGTAGGTCTTCGCCAGCTCGTCCCACGCGTCAGTGGCCTCGGTGAGCCGCTGGAACTCGCTGCGAACTTCGCCGTCCTCGGGGTCCAACTCCAGCGCGGCGGCCAAGGCCCGGCGCGCTCGGTGAGCGTCCGAACCTCGCTCCTCCCAGAGGCGGGCGGTCTCTCGCAATACGGCGACACGCTCGATCGGGTCTTCCGCCAGCTCGTAGCGATCCTCATTGAGCTTGATCTGGCGCCGCCAGTCGTCCGCTTCCTCGTAGAGCGGGCGGAGGATCTCGACCACGCGCTCCTTGTGGTCTGGGTCGTTCAGCAGAGCCTCGAGTTCAACCACTGCTTCCTTGTGTCCTGGCGAGGCCAGAACAATCTCTTGCAGCTGGTCAATGGCTCGCGACGTATCCGAGAGCTCGTTTTTGTAGAGCTTGGCCAGGTCCAGGCGGTAGCCAGCGCCTGCGCTCCCGCCTTGCGTTTCCGCGCGGCGAAGGTACAGCTCTGCGAGGTCTTCCCAGCGCTTGGCCTCACGGTAGAGCTCGGTCAGCGCCTCGAGTGACTTGCTGTCCGACGCCTCGACGTCCAGCGCCTGCACGTAGGTCAGAATCGCCTCGTCGGGCTGGGACAGTTGAGTGCGTTGTAGATCGGCGATGACGTGGAGGATCTTCAAGCGATCCTCTGGGTCGTAGCGGTGATCCAGCGCTTCGCGGTAGAGCGAGACACGCTCTTCGTGCTTCTCGGTCTTCACCAGAAGGCCGTCGATCGCGTCGAACAGCTCGCGGTTCTCCGGTTCGAAGGCCAGCGCCTTGCGGTAGTACTCGAGTGCCCGCTCGTGGTTGCCCAGACCGGCGAATAGCTCACCCGCGCGGCGAGCTAGCCGGAGCGTACTCTCGTCGGTGACGCTGTCTTCGAGCTCGCCGGCGTAGATCTCGGCCAGACGTTGCTCAGCGCCCGCCACCTTCGCCAGGCGCTCGAGTTCGGAGATGGTGTTCTCGTCTTCATTGTCCTCGTGGAGGAGCTTCGCGATGGTCTCCAGCGCCTGAGCGTAGTTCTCCTCTTGCTCTTCGTAGAGCTGGGCCAGTCGCGTCAGCAACTCACGCCGTTCCTCCGGATCCTGAGAGAACTCGAGGCGCGCACTGATGGTGGTCATCACCTTGGAGAACTCACCCCGCCGCAGGTAGACCGGCTCGAGCAGCGATGCTGCGCGCGCGCGATGTTCGGCCTCCGGGGCGTCAGTCAGCCAGCGCTCCAGCACTGCGATCGCCGCCTCGTAGTTGGCGTCTTCGTCGAGCGCGGCTTCGATCTCGTCGAACGCGCGCGCCAGATCATTCAGCTTCTCTGCGGCCACCTGGGCCACTGCAACGCGCAGCTTGGCAGCGTCGTCAGGAGCAGCGTCGAGCTGACGCTGATAGAGTTCGATCAACTCATCCCAGCGCTCGGCCTTGGAGTAGAGATCGATCAACGCGCTGATTGCGGCGGGATCGAGCTCGAGGTCGAGGATCGATACATAGACGTCGATCGCTTGAGAGCGCTCCTCCAACACCTCGGCAAGCAGACGCGCCCGGCGGAACAAGAGCTCCTTACGCTCACCGTCACTCTCGGCGGCTTCTACGCGGCGCTCCAAGATCTCCAAGAGGCGCGGCCCGTCTCCCGCTTCCTCGTAGAGGGACTCGAGTGCCACCAGCGCCGTGCGGTCGTCGGCCTGCAGTTCTAGCGCCTTGGTGTAGTACTCGCGGGCGAGCTCGCGGTCGCCGAGCTGATTGCGCGCGAGCTCTGCGATCTTCAAGGTGACCTTGAGCTGAACCTCGCCGTCGAAGATCTCTGGGACGATGTCACACAGTAGCTGCACGTGGGCGGGCTGCTTCTGAGTAGCCCCCGCGAGGCGCTCGAGCTGCTCGAGCCAGGGTGCGAGATCCGTGTGTCCCACGGCGGCGCGCACCGCGCGCTCCGCGTACGCGAAGGCGCGCGCGGGGTCCTCCAGCGGACCATCGGCTACCCGCAGTGCCGCCTCGAGACCTTCGAGCTTTCCGAGGGGATCGTCGACTGCGTTGATCTCGATCTCCAGCACCTGGAGCAAGCGCTCGTGATCGCCTTCTTCTTCGAAGATGGGACGCAAAATGCCTGCGGATTCACGCCGCGCATGAACCTCTTCGTGCTCGAGCAGCTTCTCTAGCGCCGCACGACTCGCGCCATGCTTGCTGTCCACGGTGAGCGCTTCGCGGTAGGTCTCGAGCGCACCGTCCACGTCATTCAAACGCAGGTTTCTGAGGTCGCCGAGTTTGGCCAGCAGATCCAAGCGCTGCTCGGTGTCGCTCACCAAATCGAGGTGAGCCTGATAGGTGTCAGCCAGCTCGTCCCAGCGCTCGGCGCCGTTGTAGAGACGCTCAAGGGCGACCAGGGTTTCCTCTGCAGGTCCGAACTCGTCCTGAACGGCGCGCCAGGCGTCGATGGCCTCGGCGCTGTTGTCCAGCTTGTCGCTGAGCACCTGGGCTCGCCGCACCATGAGCTCGCGACGAACGTCGGCTTCCGCACCACCATCGGAGCGCCGCTCGAGCACGTCGACCAGCTCTCGCCAGCTCTCGGTCTTCTGGTACAGGTCGTCGAGCGCAACCAAGGCGACGGCATCCGTCGGCTCGTCTTCGAGTCGCGCACGCCAAGCTTCGATGGCGCCCGAATTGTCCTCGAGGATGTTCTGGGACAGCTCACCCAAGCGACCGAGCAGCTCCCGACGCTTGTCGCCGTCTGCTTCTAGCTTGACCTGGATGCGCAGCATTTCCGCGAGGTTTTTATGCTCCGACTCGGCGGCGTAAATACGCTCGAGCGCACGCGCTGCTGGCAACGCCAACGTCGCATCGTCTCTGTCGAGATCGAGCACCAGCCGATACGTCTCGCCGGCCTTGGGCGCGTCATCGAGCAGGTCTTCGTAGATCTGCGCGACCTGCATCAACACTTCGCCCTTGAGCGCTTGATCCTCGGCGGCTTCAGCGGCCTTGGTTAGCACCTCGGCGACCCGCGCGTGAGAGCCGAGTCGACGGCCAACGTCCAAGAGCCGCGCACGGGAGTCAACGTCGAGGGGGTCGAGGGGCACTAGCTCAGCCAGGGCGTCCAGAGCGCCTTCGTCCTCGTGCAACCCTTCATCGCGGAGCACGGAGATGCGGCGCAAGAGCTCCTTGCGCTGCTCGAGGCGTTCCTCTGCGTCCTCGCCGTCGCCGCGTAGCGTCTCGAGTTGTACGGCCAGCACGCGCACCAGGTCGCGCGTTTCGTCGCGCGACTCGTAGACGGTCTCGAGCATTCGAGCTGCGCGACCACGCAGCTCACCAATGCTCAGCAGCTTCTCCGCGAGCTCGCGGGCTTCGAAGTCATTGACCTGCTCGGCGAGCACCGCCTCGATGTGATCTACCGCGGCTGCGGGGCGATGCAGGCGCTCGAGGAACAGCGCGGCCAGGCGCTTCTTGAACTCGAGCAGCTCGTCACCAACGGCTGTCTCGACGCGTTGCTCGAGGAGTCGTGCGAGATCCTCGTGGCGGTCCTGCGACGCGTACAGGCGATCCAGGGAGCGTAGCGCAGTGTCGTGAACCGGATCGATCTCGAGGATGCGCTCGTAGTGCTTCGTCGCTTTGGCAGCGTCTTCGATGATCTCCTCACAGATCAACGCGACTTCCACCAACATGTCCGCGCGGCGGCCCGGATCGTCCGTCGCCAGCGAGGCGCGCTCGTAGAGCGCCTCGAGCTCCGACCAGCGCTCGGCGGCCGTCAGGATGTCCTTCAGCCGCGCGAATGCACGCTCGTTTCCGGGGTTCAGCTGCAGCACCTTCTCGAGGTAAGGCGTAGCGCCCATGGGATCGCCAAGCTTGTCCTCGTAGAGCGCAGCGGCACGCTCGCAGAGCTCTGCTTCGATCTCCTTCGGGATCTCGCGGCTGAGCATTTCGCGGTAGCACTCCGCGAGCTCGGTGGGACGCCCGGAGAGCGCGCAAAGTGAATCGGCACGGTCCCACAGAGCTAGTTCCGTGGGGTAATCCCGCACGGCACGCAGCACGACGTCGAACGCGGAACTGTAGGCAGTGAGCTTCTCTTCGTGGACATCTGCGAGGCGATTGTAGAGACCCAACTTCTCGCTAGCGTCGCTGGCGCTCGCGATCATCACTTCCAGCGCCTCGGCCTCACGCCGCGCCTCACCCCCACTGGCGTAGGCGGTGGCTAGAACCTCTGCGGCCCGCGCCTTGGTCGAGTCCTTCTCGACCAACTGTTCCAGCACCCGCATCGCGCGGCCGTCCCCCGGCTCTAGATCGAGCGCTCGCACGGCTGCTTCCAGGGCGTCTTCTGGACGCTCCAAGCGCTGCAAGTACAGCTCCGCCAGTTCGACTTCTCGCGCGGCGCGCTCTGCACCGTCGAGCTGATCGCGGTGGCTCTCGATCACCTTCGCAGCGCCAGCGAAGTCTTCGGATGCGGTCAGGAGTCGAGGTAACGCCGAAAGCGCCACGACCTCTGTCGGATCGAGCTCGAGCACTTTGCGATACAGCTCCGCAGAGCGACTGGGCTCCTCGAATACCTCTTCCTCCAGCGTCGCCCACTCGCTCAGGATGCGAACGCGATCCGCGTCGCTCCCTGCGTGCACCACGCGCAAACCGAGCAGCCAACGCAGCTCGTCACGCTTCCCTTCACGGCGCAGAATGGACTCCAACGCCGCGG
>JBFXBK010000136.1:0-20776 GCA_050183255.1 Polyangiaceae bacterium | reverse complement strand
CGGCGTCGAAGGAGGCTGGCACCGCGAGCACGACGTCTTGCTCGGCGAGGGCGGGTCGCTCCGCAGCCGCGTGTTGCCAGCTCTCCGCGAGGTGATCGAGATATTTCCATGCGGCTTCGACCGGGGAGATCTTCTCGATGTCCTCAGCGGCGTTCAGCGGTAGCACCGCAGCGCGCCGATCGATGCCGGTGTGACTGAGCCAGCTCTTGGCGCTGGAGATCACGCGTCCAGGGGCTTCAGCGCCGCGCTCTCTGGCAAGCTCACCGACACAGAAACTCCGCTCGTCATCCCACGGCAACGCGAGGGCGCCTTCGCTCTCGTGGGCGAAGTAGACGAAGCTTGGGAGCAGCGCGCGGCCCTCGACGCTGCCGCGAGAAACCAGCTGGGCGATGGCCTGAACCGCGGGCCCGCTGTCTTCGCCCTCGCTGTCCACGACGGCGAGAGCGCTATGCGTCGTGCCGAGGTCGATGCCGACGACGAAGCGGCTCGTCACAGCTCGACTTCCGCTTGAGCCAGCACCTTCGGGTCGTGTTCGGGGAGCAGCGCGGGTAGCTCGGCGCGCGTCGCCTTCCAACCCTTGTGGCGCAGTGTGCCGGAATAGGGAGCCTTGCCAGATACATTACCCGTCAGCTTGACCGCCTTGGCGTCGTAGCCTTCCTCCAGCGTGATCTTGGCGCCTTCCTCTTCCGTGCGGATCGCCTTGACGTCGAGGTGCTTCTCCAGACTCTGCTTGCAGCCGTCGTGAATCACGCGAGCGGCGCCGCCCACCTCTGCGTCATCGAAGCTCGTGATGTCTTGCTGCAGGAAGTCGACGAAGCGGCCTTCCTTCTGCAGCAGCCCGAGCAGCCACAAGGCACCGTCGGCGCGTGCGTCGCCAGCGGCGCTCGCTTCACTCTTCAACGCCTTTAGCTCGGCCTCGAGCTCATGGATGCGTCGCTCGTCCTTCCCCAGTTTGTTCTCGAGCTCCGCTTGGGTGTCGGCTTCGACGACGGCATCCGGCAAGGCCTTTGGCGGATGCAGGTTGTTGATGCGCTTGGCGTAAGACCCGTCAAAGAGGATCTTGAAGAAGACGATGTACGCCAGCCAAAACCGGGTGAAGAAGCCGAGAGGTGATTCGTTGGGATCCTGGTCGCTCACGGCCGGAGTTTTGGCCCGATCTCGCCCCCGATGGCCACTCTTTTTGGTGTGCCAGCACAAGCTGCGCGTTGCCCTCGCGTGTCTGTACCCGCAGCTGGTTCGCTCCCGGCCGTTTTCGCCTATTCTCGCCACCGATGTCCAAGTCCCTCGCTGAAGTAGTCCGGGTCCTCGAGCGCCTAGCGCCCACGCGCTTCGCGGAAGACTGGGACAACGTGGGTCTGCTGGTCGAGCCGACCGACGCCCGCCCGGTGAACCAGGTGTTGTTCACCATCGATCTCACCGAGCCCGTGTTCGCCGAGGCGCTGTCTCTCGGTGCGGAGCTGATCGTGGCCTATCACCCGCCAATTTTTCGCGGTTTGAAGCGCCTGACTCAGCGCACACCCCTTGAGCGTGTGGTGACTCAGGCGCTCGCAGAGAACATCGCGATCTACTCACCGCACACGGCAGTGGACGCCGCTCCCGGTGGAGTCAACGACTGGCTGTGCGACGTGCTCGGTGCAGGTGAGCAGCGCCCCATCCAGCAGACCTTGGAGCTCGATCCAGAGCAGGCACTCAAGCTCGTGACCTTCATTCCGACTCAGCACGCTGAGGCGCTGCGCTTGGCGCTCGGCAAAGCGGGAGCGGGGCACATCGGGAACTACTTCGAGTGCGCATTTTCGGCTGCTGGCCACGGCAGCTTTCGTCCCGCGGAGGGAGCGAACCCATACATCGGCACGCTGGGTGAGACGGAGACCGTCGAGGAGCTGCGGGTTGAAATGGTTTGCGCGCGGAAGCACCTGGCAGTCGTCAGCGAGGCCTTGCGTCAGGCTCACCCTTACGAGGAACCGGCTTGGGAGGTGTACGCCCTGGAGCCTCGCCCGCGCCCGGGAAGCGGCATGGGGCGCCTGCACGAGCTGAGCAAGCCAGCGACGTTGGCTGAGCTGATCAACCGCGTGAAGGTGGGGCTTGGCCTGGAACATATCCGTGTGGCAGCGAGCGCGGCGCATCGCGCCGGTCAGCCGATTTCTCGCGCGGCGGTGTGCGCCGGGGCGGGTGGCAGCCTGTTCGAGAAACTCTCCAGCGGTAGCCATGGTGGCCCGGAGCTGTTCTTTACGGGAGAAATGCGCCATCACGACGTCCTGGCCCGGGTCGCCTCTGGCTCCAGCGTGATCCTCTGCGACCATACCAACACGGAGCGTGGCTACCTCCCGCATTTGGCCCAACGCGTGCGTGACGCGCTGCCAGATCTCGAGCTCGTCGTGTCGCAGCGCGATCACGATCCGCTGGAAGTTGTCTGAGACGCCGCCATGCATCTGCTTGCTTTCTCGGGGGTGAGATAGTGCCGCGCGGTAACATGGCTCTGATGTCTGGCGCCTCGTGTCTCTTGCTCTTGGCGCTGGCTGGCTGCGCTCCAGGTGCAAACGCGGACCCCCAAACCGCCGCAGCCAACCCGGCGGGCTACCCCGACAACCACGCTGGGCAAACGTCTGCCCCCTCACCCCCTACAAACGGGAAAGCGGCTGAAGCAGGCGTGGCAAGCTGGGACAGCGTCGAACCCAGAGCTGCCGACGCCAAGACGCTGGCGCGAGCCGAGGCCGACTGCAAGCGTCGTTCGGCGACGAGCAAGCCTGGTTCACAGGAGCTGCTGGCGTGCGTGTGGCTGGGCTCCGCAAAGCTCGCGAGCGGCGATCAACGCGAAGCGCTTGAACATTTCCGTGCGGCTTGTGACGCGGGGGCGGCGCTCGGGTGCGTCGGCGCGGGGAACGTGCTAATGCAAGGGGGCGTCGCGGTGACGGGCAAGGGCGTGCTGCGTGAGCCTGCCGCGGCGGAAACAGCGTGGAAAAGAGCGTGTGAACTCGGTGCACGCAGCGGTTGTTGGCTGCTGGCGCAAACCCTCGAGCGCGGAAAAGACTCGGAGGGCGCCCTGGAGTACCGAAAAAAAGCTTGTGATCTCGGGGTCGTAGAGGCGTGCGCTGGTGGTGGCAAATAGACTGTGACGCGCGAGGTTGCGCGCCCCTGGAGCATGCGCATGTTGCCGCGGATGTCTGACTCGAGCCCCGACAACAATCGCCCCGAAGCTGACGAGAACCCGCACGTGGAGACCGAAGCCGCCGCAGACGCCGCGCCGGAAGACAACAACGCTCGGGCAGATGCAGCGCCTGAGTCCAGCGCAGTCGACGACCTGACTCAAGGCCTGGGACTCATGTTCCGTGCGGCAAAGAAAGCCGTGATGGGGATCGACCCGCAAAAGATCGAGACCATGGGCCGAGAAGCCGCGGCGCGCGCGACTCGGGAGGTTGAGCGCCTGGACAAGGACCGGGTGACTGAGCTCGGCAAGAAGGCGGCAGAGAACCTGCGGCCCGAGAAGATCGAGGCGTTCGCGGAAGACGCGGGCCGCGAGCTCGTGAATGTCGTCGAGCGCGTCGCCGATCGGGTGGAGCAAGTGCTCGGCGTGCGTGAACCAGGAGCAAAGGCCCAGTCCAAACCGCCAAGCGCGCCGCCCACAGCGGAAGCCGCTGCGGCACCGCGCGATGCTGCAAGCGACGAGCCGCCAGCGCGAGTTCGGGTCGACGACTGACGCACGTTTGCGTTAGCGTCGATGGATGCAGGGATATCCGGGCGGAGGCTACGCGCCTCCGGGGCAAGGCCAAGGCTTCGTACCGCCGCAAGGTGGCGGAGGCTCAGGCCGACTGCAGCTCCACACCAGCTTCTTTCCGCTGATGTGGTTCCTGTTCTTCGTGAAGCCCACGGTGACCATCAACGGTCAGCCTCAGCAGAAGCCGTGGGGAACCAACCACTTCGAGCTACCGGCGGGTGTGCACCACGTGCAAGTGCACTTCGCCAACCTATTCGGGCCCGGTGGTATGGCCCAACGTCAGTTCCAGATCTGGCCAGGTCACACCACGAAGCTCAGCTACTCCGCGCCCTTCCTGTTTGCCGCGCTCGCAGGCAGCCTGAGCGAGGGAGGCACCGAGCCAATTGCTCAGCTGCCTCCCGGCCCGGGCTATTACTGACGTGCTACTTGGAGGCCGTCTTCTTGGCGGGCTCTTCAGGCTTCTTTTCTGCGGCCGGTGGCTTGAGACCCTGAAGCGCTTCCTGCACTTCGGAGTTCGTCAGCGGGTCCTTGGCGGCTTCGGCGACCAGCGCTTCCCCTTCCTTTCCACCGACTCGCAGCATGGCTTTCGCCACGGAAACGACGGCGGCGATGATGTCATCGTCCGATGCCGTCGCGCGGTAGAGCGCGAAGAAGATCTTCAAGTCGCTGAACTGCTCTGCGCTGGCCAACGTTTCGAGGGCCTTGGCGGCACGCTTGATGTCATCGGGGGTGTCCGAAGGATCGTTCAGGTGATGGGCGAGGGGACCCGCCGCGCGCTGTTCCTTCATCGCGGCGAGGGCGTCAGCTAGCGGCCCGACTGGTGGTGGAAGCAGCACGTCGTCTAGGAAGTCGTACTCACGCTCGAGCGCCTGGAGCATGAAGTCCGCGCCGCTTCGCCGCTCGGCGAGCAGCTTCCGCGCGTCCTCGTAGAGCGCGGGAGGCGTGTCGGTGTTGCTCGCGAGATCGATCAGCACCTTGGTGACGCTTTCGTCCTGCATGCCGCCTAGCTTGGTGAGCAGGAAGCGCTGAGCGGGCACCATCTGCGGATCCTTGGTGGCGATCACCTCGCCGAGCTGTTCGGCCAGGGTGCGTTCGGGGGCGTTGCTCGGCACCGTGAAGTCGCCAGCCTGAACTTCGCAGCTCATCACTGGGCTGCCAAGATTGAGCGTGCCGGCTTTGGCGCCGCTCGCGCTGTCCACCAAGAGCACGTCACCCTTGGCGGTGCAGAAGGCGAAGCCGCCCTTCGCCGCCGCGCCGCCCAGGATGTCGGAATCGACCAGCTTGGCCCAGCGCAGCTCACCATCGGATGCGCCGAAGCCCATTGCCACGCGGAAGTACGTGGCAGCCATGCGGTCGTTTTCGAACTTGCCATCGCCGGTGGGCTTGGCGATCAAGCGGATGCGATCCGGTGCGCTGGCGCTGGGGGAGAGGACCTCTGCACCCGGCGCGAACCAGCGCGGGGTGCCTGGGAGGTCATGCTTTGGCAGCGCTGCGAGCGTGCCTCCGCCGCTGGCTGCCGCACCGATCTTCGGGTCGAAGCGCAGCAGCTGCGACTCCCCAAAGTACAGCTCGCCACCGACGTTCTCCGCGTGGGTCACCTGCTGACGCATCAAGAGGCGCCCGCGCTCCGCACCGGTGGTGACGTCGATAGCCGAGACGTACTGATTTCCCCACGGAACGAACGCGATGCCGCCAACGATGGCGGGGGTGCCGATCTCTGGCTCCGGCTCGGCATCGAGGATCACGCTGCCGCCGCGCTTGACGACGACCAGCCGGCTCTGACCGCCGTTCAGCGCCCCGAGGGACGCGACGGTGTAGGTACCGTCGTCGCCAGCACCTCGCAGGCTGCGACCGCCGGACGAGATGGACCACAGCTTCTCACCGCTGCCTGCGTCGAGGGCGAACAGCTGATTGTCACCCGTGGCGACGACCACGTCTCCGCTGAGCTTCGGCCGCGCATCGACGCTACCGGAGTACTTCCAGCTCTTACCGCTCAGGGTGGTCGCGACCAAGCCGCCTTTGACCACACCCAAGGCGAGACCGGTTCCCTTCGGAATCGAAGCAGAAGCAAGCTCGCGCTGCACGCTGCTGATCGACTGGCCGCCGTCGTTTTGCCAGGTGGTATCGAAGGCGCCAGACAAGGCATTGGAGCCGCTACACGCGACCAGCAATGCGGCGCCACACACGAAACTTGAGAGCTTGCTGAGTTGCATGGTTCGCGGGCTCATTCGTCGTCGTCCTCATCTTCGTCGTCGTCGCTGGTCTTGCCTTTGCCGACGGCCTTCACTGCGGCGTCGAGAGCGGCTTTGACGCGCTTGCTCCAGTCTTTCGGCCAGCGCTCTGCGACGTCCGCCAGGTACTTGCCAGCCTCGGGGGTGCCGAGCTCACGCAGCTTGCCGATGATGCCGATCTTGGCGTCGTCATTCAGGCTAGCTGGTGGGCGGAACAGCATCTGGTCGAGCCCCGAGGTCATGATGTCGAAGGGCACTTTGCCAACGCGCTTCAGGAAGTCCTTGCAGCCGTCTGCTTCGCAGAGCTGTCCGATGGAGACAGCTGCCTCGCCGACTCTGTGGTCGAATGCCGCGAACAAATCCGGGAGCGCCTCTTTCGCACCCAGCGTGCCGAGGCCGCCAGCTGCGGTGCCGCGCACGACCGGATCGCGGCTACGCAAGCCACGGCGTAGCGCCTTCACGGCGTCAGGACCCTTGGTATGGAGTAACGCTTTGGCTGCCGCCTGGCGCACCGACTTGTCCCGGTGGCGCACGTACGGCGCGATGGCTCCACTCGAAGTTGGGTCTTCCAGCTTGCTCGCGGTTTCGATCAGCGCCACCTAGAGCGGCGTGGTTGAGCCCTTCTTCAGCACGCTGTTCAGCGTGGGAACGATGGGCTTCGCGGCGGCTCCCGCTTGCTTGATGGTTTCCAGAGCCTTTGCGATCTCCTCACCGTTCCCGCTGAGGAGCTGCTTCTTTACGGCTTCGACGTCGAACTTGGCTGGCGCCGCAACAGCGGGCTGCGTAGCAGACAGCGCGAGCAGCGGTACCGCGGCGCCCAAGGTGAAGCGCAAGAGAGCCGGCGCCACGCGCTGGGCGACCGAGATTGAACGATTGTGCATCATGACTTCCCCCTGTTCCGGCTCCCGCCACGGCGGGTGGAAAGGACGGGTATGCTGTATCGCAGCGAGGGAGTCGCGCAAAGCCCGAACAACCTCTACCCTTGGTGCACCGCATGACCAAACCCATCGAAGAGGCCGAGGCTCTGAGGCAGCACATGCCGCGCATCGAGCTCGAGGTGAAGTCTGTCGATACCGCCGCGCCGCCCGGCTTCCTCCGCTTGGTTCGGAGGCAACTGATCGCTCGCTACCCCGACGCCTCCGAAAGCGCGGTCTTCGTCTACGACGAAGTCGACCGCAAGGCGCTGGACGCGGTGGTCGTGGCAGCCCACTACATGGCAGATGGGATCCGCTACGTTTACCTGCGGAGCGCGCTTCGTCCGCCCGTCGCCCTCCGGGATCCAAAACGTTCACCCATCGAGGAGCCCACCGAGCGAGGGATGTGGGAGCTCGTCGCGGGCCTGCTCGAAGCCGACGAACAAGACGCTGCAGGGCTCACGCGCTGCGCCGCTCGTGAGCTGCTGGAGGAGACAGGCTTCGACTACTCGACGGACTGCTTCCGCCAGCTTGGCCCCAGCACCTACCCGGCCCCAGGGGTGATTGCGGAACGTCATTTCTTTTTCCATGTGGAAGTGAAGCCGGCTGAGCGTGGTGAACCAACGCTGGACGGCTCCGCCCTCGAGGCGGGGGCGGCGATCATCCCGGTGCGGCTCACGACGGCCCTGGAGGCCTGCCGAGATGGCCTGATCGAGGATGCGAAGACCGAGCTTGGTTTGCGACGCCTGGCGGAGCTCGAGCTCCTCGGCAAGCTGTGAGGTAGACGCGTGAGACCGCGAGTCATCGTCGTTGCGAAGCGCTCTGCGTACACTCACTACGTCGAGGAGCAGCGAGACCGCCGCGTCGGCGAGCTGGTGCAGAAGCAGGACCCCTCGGTGCGACGCTGGCGAGCAGCACACCAGGCTCACCAAAAGACGGTGAAAGCCGTGGAGCAGGAGCTCGAACGACTTGGGGCAAAGGCGCTCATCCTGCGTAAGTCCCACGCCGTTTTCGATGCTTCGAGCGTCGACTTGGTCGTCACGGTGGGCGGTGATGGGACACTCCTCGCGGCGTCCCATCACGTGTCGCGCGCGCCGATGCTGGCGGTCAACAGCTCGCCCAAAGACAGCGTTGGATTTTTCTGTGCGGTAAATCGTGCTGGCCTGCGCGAGGCCCTCGAGAAGGCGCTCGAGGGCAAGTTGCCAAGCGTGGAGCTGGCGCGCATGGAGGTCGAGGTGAACGGCAGTGTGCGTTCTCGGCGGGTGCTCAACGAGGCCTTGTGTTGCCACACGTCGCCGGCGCACACGTCGCGCTACATCGTGCGCTATGGTCGGATCAACGAGCAGCATCGCTCCAGCGGCTTCTGGATTGGACCGCCGGCGGGGTCCACCGCGGCGTTGCGCTCGGCGGGTGGGCGCATACTACCCCTCACGAGTCAGCAGCTACAGTTCGTGGTGCGGGAGCCTTATGTGCCGGCGGGCGAAGAATACCGCTTGAGTCGTTTCCTTGTGGAATCGGGTAGGAGCGTGAAGGTGCAGATCAAGATGCACGACGCGGCTCTGTATCTGGATGGTCCCCACTTGGAGTATCGGCTGCGCCTAGGGGACCAAGTCGTGTTCCGCTTGAGCAAGGAGCCGCTGACCCTCTTGGGGCTCAGCCAGCGACGCAAGAGTCGGGCAGCGGCGGAGTGAAGAGCTCTCCAGCGGGGGAACGCCGGACCTCACCCCCAATCCCACTGGAATGAGCGTTACAGCGTTCAACGGGGGCGGATCCGAGCGGGCCTGTCAAAGAAATGCACCCCCCCTAGAAGGCCGAATTGTCGCTGAGTGCGGAGGGTTAGGCCCGAAGCTTGCTTATTGGCCCTCGGGCCGGTCTTGCGTTGGCGGGCTTCCCGAATATGTTGAGCCCCCCCGCCATGGCTACAGCTCGCTCCCTCGTTATTGTTGAGTCTCCCGCAAAGGCGCGAACTATCGCGGGTTTTCTCGGCGATGGGTTCGTCGTCGAGTCCTCGATCGGTCACATCCGTGACCTGCCGAAGCGCGCGAGCGACATCCCGGCGCAATACAAGAAGTCGGCGTGGGCCCGACTCGGAGTCGACGTCGAGAACGACTTCCAGCCGCTCTACATCGTCGATCCCGACAAGAAGAGCCACATCCAGAAGCTCAAGGATCTCTTGAAGGGTGCTGACGAACTCTTCCTCGCAACCGACGAAGATCGCGAGGGAGAGAGTATTGCGTGGCACTTGCTCGAGGTGCTGAAGCCGAAGGTGCCCGTGAAGCGCATGGTGTTTCACGAGATCACCCGGCGCGCGATCCAGGAAGCCATCGATCACCCGCGTGAACTGGATCGGCGCTTGGTGGATGCCCAAGAGGCTCGGCGCATCCTCGATCGCCTCTACGGCTACGAAGTCTCGCCGGTGCTCTGGAAGAAGGTGATGCCGAAGCTCTCCGCGGGGCGCGTGCAGAGCGTCGCCACGCGCATCATCGTGGCCCGCGAGCAGGAGCGCATGGCGTTCCGGTCGGCGCAGTACTGGGGCATCGACGGCACCTTCAGCACCAAGAACGCCAAGAATGAACCCGGTGGTGGCAAGTTCGAGGCCAGCCTGCTCGAGGTCGACGGCAAGCGCGTCGTCCAAGGCAAAGACTTCGACGACCTCGGCAAGCTGAAGAAGGACGACTTGCTGCTGCTGAAAGAAGCGGAAGCCAAGGCCCTGGTCGAGGCGCTGAAAGACGCGCCGTCCAAGGTGCTCTCCGTCGAGCGTAAGCCGAACCGCCGCAGCCCAGCGGCGCCGTTCATGACCAGCACGCTGCAGCAGGAAGCGGGGCGCAAGCTGCGCTTTACTTCCGCGCGGACAATGCGCGCGGCGCAGCGACTCTACGAGAACGGGTTCATCACCTACATGCGTACGGACAGCACCACGCTGTCGTCGGCGGCCATCAACTCGGCGCGCACGCAGATCGAGAAGATGTACGGCAAGGACTACCTGCCGAGCTCGCCCCGCGTTTACAAGAACAAGGTCAAGAACGCCCAAGAGGCGCACGAAGCGATCCGCCCGGCGGGTGACGTCTTCAAGCTGCCCGAGCACGTGGCGCGCGAAGTCGACAGCGACGAAGCCAAGCTGTACGAGCTGATCTGGAAGCGTACGATCGCCTCGCAGATGGCTGATTCTCGCGGTGAAAGCATCTCCGTGCGGATCAATGCCAAGGCGAAGGATGGTCGCGACGCGCTGTTCAACGTCAGCGGCAACACGATCATCTTCCCAGGCTTCCTGCGGGCTTACGTCGAGGGCACGGACGACCCCGCCGCGGAGCTCGGCGACAAGGAGAAGCACCTCCCCGCGATGAAGGAAGGCGATGGCCTCGACAGCCTGTCCTTCGTGACTCAGGGCCACGAGACGCAGCCTCCCGCGCGCTACACAGAAGCTTCCTTGGTGCGCAAGCTCGAGGAGCTCGGCGTCGGTCGCCCGTCGACCTACGCGTCGATCATCAGCACCATCCAGGCGCGCGGCTACGTGTGGAAGAAGGGCAGCGCCCTCGTGCCTTCGTTCACCGCGTTCGCCGTGATCGGCCTCTTGGAGCAGCACTTCGGCGACTTGGTGGACTACGCCTTTACCGCGCGGATGGAGGACGAGCTCGACTCGATCGCGAACGGCGACGAGCTAGTCGTGCCGTGGCTCAAGCGCTTCTACTTCGGTCAGAAGCCGCAAAACGACGGGCCCGACGATGGCGGCGCCTCGGGGCTCGATCTCGGACTGCGCTCGCTGGTCGCCGATCAGCTTGGCGAAATCGACGCACGCGCCATCAACTCGCTGCCTATTGGCAAAGACGAAGAGGGGCGCGAGATCGTGGTGCGTGTAGGCCGCTACGGCGCGTACCTGCAGCGCGATGAAGATCGCGCGAGCCTGCCGGAAGACATGGCTCCCGACGAGCTGACCTTGGAGAAGGCCAGCGAGATGCTCAACGCGCCGAGTGGCGATCGTGAGCTAGGCAACGACCCCGAGAGCGGCTTGCCCGTCTTCGTGCGTGCTGGTCGCTTCGGCACCTACGTGCAGCTCGGCGAGGCCGGTGAAGGCAAGGAGCGCCCCAAGACCGGCAGCATCCTCAAGAGCATGGATCCGGCGACGATGACGCTGGAGGACGCGCTCAAGGTGCTGAGCCTGCCCCGCGAAGTGGGCGTCGGCCCCGACGACAAGGTGATCACCGCGCAGCTCGGTAAGTTCGGCCCGTATTTGCGTATGGGAACGGACAGTCGCAGCCTGGAGACGGAGGAGCAAGTCTTCACCATCACCCAGGAGGAGGCGCTGAAGGTGTTCGCTCAGCCGCGGCAGCGTGGTCGTCGCGCGGCGCCCCCGCCGCTCAAGGAGCTCGGCAACGACCCGGTAAGCGGCGGCGCGATCACGCTGCGTGAAGGTCGCTTTGGTCCCTACGTCACCGACGGCGAGACCAACGCCAGCCTGCGCAAGGACGACGACCCGAACACCATCACGCCAGAGCGCGCTCACGAGCTGCTCGCCGACCGTCGCTCCAAGGGACCGTCGAAGAAGAAGGCGAAGAAGAAGACCGCCAAGAAGGCGAGCAAGAAGACGGCGAAGAAGGCCAGCTCCAAGACCGCCAGCGACGCGCCTGCCAATAAGGTCACCAAGAAGAAGGCGACCAAGAAGGCCAGCAAGAAGACGGCGAAGAAGGCCAGCAAGAAGACCGCCAGCAAGTCAGAGGCTAGCGACGGCGAGTCGAAGGCCAAGTCCAGCGCCAAGCCGGTCAAGAAGGCGCCGAGCAGCGACAGCGGCTCCGCCGATTTGGTGGGGTGAGAGAGGATAGTCGATTCCTCGAGGAATCGACTGCTCAGGGCAGCATGAGGGCGTAGGTCACGAGTTCCTGCTCGTCTTCGCTCACCGGCTCGAACCCCACCACGCGTCGCTCGTCCACTCTCCAGCGCCGCCCGACGCCGTCACTAGCCTCTGCTTCAGATGGCGATTCAGGTCTTGGTGCGTGCTTTGCGTGGAAGCTGAGTTCACGCCAGAGTATGCCCTGTTCGGTGCACTTCGGTTCGGCGCTCGGCGACGTCCATGTGAACCGCTCGAGCACTTCTCCAGAGTCGGCATTGACGAGCAGGTACTGTCGGAAAAATACCTCGCCGCCCGCCACCAGCGTTGCGCTACGCACGAGCGCGAGGATGCGTGCGCCCTCGTCGATTGCGCAGACCAGCCTGGGGTTCTTGTAGCGAAACCCGGAGCGCTTCGATTCCGTGAGGATTAGCGGCTTGGTGGCTTCCGCGCTCGAGGCGGGCGCGACCGTCTGTGGAGGCTCGCCGACGGAGCCTGAGGTTGAGGGAATCGTAGGCGGCTCGCTAGGGCGCTGCGTCCTACGCTCGCTCGTGCACGCAACGGCGAGCGCCAGCGCGATGTAGGGGATAGCCTGCCGTTGCCTCACGGTGTGCTCAGGTTAGCCTAGTTGTTGCCCAAGCGGAACACGACGAGCTGTTGATCATGCGCGCTGCGCCCCGTGAGGGCCACGATGCGATTCGCGTCTAGAAACATCGGCTGGTCTTCGAAGCTGATCGGCAGTTCGTACGCTCGACGGTGCTTCATGTCGATTGCCCGAGTCCAGTGGTCCACGCACTGGTTGTTCTGCGGGCAGCGGCACTCCACGAAGAGCGATGAATCATTGCCAAACGGAAACAGTTGGCCGCGACACTCCCTTGCCGAGAACAGCCGTAGCGCACGCCGTGTTGAAAAGTCGAGCTGCCAGAGTTCCGTGCCGCCCTCGCTCTGGACCTCGAGTAGTTCGGGGCCGAACAAGTTCAAGTCCCTAGCGCCAAATGGATGGATCTCGACTCGCTCGAGATCGACCCAGTGCTTGGGAATGCGGAGTTCAGCGCTGGTGACCGCGTGGCCGAACCTTTGTCGGTATGCGAACAGCAGCTGGCCGTGCTCGGTCCAGCGGAGCGCTTTTTCTCCGGAGCGCAGGAAATACTCAACGGTCTCCTCATCTCCTGTTCGTCCTCGGTTCAGCGCCCATAGTCCGTCGCAATCTCGGAGCGGAGCGACCATCATTGCCTCGCGGAAGTGTGTTGGGAGGCTTGCGCGGCAACGTTCGGTGATAGCCTCGAGGACCTCGAATTCAGTCGCTCGGGGCGTGTACTCAATGAAGGCGTCGCGCTTCGACACATAGAGCATGCCGTCGGCTTCCACGCCGCCTCCGGCGCAGGTTGGGCTAGTCTGGGCCATCCAGGTACGGTGCACGCTCCCGGTTGCGGTCGAGATCGCTTGGAGCTCATCGAACCCCAGAGCGCAAATGAGGGAACCAGTGCCGAGCAGCCGATCGAACTCCGCTTCGTCTGCTCGGTCGCCCAGGGAAACCACCACGCTCTCGGGAAACGCGCACTGGATGCCCAGCATCTGCTGCGGAGTACCAAGAGGCTGCGCGGGGCGGGCTGAGCTGATGCTGAACTTAGGCGTGTCGAGTTCGAACTCGTCGAGCACGCTCGTCGGTTGCGCTGGCGGCTGCTGGGTGGACAGCCGCGGCACGCGTGGTCCGGGACGCTCACATGCGGTGATCAGCGACACGACAGCTAGCAAAAGGCTCACACGCTGCAGCACGCTCGGTTGACCCTCCGCGCCAAAGCTCCTTGGGCTACTCGAGCTGGTAAACCACGAGTTGTTGCGTGTCGGCGCTTCGCTCGCGCAAGCTTACGAGCTGGCGATTGCCTACCCAACAGAGTGTTTCCTCGGTCTCCCCTCCGTAGGCGATCTGGAGTCGGAGTTGCGGGTGCACCGCGATCACCGAGCGTTCGCTGCCAGCATTGCACTGGGTCAGCACGAGAGGCCCGTCACGCACCACGCGCGGCTCTGCGCAACTACGGGTCACCAGCTTCGTTGCGATGCGCGTTCGGTAGTCGAGCTCCCAGACTTCTGCTTCATTCTGTCCAGTCGGCTGCACCAATAGGCGCTTGTCGCCCCCGAAAACAGTAGCGGGATCGAGACTCGTGATCGTGCCATCTCGCAGATCGACGAAGCGGTGCCCGTGGTAGTCACCCACCACCCCCGTGTCCGAAGACACAACGCAAAAGGTTCGAGCCTCCGGTTCTGTCCATTGCAAATCGACGCCAGCGCGCCGAGCGGAGAAGCGCACGCCGTACTTCGTGGCGAGCGACCACAGGCCGTCGTGGCTGTTCTCAAAGGTCGCGAGTTTATACCAGCGACTCTCGTCGTAAGGCGCCTTGACGCAAGCTACTGCATTGCCGGGGGTGCGGACTTTGCGAGGACGCGTGCGCCCCGTCCACGCTTCATACGTCTCGTCCTTGAAGTCGATTCCCCACGGATTGCACGTAGGCTCCGGCATACGGGTAAACCAGATGAAGTGCTGTAGGATGGCGCCGGTCTCCAGATCGACGACATCAAACACCCGGAAAGAGGTCTCAAAGTTTAGCGGCACGTGATTGCTACCGACGAGCGCGATGGCCAGACCTCCTAAGGTGGAGGTGCACGTCACGTCGATGGCACTCCCTCTCCAAGGAATCACACGCACGTCCCTGAGGCGCGCGCTGCGATAGCGCGGAGTGCGCTGCTCAAAGAGCGACAACAGCGGCACGGTAGGACTCTTGGTTCCCGGCGCGGCGAGCACTGTCGGAGCGCCACAAAGCACGAAGCATGACAGCCCGAGCATGACTAGTGCCCGTCGCCTGATTCCTCGAGGATCACCTCGGGAGGTCATACAGCACCACCTCCCTTGTCGGCTCGAGCACGTTGCGCACTCCGACGAGCTGTGTATTGCTCACCCAGCGCAAGGTGGACGCCCCGCGATAGCGGTAGTCGATGATGCGACGTGAGGTGGGGTGAATCGCCAGCAAGCCGACGTCACCGTGGCAGTAGACCAAGATGAGAGGGCCGTCGCGCTCGTAGAACTCAGGGTTGGGACATTCACCGGGCTTCAGCAGGCGCGTGGCGCTGCGCCGCCGGTAGTCGACTTCCCACAGCTCGGCCTGTTCGGGGCCGAGGCGCCTCACGACGAGCTTGGGGTCGAAGTTTAGACTGGAAGTTCCGGCAAAGGCGTCCGTTGGGTCTAGCCACACCTTATTGCCGCCGGGAAACCAGCGCAGAGTGACCGGCGTGGAGCCGTTCACCTCGATGCGAACGGAGGGAGGGAGCTGGCACACGCCTTGGTCACACGCCGGCGGCTGCTTCTCGGACGCGACGCGTCTGGCAGAGGCGAGGCCTTGCCGCCACTCGTAGTGGTCGTCACCCTCGGCGATACCGCTTTTGCTGCACGAAGGCTGTGGTTCGTTGCTGAGCCAGGGGTCCCGATTCAGAGTTTTGCCGCTACTGAGGTCCACTACATGGAACTCTTGGAAGTAGTGCTCCCAGACAAAGGGGAACCTTCGCCCAAGGAGCAGCGCGATAGTGCGCCCTCCGCTGCGTGCTACACACTCCAACACCAGGTTGCTAGCTTGGAAGCCAATCTGACGCGGTTCGGGGAGCTTGAGGTGCCTGAACGCTGGCGTGCGCTGAGCGAACAACGACAGCAACGCGGGGCCGCGCTGCTGGGACGCTGGATCATCATCCGTCGCGCGCGGCTCGCGCTGCATGAAGGCATACGGATCTGGCGAGAGTCGTTGTGTGGCGCGTGCGATGCTTGGCGCCTTTGACAGCGAGGGCATCGGCTGACTCGCAGAGTGCCGTGCTGGAACGGTTCCTGCGCCGCAGCCACAAACAAAGCTCAAGCCAAACACCAACAGCAAGCGCACCCCGGCTTGGACCCGCTGCTCCTCACCCCCTTGGGCCCCAAACTCTGGGTTTATTGCGTAGGATGACCGGATGGAAGCCGCGCCGTCCAACGCGAGAGCGCGAGGTCGTCAGCTCCGTCGTGCGCTGGCGCTGACGTGTTTGATCATCGCGGGCGAGGCGGTGTTCAGCTTGCCATTTCATCTGGCGCGCTTCTTTCGTCCGACGGTGCTCGCTGTGTTGGGGCTCACGAACACGCAGCTCGGCGAAGCGCAGGCAGTGTACGGCGTGCTGGCGATGCTCGCTTATTTCCCCGGGGGACCGCTCGCGGATCGCTTCTCCGCGAACAAGCTCTTGGCCGTGGCGCTCTGGATGACGGGGCTCGGCGGCTTCTACTCTGCGACCTTCCCGAGCTACCGCGGCATGGCGTGGCTCTTCGGCTACTGGGGTGTCACCACGATCTTGTTGTTCTGGGCGGCCTTGATCCGCGCCACGCGGGATTGGGGGGGAGAGGACAAGCAGGGCCGCGCCTATGGCATCCTGGATGGTGGCCGGGGCTTGTTTGCTGCGTTGCTCGCCAGCGCCGCCGCGCTGCTGTTTCAGCTGGTGTTCCCTGCGGATGAAGCCAGTGTGACCCCAGAGCAACGCGCGGCGGCGCTGCGCAGCGTGATCTACGTCTACACCCTGGTGACGCTGCTTGCGGGCGCGCTTGCCTGGCTGTTCGCGCCGCGTGCCGAGCAAGCGCTGCAAGCACCGCGAAACGGCGCGAGCCTGGCGTTGATCCGTGAGGTAATACGCCTGCCTCGGGTGTGGCTCCAGGCGCTGATCGTCGTGGCCGCCTACGTCGCCTACAAGGGCTTCGACAACTACTCGGTGTACGCTCACGAGGTGTACGGCATGGGAGAAGTGGAGGTGAGCCGCTTCACCGCGAGCATGCAGTGGGTGCGACCAGTGGCGGCGATCGGAGCTGGTTTCCTTGCGGATAAGCTGCGCGGCTCGTGGGTGATCTTGCTCTGCTTCTCGCTCTTGCTCGCGGCGGATCTGTACTTTGCGCTGTCGCTGCCGGGACCGCGCTGGATCCTGTATGGCAATGTGCTCGTGACGTGCGCGGCGATGTTTGGCTTGCGAGGCGTGTATTTCGCGGTGTTTGCCGAGGCGCAGGTGCCCTGGCGGGCGACCGGCACTGCGGTCGGTGTCGTGTCGGTGATCGGTTACACACCGGACATCTTCGTGGCCTGGGTCGCGGGTTTGCTCCTGGATGGCGCGCCAGGGCTCGCCGGGCATCAACGCTTCTTTTGGTTCCTCGCCAGTTTTTCGCTAGTCGGCGTGCTGGCGACGCTGGCCTTCATGAAGCTCGGCAAGGATCGAGTGACGTAGCGCGCCCGGTGCTACCATCGACGCGCATGAGCGGACGCGTCGTCGAGATGGTGTGGACGTGCTCGAGTTGCCGACGGGAAAATCTCGGGCGGCACATGGTCTGTCAAACCTGCGGCAGCCCCAAGGAGGAACACGAGGAGTACCGCATGCCGGGCACCCCGGCGCAGCTACCGAGTGTGACCGACGCGAACCTGTTGCAGATTGCCCACGGAGGCGCCAACTGGCGCTGTCGCTACTGCGGGAGCAATCAGCGCGCAGCGGACGGCGACTGCGCCAACTGTGGCGGCGATCGCGCGCGGCATCAGCAGGCGAGCTGGCAGGGGGCGGCGAAGCCAGCTACTGCTAGTACCGTGGGGAAAAGCGGCGGGAAAGGCCTGCTCGCCTTGGCGCTGGTGGCAGTGCCCGTGGTGCTGGCGCTCGTGGTGTGTGGCGCCTTGATGACCAGGCGGTCTAGCGTGCAAGCTGTACAAGCGCCGGCGTTTCACACCGAGTACGGAACCATCGCGAGCGCGAGCTGGAGCCAGTCGGTGTACGTCGAGCGGTATCAGATCGTGGAACGTGAAGGCTTTGAAGACGCCAAACCGAAGGCCGCGACGGATGTACGCTCCCTCGGGCAACGCCAGCACCACGTCGATAAGGTCCCGGACGGCTTTGACACCCAGACATACACCGAGGAAGAGCCGAACGGGTTTCGTACGGAAACATACACGGAGCAGGAACAGTGTGGGCAAGACTGCACCCCACTGCCCAAGAGCTGCCGCGAAGTCTGCACGCCCCAGGGGAATGGCTTCGCGAAGTGTGACCAGGTGTGCACCGGCGGCGGCGAGAGCTGCAGCCCGAAGTACTGCATGGTGACGAAGACGCGCCAGGTGCCTCAGACGCACATGGTGACGAAGACGCGCCAGGTACCGAAGTTCATAGACGTGCCGGTGATGGCGGCGTACTTCAAGTGGAAGCAGTGGGCGTGGGAGCCAGCGCGCACTCTCGAAGAGAAGGGCAGCGACTTTGCTCCGAGATGGCCGAGCGATGAGCAGATCAAGCTCGGAGAAGGCCTCGCGAAGGGCGAAAAGGAACGCAAGTCTGAGCGTGCGTCGTACAGCGTGCTGTACCGCACGGCAACGGGCAAGGAGTACACCTATCGGCCAAAGGACCTGCCCGAGTTCACCCGCTGCAAGGATACGTATCTGGCGCTCAAGGTGGGGCAATACTCTTCGCCCGAGGCATTGGGCGTCCCGATCGCGGGGAAGCCCCCCGCCGCAAGCAGCGCCAGCCCGCAACAATGAGCGGACAGCACGCTGATTTGCTGCCGGGCTTTGCGCTGGCTCGAGATTCGCATTAAGCGTCCTTCAAATGACTGTGCGTTGGACCCCTCTGTTTGCTCTCGCGTTCGTCAGCGTAGGCGCTGCCTACGGCTGCAACTCCAAGCCGGCTCAGGACCCTGATGCGGCTCACCCGGTGCCCACGACCGACGTCACCGCGCCGAGCGCGACCGCCACCGCAACGGAGGAACCCGTTGCGACCGCCGAGCCGACCAGCGAGCCACCAGAGGACGCCACCGCTCCGGCGGACGGCTTCACTCAGTGCCCCCCTCGCGAGGCCGACGCCGGTCCGGTGATGTGCACCAAGGAGTACATGCCGGTGTGCGGACTCGTGGACACCGGAGTGCGCTGCATCACCACGCCCTGTCCCTCGGCGATCAAGAAGACATTCGGCAACAAGTGCGAAGCGTGCGGCGCCGAGAAGGTGATCGGCTACACCAGGGGAGCCTGCGAGCCCCAGGAGAAGACCGACCACTGCATTGCCGCGGGGAATTGCCCCAAGAAGTAGTGCGCGACCGCGGTCTCAAACCGATCGGAGCGGGCTAGGCAAGCGCAGCACCCGCGCGCCGCGAGGCGGCGGGTCGAAGGGTGGCAGCGCGAGCACGAGACGCTCGATGCTGGCGAGAAGGTCCCGCAGCGCTGCTTCGGTGTGGAGTTCCGACCAGTTCGCTTCCACGGCGAGCGCGACCCAGTAGATGCCGTTGATGCGTCGGCCGAGCAGCGCACCCCCAGCGTCCGACGGAATATGGAAGCGATCCGCGTGGCGATCCTGCTGAGTCACCAGCTCCATCAACGCCGCCGCCGTCAGCGCCCTTGGGAGAGTCTCGAGTCCGATCTCACTGCGAGTTCGCTCCACGCGCGTCGTGAGTTCTCGCAGCCGCTGCCGGCTGCTGACATTGGCGCGTTGTAGCGCGGCGGTGAGCTGAGCCGTGACTTCCTCCTCGTCGAGGGCCACCAGCGCCACGAGGCTCAGGGAAAGCTCAGCGCACGTGCGAGACGTAGCGAGTGCGTCGAGCAGCAGATCGCGGTCCAGCCCGCCACCTAGGCCGCTCTGCGACCAAATCATCGGCGACTGCTCATCGACGACCAGCGCCAGGGTTGCGCCGCTGCGGCTCCGGAGCGTGTCGAGCACTTGCTCGAGGCGCCGGTCAGGCGGGGCGTGACGTTGCGGAGCCTCCTCGAGCTCCACGCCAGCAAGGGTCTCCGCGAAGGTGTTGAGCAAGGCAACCAGGCGCTCCTGAAGCGTTTCTGGTTCGGGGGGAGGAGCGTCGAACACCGCCACCACTCGCTCGGAGTTACCGAGATTGACCCAAACCAAGCGTGGATCCTCCGGATCGAGCCCGCCGATCTCCAAGCGCGCGTCGACGGCGCCCAGCTGGGCGCAGACAACTTCCAACAAACGTAGGGCGGCGCGCGACATCGGTTCAGTCTAACCGGTCTCGCGCCGCTTTCGAAGTTTGCTCAGCTGCGGCGGCGCCGGCGCAGAATCACGGCGCCGAGCCCCAGCAGCCCCGCGAGCATGCCATTGGGGACGCCGTCGCTGGGGGAGCCGGGTACGCTGCAGCTGCAGCTGTCGTCGTCGGGGACCTTGAAGCGCGGGGTCGGCTCGACGCCACCATCACCGACGAAACCACCGGCGCCTCCGAAGCTGCTGCCGGCGCTGCCGGCATTCCCCGCGGAACCACCAGTGGCACTGGCGCCGGAACCGCCCGTAGCCGCGCCGCCGGTCGCTGCGCCACCGGTCGCTGCGCCGCCAGCTCCGCCAGTCGCTGCGCCGCCAGCTCCGCCAGTCGCTGCACCGCCAGTCGCTGCGCCGCCAGCTCCGCCAGTCGCTGCGCCGCCAGCTCCGCCAGGCGCTGCGCCGCCAGTCGCGGCGCCGCCGGTGCCGCCAGGCGCTGCGCCGCCGGCGCCGCCAGGCGCTGCGCCGCCGGCTCCGCCAGTCGCTGCGCCGCCGGTTCCGCCGGTCGCTGCGCCACCGGTTCCGCCAGCCGCTGCGCCGCCGGTTCCGCCGGTCGCTGCGCCGCCGGTTCCGCCAGTCGTTGCACCGCCGGTTCCGCCGGTCCCTGCGCTGCCGCTATTCCCTGCGGAACCACCGGTGCTCGTTCCGGCGCTCCCGCCGCTTCCCGAAGTTCCGCCTGTTCCGGTCGCTCCAGTCCCGCCGCTACCCGAAGCACCACCGGTTCCGGTTGCTCCGGTTCCACCGGTTCCGGTTGCTCCGGTTCCGCCGGTTCCGGTTGCTCCGGTTCCGCCGGTTCCGGTTGCTCCGGTTCCACCGGTTCCGGTTGCTCCGGTTCCACCGGTTCCGGTCGAGCCTCCGACCGCGCCGGTGCCTCCGGTTGCCCCCGTGCCAACGGTTCCGGCACTGCCACCGGTTCCGCCGGTCGCTCCGGTTCCGACGCTTCCGCCAGTGCCGGTGGTGGCGCCTGTTCCTCCGGTCGCTCCGGTTCCGACGCTTCCGCCAGTGCCGGTGGTGGCGCCTGTTCCTCCGGTCGCTCCGGTTCCGA
>JBFXBK010000135.1:0-20894 GCA_050183255.1 Polyangiaceae bacterium | reverse complement strand
CTGATCCCAGGTCGGCTGTTGGTGACGACGTGGAAGAGGGCGGCAGCGTCTTCGACGGAAGCCATGAGCCCGCATACGTCGAGCAAACGGCGCTCTATACGGGCCTGGGAGACGGCGACCACTGGCTCGTGGCAGCCGGGGAGAACCTGCTGTTCGCCGACACGACCGGTGACCAGCTGCTCCAGATCTCCGTATCCAGCGGCAAGCTGAGCGTGGTCGCGTCGGAGCAGCCCGGCGTCGCCTGGCTGAGCACGGACGCAGGCGTTGGGTACTGGGCGACGGAGACCGACGCCGGGGCAACTCTCCAGTTCAAGGATCTCCGCTCAGGGCGAGCTGGCAGTCTTGCGGAAGGCATCGAGGTGCCCGAGGGGGCCGTCGTCGGTGACGGAGCCGTCGTGTGGTACGACTGGGCCAGCCACGGCATTGTAGGCGTCGCGATGGACGAGCCTGGTCGCGTGGTGACGCTGGTTGCTGACGCCAGCGCTCACGCACCCGCGATTGCTGACGGATTCGTGTACTACGCCAGCGAACGTGACCACGGGAGTATCCGTCGCGTGGCGTTGGATGCCGACTTCAAGACGCAGGACAGCGAGCTGGTGCTTGGCCAGCTGGGACAGCAGATCTCCAAGTTCGGCAACCACACTACCCGCGACCTGCAGGTGGTCGACGGCGAGATCTGGTTCACCTCGGGAGTCGAAGGCGGTTCCGTGTGGCACATCGCTGATGAAGGAACGCTTGAGAATGTCGGAGGTGAGAACCTCCAGGCTCGGGGCCTCACCGTGACCGACGACCAGGTGTTCTGGGTCACCTACTCCGGAAGCAGTGAACAGCGCGACGGTACGCTATGGGCCGCTCCGCTTCGTGGCGCGTCGGATGAGGTGGGCAAAGCTCAGAGCGCGCAGCCTCGCGTGGTCGCCGAACACGTCGGGTGGGTCGAGCACCTGGCGGTCGCGCAGGGAGCGCTGTTCTTCACGACCTCCAGGACTCAGGGGCTGTTCTCCGTGGAACGCCTGGGGGCGCCCAAGAGCAACTGAGTGACTGCTACGCTACGCCGCGCGCGCTCAAGCTGATCCGCTTCCGAGCGAGGTCGACGCCCAGCACCTTGACCCGAATGGGATCGCCAACACCGACGATCTCGTTCGGGTCTTTTACGAAGCGATCTGCCAGCGCGGAGATGTGAACCAATCCGTCCTGGTGAACCCCAACGTCCACGAAAGCGCCGAACGCGGTCACGTTGGTCACGCGCCCCTCGAGCACCATGCCTTCCCGCAGGTCTTCGAGGGTGCGGACGTCATCCCTGAACTTGGGCGCCTCGAAGCCGGCACGAGGATCACGACCCGGCTTGGCCAGCTCCTCGAGCAAGTGGTCGAGGGTGTACTGTCCGACGTCGGCTGACAAATACCTCGCGGAATCAAGTTTGCGGATCACGTCGGTCTGTCCGACGAGCTTGTCCAGGGCAAGCTTCAGGTCTTTGGCCATGCGCTCGACCAACTCATAGCGCTCCGGGTGCACGGCGCTTCGATCCAGGGGGTGCTTCGAGGCGCGTACACGCAAGAAACCCGCTGCGAGCTCGAACGTCTTCGCGCCGAGTCCCGGCACCTCGAGCAAGGCCTTGCGGTTGGGGAATGCGCCCTTGGCGCCTCGGTGCTCGACGATCTTGCGCGCCAGCTTCGGACCGATGCCGGAGACGAACGCCAGCAGAGCCGGGCTGGCTGTGTTGAGCTCCACACCCACGCGATTCACGCAGCTTTCAACGACCTCGCTGAGCTTGTTGGCCAGTTGGCTCTGATTGACGTCGTGCTGGTACTGTCCGACGCCGATGCTCTGGGGATCGATCTTGACCAGCTCCGCCAGAGGATCCTGCAGCCGGCGGCCGATGCTCACGGCGCCCCGAATCGTGACATCCTCTTCGGGTAGCTCTTCGCGAGCCACGTCGCTCGCGGAGTACACGCTCGCACCCGATTCGTTCACGCTGACGACGGGCACGGCCTCCGAACGCTTGTGCTCTTTCAGTTGCTCGCGCACGAAGTCTTCCGTTTCCCGTCCGTGGGTACCGTTGCCGACGGCAACCGCGGCTACCGGGAACTCCTGCCACAGCTCGCGTAGCGTACGCGCGGCGTGCTCCAGCGCGCGTGGCCCATTCACGAGGTTGATCACTGCCGTGCGGATCAGCTTGCCGGTTGGATCGAGCACCACACACTTGCAACCGGTACGTTGGCCGGGATCGATCGCCAGCACCCAGTGCTCGCCGAAGGGCGCTGCCAGGAGAAGCTTCTCGAGGTTGCGAGCGAAGACTTCAATCGCCTCGCGCTCGGCTCGCTCCTTGAGCAGTGCGCGAACGTCGCTGCGTGCCCCGCTGGCCAGGAGCCGGTTCATCGCGTCGTCCAGTGCTCCACTGAGCAGGTCAGTCCAGGCAGAGTTACCTCTGAGCCCTAGCTCTCGCTCGAGGGCATCACGGGTCCGCGCCTCGTCGAAGGTGAGCGTGGACTTCAACACGCCTTCGTGTTCACCCCGCAAGATCGCGAGCAGGCGGTGCGAGGGGATACGCGCGGCGGGTTCCGCGAAGCCAGCGTAGTCGTCGAACTTGGTGCGCTCTTGCTTGTGCTTGCTGCTCTTCTTGACGCTGACGTCCCCCCGCTCGACAGCGCTGCGGACCAGCGCGCGCGCTTTGGGTCGGTCAGCGATGCGCTCTGCGCAGATGTCCTGAGCACCCTGGAGCGCGGCGGCCACGTCAGCCACGTCGCGTTTGGGGTCCACGAAGCGCGCGGCGAACGCTTGGGGTGTGCCAGGCGGGGGCTGCTTGCCCAGCGCGCTCTGCCACACCGCTTCGGCTAGGGGTTCCAACCCGCGCTCCTTCGCGATCTCTCCGCGCGTGCGACGCTTGGGTTTGTACGGAGCGTACAAATCCTCGAGCTCCGTCTTGGTGGTGCAGGAATCTAGCTGTTTTTCTAGGGTGGGGGAGAGTTTGCCCTGTTCAGCGATGGAGTGCTTGATACTCGCGAGTCGTTCGGCGAGCTCCGTCAGGTACTTCGCGCGTTCGCTGATTTCCCGCAGTGCGACCTCATCCAGGCCGTGGGTAGCTTCCTTGCGGTAACGAGCGATGAACGGGACCGTGGCGCCTTCACCGAGCAGGCGTAGCGCGCCTTGAATCCCTTGCAGGTTCCCGCCGCGCTCGTTTGCGATGCGCTCAGCGACGCCGAAGTCCGCAGCCTGTTGCCCCTTGCTCCCGTTGGACATGCCGTCGACTTATCACGGCGCGCGCTGACAGGGCAGCCGTGATAAGTCGCTAGGACGTTGTTGATCCGATCGCCAGGCGGCCGCGCGGCCAGTTGCTGCGTCAGATCCAGGAGTCGCTCGCGTGGTCCCACTTCTTGGTGCTGTCGCCCTCGACCAACAGCAAATCGATGGAACCCGCGTTGACGCGGAACACGGTATCCACGAAGTGTTCGGCGTAGCCACCGCTGAGGTCTGCCTTCGCGACGTCTTCTTCTGCGATGGCGTGGTAGGTCGCCTCGAGCTTGCTGCCGTCTGCCACGAAGGTCGCGTAGCCGTTCTTGTCGAACGCCTGATACGCCAGGTGCGGATTGGCCTTGGTGTCCGGATCCGTGAGGAAATCGCCGACGCCAATTGCCAGCGCGACGGCGCCAGCTGCCGCCAGCGTGGGGCTGTTTCGCGCGGTGTTCACCAGCAGGGTCTTGTAGGTGCCGGAGCTGATGCCGCCACAGACGAACTCTGTGAAGCCCTTCGCGTTGTCCAGCGTGCGCAGCGCACCCGTGAAGAATGCATGAATGTCCCCGGTGACGGCGACCATGTTTTCGATTGCCGAGAGCTGGCTCAAGAGTTCCTGGCGCTTGTTGGGCGCTCCGTCCCAGTCTTCCGCGGACAGGCTGAACTTCTGGCGGAACAGGCTGGGCAGTGAGTCGACGGCGCTCAAGTCCACGGTGCGCGGCATGAAGGTGTACTCGTTGCCCCAGACCTTCCAGGTGCTTCCAGAGCCCTTCAACGTGTCGAGGAACCAGGACTCTTGGGTGTCCCCCATGATGTTCTCGCTCGCCTTGTTGGTTGCCAGATAGCGGAGCCGTGCGTAGGCGTCGAACATCGGCTTGTTCACCAGGTAGCGCGCCCCGACCTGACCGTAGCGATCGGTCTTCATCAACATGTGGAAGGCATAGCCTTGCTCCAGCGTGGTGTCGGTGTCGTCGATCTTGTCGATCGGTGTTCCGAGGGTCTCGTTGATGGTGTCGAGCAACCCGTTGATGAAGTCGACGCTGACCAGGCCGCTAAACTGCGCTGCGTCGAACTCGGTCTTGTCCGCGTTGTCTGCCAGGGCCGTCTTGTACATCCCAGCTTGGAACGTGTCGATGTCCACGTACGGACGGGCCAATTCCACGGGGAAACCGTTGTCGGCGATGTCCTGCTGCGTGACGCACACGGCACCGGGGAATGCGTCTTCAGCCACGACGTGATCGGGCCGATAGCGACGCAAGTCCGTCATCACCAGGTGAACATGCTGCCCGAAGACGAAGTCGCGATAGATGGTGATATCGGTCGGGAAAGCGACGCTTGGATCGTACTTGAAGTCAGCGCCCTCCATGTAGTCGACTGGCATGTACTCGAACCAGGCCTTGTCGGCGTTCTGGCGCCGCGACGGCTCCTTCTCGTCTTCACGCCCGTCCGTATACGTCGCGACGTTGCCCCAGCAGTCGTCGGAGAACTCGTGGTCGTCCCACACAGCGATCATTGGGAACAGCTCGTGAGCGCGCTGCAGATCGGCGTCCGAGCGGTACGTTTGGTAGAGTTCGCGGTAGTTATCCAGCGACTGAGCGGCGAAGTACTCTTCGTCCGTGCCTGCGTTGAAGCCGATCGCGCCGGCTGAGTCTCGGAACGTGACGGCGCGACCGGGTGCAGTGGTCTGAAACCCGGGGTCCGCCGTGGTCTCGTAGATGTAGTCGCCCAGGTGCACGAAGAAGTCGAGCTCCTGATCTGCCATGTGTTTATACACATGGTAATACTTGCCGTTGAAGTCCTGACAGCTGGCTACCGCGAACCGCACCGCGACGTCGGTACCTGCTGCGGCTGCAGTCTTGGTACGACCGGTGCGCGAAGCGTAGGACTTCCCGGCCTTCTTGTAGATGAAGCGGTACCAATAGTACGCGCCAGCTTCGAGTGCCGTGACGCGCACCTTCACACAGCCGTCGAAGGCGGCTTCCGCGGTGAGACTCAGGGCGTCAGCATCGTTGATGCTCACGCGTTCTTTGAAGTTCTCGTCCTTGGCGACGTGGAGCTCCAGGGTCAGGTCACCGCTCTGATCGCTGTCGAAGACGCGTGTCCACAAGATCACGCTGTCGGCTTTGGGATCGCCGGAGCACACCGATTGGGGAAAGAAGGCGCTTCCGTCGGCGAAGCCTCCTCCCTCACCCCCAGAATCCTCCGAGCTACAAGCAGAAGTGCCAATCACGCTGCCAGCTACGCCCAGCGTTACCCCCAAGAACTCCCGTCGCTTCATGGGCTGGTTTTAGCCCGGAGCCACCGGGTACACCACACAAACGCGAGTCGCCTCAGCCGAGGTCCGGCGAACGGTCGCGAGAGATGCGATAGCGCTCGAGAATACGCGGCCCGGCTTCGCGCACTGCTTGCGTCTCGAACAGCAGACGAGCGCCGCACGATGTCTCGAACTCGCTCGCGTCGCCAGCAGCTTCGATGCGACGCACGAAGTCCGCCATGTCGACGGGCTGCACGCCGTTCACGCTCAGCACCGCTTCGTTGCTGTGGTCCTCGTAGCCCACCGTGAGATCGTCTGCGAGGATCTGCGTGAGCACGACGATCTCTCGTCGATCTGCGCGGCGGACGCCGGTGTAGTAGTGGGAGAGGAACTCTGGAGGGGCCTTGTCCCACCAGCGATTCCAGGTCTCCAGGTAGTTGCGGCTGAGCGGCTGGAACACCAGGCCACCGTAGACGAAGTAGCGGGGCTCTTCCTCGTAGCGGCTGCGCTCGACCAAGTATTGCTTTCCGCGCAGAATTAAGACCAAGTCGAGTTCTTTGCCGTCGCGCATGATGCGGACGGGTAGCTCGTCGTCGATGTAGTGGTCACCCATGACCACGTCGTAGCGGGTGCGAATGCGGTCTTCGTAGCGGATGGTGCCGTTGTCTTCGATCTTGTAGCCACCGATCCTGAGCAGCACGTCACCCTGGCGGAGAGCGCCGTCTGCAGTGCCACCGTGCTCGATGCGGCGCACGAGCACACCGGTTTGCTCGGGGCTCAACCCAGACGCCCGCTTGAGCATCGGATTCTCGAGGCTCTGCGAACGCAGCGACAGCGATGGGACCTCAGGTGGCCGCTGCGTCTTGATTCCGTGAAGAAACCGCTTGATCAGAGAGACGGGGACCATCTCGCCGATCGCCTCGGCGTCACGCAGGGTCTGAAAAGCGATGCCGACCACCTTGCCTTCGTGGAAGACGGGGCCGCCGCTGTTGCCCTCGTTGATGGCGGCGTCGACGGTCACCGCTAGCAGGTGCCGCTGCGAGTGGCTGTAGCGCTGGACTTCGATGCGCGAGACGACGCCCTCGGTGACCGAGACTTCCTCACCGCCGACTGGAAAGCCCACGACGCTCACGCGATCGCGGAGGCTGGGGAGCTCGCCCAGCTCGGCTGCTGCATACTGCTGCTTTGCGAAGCGCTCGTCTTCAATGCGCAACAACGCGAGATCGGCGTCGTGACAAATGCCTACGACCCGGGCCACGTACTTGTTCGGATCACTGACCTTCTGGACCTGCAGGAAGGTCGCGTTGGCCACGACATGGGCGCCCGTGAGGACGTGCTCTTCATCGAGCGTGACGCCGGACCCGGTGCTGCTCGCCGGAGTGTGGTTCTGCCAGGGCGCGTCGTAGTCGGGGTTTTGTGTGGTCGCGAAGATACGGACGACGGCTTCCTCTGACATGGGTCGGCCGCTATAGCATCATGGGCGGGCCAAGGGCACGCGCTGTTCCGCCCGGCGCCGCTTGCACTGAATGGAGTGCCAGCGGTCTCGGTGGGTTGGCCGCCTCCCGGTTCGAAGAAAAGTAGGATGACCTCCCGCATTCCCGTCGCCTTACGCCGTGTGGCCAATCGTTTCCGCCGCATGGGGCGCGCGCCGCTGCGCGTCTGGTATCACCCCGAATATCGGCTGCCGATCGCCGGCGCGGAGGGTGTGCTCGGCATCGAACCCCGGCGCGCTGACTTCGTGGTGGGCTACCTGCTAGACGCCGGAGCGATCGATGAGCGCGCGTTGGAGCGACCGCTGCGCATCGCCTATTCCGAACTCAGCCTAGTGCACACGCCGGAGCTGCTCGAGCGGCTGCACAACGTGGAAGAGCTTGCGCGGGTGTTCGCGATGGACCCGTCGGAGTTTCGCGTCGACGAGGTCCTGCGATCGATTCGTCTGGCCTGTGGAGGGACGCTCGCCGCGACCGAGTGGGCGTTGCTCAAGCGCAGCAACGTTTTCAATCTCCTTGGTGGATTTCACCATGCCGGTCCAAGCCGCGGCGGTGGGCTTTGCCCAGTCAACGACATTGCTACGGCGGTGGCGGTCTTACGCTCGCGCGGCTTCCGTGGGCGCGTCAATGTTCTGGACTTGGACGCGCATCCTCCTGACGGCACCAGCGAGTGCTTTGCGGGGGACGACCGGGTCTGGATCGGCTCGATCTCTGGGTGCGACTGGGGGCCGTTGCCTGGGGTAGACGAAACCGTATTACCTCAGGGAACCGGAGATTCGAAGTATCTGGCGGTTCTTGGTGCGTTGCTCAGTCGCATGCCTCGCGCCGATCTGAACTTCGTCCTGGCCGGTGGTGACGTGCTGGCGGGTGACCGAATGGGCGGTCTGGGTCTGACGTTGGATGGGGCGCGGCAACGGGACCTCATGGTGTCCTGGTACGTCGGCGATCAGGCTTGCGTTTGGCTGCCCGCCGGCGGCTACCATGCGGACGCATGGAAGGTGCTCGCCGGTAGCGTGCTTGCGTGCGGCTTGGACTCCGAGGCGCCGATCGTTCCAAGCTACGACCCGCTACGGAGTCGCTTCGCACGCATCGGCAAGAGCCTCGACCGGGGTGCCCTCGAGGGGCTCACCGAACTCACCTTGAATGATCTCCTGGGAGATCTTCACGTGCAGCACGGAACACGGCGCTTCCTGGGTTTCTACACGGAGGACGGCTGTGAGTACGCGCTGGCGCGCTACGGCATTCTCCGGGAGCTCGAGCGCCTGGGCTATTCGGATTTCGAAGTGGAGCTGGACGAGGGCGGCAGCGGCGACCGGATGCGCCTGTTCGGGCATGCCGGTGCCGCGCGGCACTTACTCGTGGAGTGTGTGGCGGAGATCAAGCGTCCGGAGGAGCTGCTCTTCGTGAACTGGCTGACGCTACGCAATCCCCGCGCGCAGTTCAGCGCTCGGCGCCCGAAGTTGCCTGGTCAGGAGCACCCTGGGCTTGGTCTCGCGAGGGAAGCCGGGGAGTTGCTCAATCGCATCGCAGAGCGACTACAGCTGACAGGGGTAGCCTTTCGTCCCGCGTCCTTTCACCTCGCCTACGCCGCTAGACACGACGCAAGCTTCGCGGAGCCCGATCGCCAAGGGCGCTTCGAAGCGCTGATCCGCGATCTGAAGCCCCTGCCGCTGCTCGAGGCGAGCACTCTGGTCGCGACGGGGCGCGTGCTCCTCGATGGCAAGCCATACGTCTGGGAAGCTGACCTGATGGTTCACTGGCACCAGACACCGCCCGAGGTGGACATGGAAGAGCGCCGCGAACGAATCCGCGCGGCAAGAGAAGGTGCGCACTTCAGCATCGCCCGTGCGGGCTCACAGAGCTAGAGCGCGTAACCGACGCCGACGAACGCGCCGAGATACTGATCCAGCGCGCCTCCGGCTACGTTCGAGTCGCCGACTTCGGGGTTCAGCGTGAAGAAGTAGCGCTCGAGCTGAAATCCGGCGCGCACATCCAGTGCGTCGCTCAGGGCGTAGCGGAGCTGCATGGTGAAGTCGATGCCACCGGCGCTGGCGTTTGGGAACCATGTGTCGGTGGCGATATCGCCTTCCCCCACCACTGCGCGGTAGCCGAGCTCCGTAACGAGGCTGAGCGCCCGCGTGGCTCGAAAATCGAAGCCGGCGCCGATGCGGACGAACTGATAATCGGCGCTCGGCACGCCTGGTTCCGCGGGGTAAAGCGCGTTGTCGGGGACGATGCTGTCCACTTCGAACAAGCGTCGCCCGTAGGCCACACTACCGAGCACACGGTGCTGCCCAACGGGGATCCGCGCCGCGAGCCCGACACGGTAGGCGTGAGTGGAGGTGTCGAAGCTCTCCCCGGCGTAGCGCTCGGAATCGAGCCCCACCGCCTGACCGTAGCTGCCTTCGATACCGAACCAGCTGATGGCGCTGGTGTCGCCTGCCAGCGCTCCAGGGAACATCGCCAGGTCGCCCTCGAGCCACGGACCGGTCTTCAGCGTGTAGCTCTGCAAGCGCTGGAAGATGTCGTCGTTGTAACGCAGCATGCGCCGGAACGCGCCAACTTTGAACGAGGCCTCCAGGCCCTTCGCTGCGCGCGGATGCTCTGTCTGGCTCCTCGCCGCAGCGTCATCGCGCGTCGTGGTGGAGTCTTGGGCGCGCGCCGCAGGTGCAAGGGCCAGCAGACACAGAGCTGCCATCCAACTCTGGACGCTGCGGGTTGCGGGGCTCAGGCGTTTTACCTGGCGGAAATTAAGGCGTTTCATTCTTGGTCGAGGATGTATGCCGGGCTCGCCCGGAACTTCAAGGCAGCGGAGACCTCCTGGCAGACCCCGTCGCCGTCGGGGGCGAGGTCCGCTGTGCCGCCGATGACGGAAGTGGCGAGCTTTTGTAGGTCGGAGCCGATGTTCAAGCCTGCGACGATGTCCTTGAAATCCTCGACGTTGATGCCGCCGCTGACAATGCCTTCGACGAACACGCCGCCAACTTGCTGTTCCCGGGAGAGCTTGAACTCGACCTGTGCACCGCGAACGTGCAGGTTGAAGTCGGCGTCGAGCACCCGCACCGGGAGCCACGCTTCGTCAGCGTGAGCGTAAAGCGTGCCGTCCTTCACGTAGCCCGTGAAGTCGCTGGTGGGCGCTTCCTCGCGGTTATACCCGAAGGTCTGGTAGAGCTCGTAGGCGCCGGTCGTGTCTTGAAGTACCGAGCCGGTCCCTGCCCCGAGCCGCAGCTTGACGTCAGGGTCGTCGTCGAGGTTATCGAGACCTTGTAGCTCCATCACGATCAAGAGCTGCCCGTTGGTGATCGCTGCCTCGAGCAAGACATCGATGTTGTCTTCTCCGACGAAGGTCTTGATCAGGGGCAGCAGGACGGCGAACTGATTGTCGACTCCCGGGCGTCCATCGGGGCCGTCGAAGTCCTTCTTGAAGCAGGTCGTCGCGTCCTTACCGATGCCGTCTGCGCCGTCCAGGTTCAGTCCCTCGGCGACGCCGCGTTTGGTCTCAGTCGGCTGTTCCAGTTGCTGCGCGAAGGTCGCGAACGTCAGCACAGCGCCGAAATCATCTGACTGATTCTGCTCCGGCGCCTGGGAGACCTCGGCGTCGCCACCACATGCGCTCAGGCACAGTGGCAGCAAGCCCCACGCGAACGCGCGCCTCACACCGCCTCCAAGCCGTCGAGGCCTTCACTCACCACGCCTTCGTCACCGCCGAACTCGCCGACCCCAGCGTCCATCATGCCCAAGATCGTGAATCCGAGCTTGCTGATGTTCGCTCCAGGGGCTCGGAAGTGGATGCCCTTCTTCAGGCGTCCACTCGCGCCGCCAGCGAGCACGACCGGATATTCGTCGACTGCGTGACTCTTGCCGAAGCTGCAATCGGAGAAGCCCATGACGAGGCAGTGGTCCAGCAGTGTCTCGTCTCCCTCGGGAATCGAACGAAGGGCCTGCAGTGTGTACGCGTACTCCGTCATGATCTGCTGGATGATCTTGGTGACCTGGGGCTGATCGCCGGGTTCGTCGTGGGTGAGCTGGTGATGTCCCAGCGGTGCGCCGGGATACAGCACGTTGCCGACGGGTTTGCTGAACAAGTAGGAGAAGACCCGCGTTTGATCGCAGGCGAGGCTCATCGTGAGCATGTCGCTCATCACCCGACTGATCGCCGACATCTGGGCGCGCCCTTCGATGTCCGGGTACTCATCGAGGGGCGCCATGGGCTTGGCGCACGCCGCGTAGTTCGGTGGGTCCTCTTCGAGGCGAGCGATCTGCTTCTCGAGGTCTCTCACCGCGGTGAAGTGCTGATCTAGGCGCTGTTGATCGAAACGGCTGACGCGCTTCTTCAACGCCGTCGCGTCCTCGCTCACCGCATCCAGGACGCTGCGACGCAAAGCGAGCCGAGGATCAATCACCGGATCGTCGCCAGGGGCACGGAAGCCGACGCCAAACAGACGATCGAAGAGCGCCGCCGGACTCCACTCAGGGGGATTCGCCTGACCCGGCCCGGTGTAGCTCAAGCTGGCGTCGGTGCGCTCGACGGCGATCTCCAGCGAGGGGAACCGCGTCTGGCCGCGGAACGCGTCAGCGAGCACCTGATCCAGCGTGGCCGTCGCGAAGGTGCTGTTCGAGAAGTCACCTCCGGCTACTCCCAAGCGACGCCCCGTGAGCAGCGCCGCCGGTCCTGTTCCGTGAGGAACCTCGTTGGGCTGGTACACCTTGAGGCCGCTGACCACCGTGATGTCGGACTTGACGTCGGCGAGGGGGCTGAGCTCCTCGCTCAGCTCGTAGTCCGCGCCTTCTAGCGCTGGGTTCCACTTGTTCGAGTGGCTGCCGTTACCGTAGAACCACCAGCCAAAGCGCTTGGGGAAACCCTCGCCGGAGGCATAGGCCGTCCCGTTGTCGTTGAGGAAGATCTCCAGTGCTGGCAGCGCCACGCCCACGGCTACCCCACCGAGTAGCCCCCTGAGCAGCGTGCGCCGGTCGAGTTTGCGGGCCATCACTCGCCCTCCGTTGCCATGCGGAAACCTTCGCTCTTGGCTATTTCGCGCAGCAGAATTTTGATCCGGAAGTTGCTCAACAAGAAGGCCTCCGTCAGGCGCAGAATCTCCCCGTCTTCCCCCTCACGCTCCACCGATGCTTTGGCGTAGCGATAGAGCTTTTGCGTCAAGCAATGTCCCAGGTTCGGATTCCTGGCCACCGCCTCACCGAGGCCGGCTGCGTCCTTGAACGGGATGCCGTCCAGCTCGCCGCTCGCGTCGATCGGAGTGTCTGCCTCGGTCGTGCGGAACTTGCCGATGCCATCGAACTTCTCGAGACCGAGACCGATGGGGTCCATCGCCCGGTGACAACTGGCACACAGCGGTACGCTCAAGTGATCCTGAATGCGATCCCGCAGCGTGGGTGCGTTCGCCGAGGCTTCGGGCAACGAGGTGTCGACGTTGGCCGGTGGTGGCGGGATGTTGCCGCACAGCAACACTGTGCGCACGAACTTACCTCGGAGCGTCGCCGAGGTGTTCGTGGGGTGAGAGTGCATCGCAAGGATGCTGGCCTGGCCCAGTAAGCCTCGCCGAGGTCCGTCCGCTGGGAGTTCAGTCAGCGCGAAGCCGTCGATGCTCGGAGCCGGCACGCTGTACAGCGCCGCCAGTCGCCGATTCAGGAACGTCTTTCGCGAAGTGAACAGGTCGCGGTAGTCGGCGTCCTCATCGAAGACCAGATACTCGATCAGTCGCAGCGTCTCCTCGCGTGCGTCTGGTCCGAGATCGGCGCTGTGAGAGGTGAAGATGGTCGTGTCCTTGACCAGATCATCCAACCCTTGCAGGCCGTAGAGCTCGCTGAAGAAGTTGCGCACGCCGCTGCGCGCTCGAGGCGACTCGAGCATGCGCGTGACCTGCGCGTCGATTTGCCTGTCGTCGAGCAGATCACCGCGTTCACCCGCGTCGAGTAGATCGTCGTCTGGCGTGCTGTTCCACAGGAAGAACGCTAGTCGCGAGGCCATTTCGGTGCTGGAATAGCGCTTGAAGCTGGAACTTGGGTCCGCCTCGCCTAATTCCACGCGGAATAAAAACTCGGGGGACTGCAGTAAGCCAGCCATGGCGAACTCCAGCCCGTCGTAAAAGTCCCCTAGCTGACGTGAGGCTTCGCTCGCGATCGCCACGTAACGATCCGACTCAGCCTGAGTGAGCGAGCGGCGCCAGAGTCGGCGACCGAAGCTCGACACGAAGGCACCAGCGCAGGTGTCGTCGACGTTCGCTGACGGCGCGCATGGGACCAGGCTGTCCCGTCCGGCGCCAGGCTCCATCGCCTGCTCCGCGATGTCGTACGCGGCACGCTCGTATTGCTCAACACCGCGTGACGAGATGCTAGCGATCGAGCCGCCAACATTCAGGAAACCACCGGCTTCCGTGTCGGGCTCGAGCGCAGACGGCACCACGATGTCCGCGCCGAGCAGCGCGTGAATCGTGTTCTTGTACTGTGCTTGGGTCAGGCGTTTGAGCGTGACCGGCGCCGGCTTCAGCGGCGCCTTGTGGGATTCTGGCGGCGGCTCGATCTGCCCCGTGCAAGCGACGGTGAGCAAACCAGCGAGCCAGCCTTTCAGCAGCTTGGCCATGGCTCCTTCGGACCCAACGCGAGTGAGGCGCGCGCAGGCCTATCGAGTATGCGAGGGCGTGACATTGAGGGTCAATCTGATCTGACCCCGGGCTCAGGTTTGGCGCCAGGAAACTCCCGGTACCGGTTTCAGCGCATCCGAACCTGACGTCGAGAGGGCTGGATTCCGGTGAGGGAATACGCCCTCGAGGCGCCCAGCTGAAGGGTGTGCTCGTTACCTACACGCAGCAGCCACTTCGTGGCTAGGCGGCGCGGGCTTGCGGCGCCGTCAGTGCGGCGCCGTCAGTGCGTTGAACTTCGGTTGCGGCTGACCTCCCCCCCAGAAGCACGATAGCGATGTCAAAGACTGGTTCATTGACGCCTTGCACGCCACGCGGCCGCTGCATGGGTGAATTCCGCGAGGAAAAATCGGATACACATGATTAGCCTGGATGACATCTCGCTTAGGCATACGGTTCGGGATTCCTACGCGAATCTAGCGCTTTTTCTGCGCATCGCGACGTCGCCGGTGTTCTTGCGAGCGATCTGGCGGCCCTGCTGAGAACTGGCGCAGCGCGTCCCCACTTCCGACTCGTGGTTTGCCGTTTCCCGCCCAGCGCTGCCAGGAGACGCATTTGTTGCTGTCGGAGGCTTGAGGTGCGGTCGCTCCGAGCCGTATCCTGGACGATGGCTTAGATGGGGGGTGCTGAGTTGTCCACGCGTGCTCCAGCACGAATATCGCGCCGAGTGTGGCTCGCCGCTTCCGCGGGGCTTCTGGAATTTCTGTGGCTGAGCGGCGTCGAGGCCGCGACGGTCGAGCTCCCCGTGAATCGTCAGGCGAAGCTGATTTCGAAGCTTGCTTCGTATGACCGCAACTTCAAGGCGCGCGCCGGGGACGTTGCGCGAATCCTCGTCGTCTACAAGGACTCCGACGTCGATTCCGAGCGAACCGCTCAGTTGATGCTCGCTGAGCTCGGTCGCCGTTCAAAGATTGGAGGACTGCCTCACACCGAAGAGCGGGAGCCCTTCCAAAGTGCTGCGTGGCTCGAAGGCCGGGTCGTGGAGAGTGGACTGGCGATTGTCTACTTTTGTCCGGGCCTGCAATCCGAGATGGAAACAGTCGCAGAGGCCCTCACCAACAAGGACGTGATGACGATCGGCTCACGCGCGGGGTACGCTGAGCGTCGCGCCGTGGTCAGCTTCGACTTGGTGAGTGGTAAGCCGAAGCTGATCGTCAATCTCCCCCAGGCCAAACGACAGAACGTGAAGTTTTCAGCGCGCTTGCTCAAGCTTGCGGAGGTGATCCGATGAGCGCTCGCACGCTCTCGTCTTGCTTATTGCCGCGCGGAAGTGCTCGCTCGCGCTTTCTGAGTGCGATTGCAGTTACGCTAGGCTTGGGCGCTCTCGCGGCGAGCAGCACGGCCTCCGCTCAGACGGATGACGACGATGTGGAAGCGCTGCTGGACGAGCCCATCGTGGAGACGGCAAGCAAGGGCAGCGAGAGCGCGACCACCGCACCCGCGACCTCGACCACCATCACTGCGGATCAGCTGCGCCGCTATGGCATTCGCAGCCTCGACGAGGCGCTGAACTACCTCTCTCTCGGCATGACGACCTCCGCGCCGCTGCACGAGGTGGAGGTTGGAGCGCGGGGGGTGCAGTTGACCGTCGATTACGGCAATCACGTGCTGCTGTTGGTCGATGGGCATCGCATGAACGAGCCCTGGAACGGCACTGCCTATTTCGAACGTGGCGCGGGCATCCCGCTCGAGTTGATAGACCGCGTGGAGGTGGTGTTGGGGCCGGGCTCGGTCCTCTACGGCTCCCAAGCCATGCTGGGCGTCGTGCACATCGTCACCAAGCGGGCGAAGGACTACGCCGGTGTGCATCTGATACTCGAAGGCGGGTTCAGCGCGCCGACGGATCAGGACCAGGGGCTGCGCGGCTTTGGCTCTGACGGGTACTTTGCTGACGGCGGTGGGGACTACCGGGTCGGCGCAGGCTACGGCCGTGAGTTCAAGCTGTTTGGGCAGGACGCCGAGGCGGTGCTCCAGGTCGAGTACTACCGCCAGTCAGGGCAAGTCTTCGATTTCCGTGACCAGGACTACGGGGAGGACTCGGTCACCGGGCAGCCGAAGAACTTTGGTCCCAGGGGTCGAGCCGGGGTTTGGGGTGGCCGCGCCGAAGACAGCTACTCCACCGAGGTGCCGTCGGCCTACGGCAGGCTGTACATTGGGGACTGGACCGTTTCCGCGCGGGGCGCGATCTACAAGCGGCAGATTCCGTACCTGGACGCTGTGATTCAAGACACCGGCAACTTCGACGATCCGGATAATCACGAGACGGATCGATGGATCAACCTCGACGTATCCCGACGCTTCGCGCTGAGCGTCCAGTCGACCATGGAGGCCAAGCTCTACGCGGACTTCTACGACTACCATTGGTACAACGCTAGCGAAGCGCCGGAAGACTGCCCCGATGGTCAGCCCGTCGGCTGCGATCGGCTGCTGGTTGGGAGGACGCGGGTGATCGGCGCGGAGCTCCAGGGCACCCATGACTGGGACGTCGCACGACGCAACTCCACCCTTGCGGGCATCGATGCCAAGTTGCGACACGTGGACTCGTTCACTTGGATCCAAGATCATGCGTCGCCAACGCTGCTCACGGTTGGAGAGTTCGGTGAAGACAACGTCGCGGCCGCTGCCTATCTGCAGCACACGTCCCGCCTGGTTGATCCGTTGACGCTCAACGCGGGAGTGCGCGGAGACTTCGACCCCCGGTTTGGCGCGGCGGTCTCCCCGCGGGCGGCGCTAGCGTATGCGCCATGGCAGGACGCAACCGTGAAAGGCATCTATTCTCAGGCCTTCCGCGCGCCGTCCGCCTATGAGCGTGGCTACTCGGACCCCAACTCCGATGTTGCGAATCCAGATCTCGAGGCAGAGACGGTGCGCTCGCTGGAAGCTTCGTTCGAGCAACGATTCGGCTACCATCGCATCTTCTTCGGGGCGTTTCGCTCGTGGTGGAGCGACATGGTGGTAATCGACACGCTCGATCAGGACGAGATCGACGCGAACATTGCCGCCGGGAAACTGACGGCGGGTACTCCCGAGGCGTATCAGTACCGCAACTTGTCGCGCATCGACAACTGGGGCCTGAACGCGGCGTACGACGGCGCGTTGCTGAAGAACACGCTGCAGTACGGGTTCACGCTCACGAGCGCTTATACTCGCCAAGAGAGCACTGGTTCTGACCCGATACTTCCCACCGTCGGACCTCAAGTGTTCGGCAACGCGCGCGTCTCGTATTCCCTTGGGGAAAAGCTGCCCACGCTCGCAACGGCGCTCCAGTACCAAGGGCGCCGCCTCGCGGACCAATACTACGAGGGCGAGTTCAGCAAGCGCCCAGTCGTGGCCCCAGCCTGGAACTTGAAGGCGACGGTGTCAGGAGACGTGCCAGGCGTCGAGACGTTGGAGTATCGCGTCGGAGCGAACTACTCGTTTGCCAAGTACAGTCCGTACACGATCGGCGCGAACGTGTATGGTAGCGACGGCCCAGCGGAGCTCGCGCCGGTGTCGCGCCTGACGCTGTTCGCGGGTGTGCACTACCACTTCGAGCCCTGAAGCCCTCACGGATCATTGCGCGTTCTTGCGTTGGAAGGTGACCAGGTCCGAGACGTTCGTCGTGCCATCGAGGATGTTCAGCGTGGCTTCGCTGTCGTCGCCGAGCACGAGGTGGCGGCCGAACGCCAGCGCGTAGGTGTCCACGATCGCATACCCGACTTGTCGTTCCACGTCGGGGCAGCCTCCGAGAGCAAACAGCTGGTGACAGCCACCAGCGATCTCGATCCAGGTTAGGTCGAGGCTCTTGACCTCGGCGTAGAGCGTGTCCGCGCCCACCGGATCCCCGGAAGCGCTCATCAAGAAGATTGGGATCTCAGCGGTGTCCAAGTCTCCGAACCACGAGCTGCTGTCGCCGCCCGCCATGGGGATCCCTCCGACGATTCGCGGGTCACGGAAGCCTGTGGCGAAGGCGCCGAGTTCGGCCTCACTGCACACCCCTTCCGCTGACGGACATTCCGCACGGATTGAATCGACGTCGTAGTCTGCGCCAGCGATAGCCCAGGTGGTGTAGGTCCCAAAGCTGTGTCCGCTCATCACCACGCGGTCGAGTTGCAGCTTGCCTGCCAGTGGATCGCTTGCTGGTAGGTTTGCGACGAAGTCGAGGCTCTGGCTGATGTCTTGCGGGCGCGCGATGTACGTCGCGGTGGGGCGCGGATCCAGGTTCCCGTTGAAGGTATTGCCGGTGTGGTCCGGCGCTACCGCCACCCAGCCGTGGCTCGCATAGTAGCTCATCAACTCGTCGGACGTGCCACCCCAACCTCGGTCGCCGTGAGAGTAGACGTGCACGGGATAGCCGGCCTTTTCGAGGGGTGGCGCCAGGCTCGCTCCTTCAAACGAATAGAGCCCATCGAAGAAGTCGAGGTACTTTGGGTGCTCGCCGCTGGTTTCTTCCGTGGGGTACCAAACATGGACCACGATGGTGCGCGGCTCGGTTTCGCCGTCCGGCGTGTAGGTGGTCTCATAGCGCGCGTAGCCCGCTTGGTACGGGCCACGCTGATCCACGGGTAAGTCGAGGGAGGCGTGCGGATTCCCTTGGGCCTCCGCGTCGTCACCGCTGCCGCAACCGATGGCCAAGGGACTGACCAGCCCGAGCGCCGCGAGCAGATGAAGACGCTGGAGGAGACCGCAGCGGGTAGCGCTGGAGAACAGGGCAGCGCTGGAGAACAGGGCAGCGCTCGGGAACAGAGATACGCAAGTGGGGGTAAGGGCCATCTTGACGCAATGATGTCTCGCCGCGCCGCTTCACAACAAGTCGGCCTGCACAAAAAAGCCCCCCGCGACGACGCCCACCGACCCGGGCTGATGGGCATTTCCCCGGGCAAAACGCGACATACTGTATTGGGCGCGGCGGGCGGCGTTCTCTTGGTATCCGCAGCTGTGACATACTCCTGGGCTTAGGTGGAACGCTTGCTGGACGCTCTAGACGACGCGGTGTGCATCGAGGACGCCGCGGGGATCATTGAAGAGTGCAATCGTGCGTTCTGCGATCTGTTGAAAGCCTCGCGGGACGACTTGATTGGCGCGCGCGGGAGCGACATGCGCTCGCAGCTCGCGGCGTTCGAGGGCACCTGGGAAATCCAGCGTCGTGAGTTCGTTAGTGCCGATGGCGCCCAAAGAACGCTAGTGCACCTCCGGGATCGCCGTCGGGAGATCGCCAAGGAACAGGCGCTGATGAGTCGAGCCAAGGAGCTCGAGCAAAACGAGCGCAAACTGGCAGAGATCCTCTCGAGACAGCGTTCGGTTCAGCACGCCCAGCGGCTTGAATCCGTGGGGCAATTGACGGGCGGGGTAGCCCATGACTTCAACAACCTGCTCGCAGTGATCACAGGTTGCTTGGAGCTGCTCAAGGTGCGAGCCGGGGAGAATCGCCCTGTCATCGAGCTTGCGGATCGTGCGCTGACTGCGGCAGAACGTGGAGCCGCGCTGGTCCAGCGCCTGCTCGCGTTTTCCCGTCGCCAGATGCTCAATCCTGAGCCAACCGACGTGAACTCGCTCGTGACGGACGTACTCGAGTTGTCGCGCCGTAGCTTGGGCGAGCACATCGAGATCGAGACGCAGCTGTGCGCTGATCTCTGGCCAGTGCTGGTAGACGCAAGTCAGCTGGAGAATGCGGTCCTCAACCTGGTGATCAACGCCAGGGATGCGATGCCAGATGGCGGGATCTTGATGGTTTCTACCAGCCGTTTCCGCGTGGATGTCGCGGAGGATGGGCTGGTCGTGGGGGAGTACGTGAAGATTTCCGTGTCCGATACCGGCACTGGGATACCGCGTGAGCACCTCGGGCGAGTGTTTGAGCCATTTTTCACCACCAAGGAGACCGGTCGAGGTAGCGGACTGGGGCTCTCGATGGTCTACGGCTTCGTGACTCAGAGCCATGGCGCGGTGCGCATCCGCAGCGAGACCGAGGCTGGGACCAGCGTCGAGCTGTTCCTGCCTCGCGTCGGCTTTGTGCCTCATGCAGAGCCCGAAGAGTCTTCAGAGCAGCCGCGTGGTCGCGGTGAGCTGGTGCTCGTGGTGGAAGACGATCCCGCGGTTCGGCGTACCGTCGTGTCGGTGCTTGAAGAGCTCGGCTACCGAGTTTTGGAAGCTTCGACCGCCGCCGACGCATTCGAGTTGCTTCAGGAGACCCGCGTCGACTTGTTGCTCACTGACGTGGTGCTTGGGGGAACTGCCTCGGGTCCTGAACTCGTAGAGCGGGCGCGGGAGCGCATGCCGTCGCTCAACATCATCTTCATGACTGGCTACGCGGAGCAGCACTTGTCCGCTGTGGGACGTGACGCACACATCCTGAAGAAGCCGTTTCGCGCTCCTGAGCTCGCGCGCTTGCTGCGGGAAGTACTCAAATCGTCGGGCTAAGGAAGACGCCAAGGCGACGTGTCGTGTGCTGACGCGCCGGTAGCCCCAGAGCACTCGCGTGGTTTGTAGGTACGGGCCTGATCGTGACTCCGTTGGTTGATCATTTCCACGCGTCTTTCGCTGGACGGGGCACGGCGTGGGTGGTGTGATCAGGAGCAATGGCGCGCATCCTGACCGACGAGCGCCACTGGCCTTTGGTGTTGGTGGTTTGGCCCGAGCATCCGGTGAGCGACGACGACCTCGAAGCGTTCTTCGTTGCGTCTCGCCGTCAGCTGGCGCGTGGGCGCCACGTCGTGTTGCACCTCGCGGATGGCGCGAGCGGTTTGGGTGCTCGACATCGACGGGTGATGGCCGCCTACATCAAGCAGCATGAGTCCACGCTCAGGCGCAACGTGCTGGCAGGTGCAATCGTGCTCAGGAACCCGGTGTTGCGGGGCATGATCATCGCCACCAACTGGCTCGCGCCACCCCCGTCACCTCAGCGCATCTTCGCAACTCGAGAGGCCGCGGAGGCCTGGCTCGAGCAAGTGTTGGAAGAGGCGGGCGAGTACAGCGCGAGCGCCCCGGTATTGGCCTGAGTCGCGTGTTGGCCTGAGTCGCGTGTTGGCCTGAGTCGCGTGTTGGCCTAGGGCGCGGGCGCGCGCGTCAGCCACGCGTCCCACTCCGCCAGACCGCTGCGCGCCGTGTTCGTATCGGCGTAAAGCCCAGTGTCCCGCCAGATCTGAGCCAGCGGATCTTGCCCCAGGAGGCCATTCCAGAACGGATCGAAGTCGACGACGGTGAACCACATCACGAAGCGCGCGCCGAGAGCGTTCGCATCCTTCAGCAAGCGCTCGACGTACGCTCGCTGGTTCTCCTCCGTGGCTTTCA
>JBFXBK010000134.1:0-21225 GCA_050183255.1 Polyangiaceae bacterium | reverse complement strand
CAAGAACGGTGAGCTGCCGCACTCATCAGCGTCTCCGCCCTTCAGTGCGGGGATCCACGGCAGGAAGATCTTGCTGACGCCGTATGCGGGCACCGTCTCCGTTGCCAAGGTGCCCGAGCCGGGGAACGTCACCTCGACGTTGACCGGCGAGTCGTTGGTGTTCGCGATCACGACTGCGTAGTCGAAGATCGACCACACGGCGTTCGACACCACGGTCGGGTAGAAGTCGCAGCCGAAGTAGGAGCGAGCCGCTGCAGCGCCCTCACAAGTCGACGGGTCACCGCCACTGCCGCCGCCACCGTCGATCTGACCGCCGCTACCGCCAAAGGCACCGAAGCCGCCCTCGGCACCGGAGCCGCCGTTGTTGCCGCTACCGCCGTTGCCCCCGCTGTCGACCCCTGAGCCACCACCAGAGCTCGCCGAGCAACCACCCGCGAACAACCCACCGGCGGCCGCCAAGAAGGCGACGCCGGAAACCCACTTTGTCATGCCCACAATCCGCATGGCCGACCCTCCACTAAGCGTTCGTCCGCAAACGAACTGAAAAACCTCAGCCCCGCCGCCCGGGCGGGCCGAAACAAGTCCCTGCAAGGGTTTTGGCAGCCTTGTGACGCCGCGTCAAAGCCGGTGTGCGATTGCGAACACTTTCTGGCGCCGAGAAGTTCCGGAGCGCAGAAAATTCCTTGAGGCCTGAAGTTTCTGGGCCCGTCCGGTCCGGATGTGGAAGGCGGGTACGCGCGGCCTGCTCATCCGGCCCGTCGTCCTTACAAGAACCCGCGCGGAAACACTCTACTCACAAAGCGCCCACAGCTCCAGCCGCGGCACCTCCCCCCAAAATCCGGAGAGTCTTGCGGGGCCCTTGCGCGTGCGCGTTGAGGGAAAACGCGTCTCCCTGGGTCGTGAGGTTCCCGAAGCAGCCGACACCTGAAGCGCCTGAGGCGTTTCAGCTGGTGTTGGGGGAGGACGCGACGGGTGAGTCCGCCAGAGCCTTAGGTCTTTTCCAGGGGGTGAGGTCCGCCGTCGGTCAGCAGGGACCGCCAGGCGGTCCACCGAAGTCTTTCGGGTCGACACAACCGAGCCCCAGGAACTGATCGTAGTAGCCGCAGGTACTATCCGCGCGGCAACATCCCTGGATGTTCTGCCCGTAGATGTTCGTGCCGGGGCACGCATTGGTCGGCGACCCTGCTTGATTGCTCTCGACGCAACCCAGGCCGCCGAACAGCGTGCTCAAATCCAAGCCGCACTTGCCAGTGTCGGCGCAACAGCCACGCACATAGCCACCTTGGGCATTCGGACACTGCGCCGCATCGCAGGTGCTGGTGCTTCCACCCTGCGCACCGGAACCGCCAGCCCCTGAGCCACCTTGGGCGCCGCTGCCGCCTTGAGCGCCGCTGCCGCCTTGAGCGCCGCTGCCGCCTTGAGCACCGCTGCCGCCTTGAGCACCGCTGCCTCCCTGAGCGCCGCTGCCGCCCTGAGCGCCGCTGCCGCCCTGAGCGCCGCTGCCGCCCTGGGAACCGCTGCCACCTTGGGCACCGCTGCCGCCTGCGGACGCGCACTGATCCAGACACGGCCCGGGTTCACCACCCCGGCACAGGCAGCTTTCGTAGCAAACCAGGTCATCGCAGCTGCCGCCGCCACCGCCGCCACTGCCGCCGTTCGCGCCAGAGCCTTCCCCGGTGAGCCCGGTGTCGTCGGCGCTGCCGCAGGCCGCGGCGCCTAAGCCCAGCACCACCGCCAGAGCCCCGACTAGTCGCAGCGTTCCAGTCCGTCCTGTGTTCCCCGCGCGCGCGCCAAGTCTAATCATAGTCGACCTCAATCCTCAGGATGACCGGACGACCTGCCGCTTCGCAAGCCGCACCAAGGCTTTCTCCGCAGGTTTCGTGGAGCGTTGTAAGATTTCGCGCGCGCTTGCCGCCTTATCCGAGCGCCCCGGGCGTGCTAAACGCGCGGTCCCATGCGGTATTCACGCGCTTTGCTGCCCACGGTCAAGGAGGCTCCCGCCGACGCGACCACCACGAGTCACATCTTGCTGCTCCGCGCCGGCTACGTTCGGCGAGTCGGGGCAGGGATTTACTCGTTCCTCCCGCTCGGCGTGCGCGTCCTCCGCAAGATCGAAGCGATTGTCCGCGAGGAAATGAACAAGGCCGGCGCCGAAGAGGTGCTGCTGCCCGCGCTGCTCCCCGCGGAGTACTTCCAAGAGACCAACCGCTGGACGCTGTTCGGCGACACCTTGATGCGCCTCAAGGATCGCAAGGGCGGCGACTACCACCTCGGGCCCACCCACGAAGAGATCATCACAGACCTCGCGCGGCGAGAGATCCACAGCTACCGCGACGTCCCGAAGAATCTCTACCAGATCCAGACCAAGTTCCGCGACGAGCCACGTCCCCGCGCAGGGCTGCTGCGCTGCCGTGAGTTCTTGATGAAGGATGCCTACTCCTTCGACGTGGGCGAGGAGGCGGCGAAGCAGAGCTACGAGGCGATGCGCGTCGCGTACCGCAATATCTTCGACCGCTGCGGCTTCGAGTACCGCATGGTCGGCGCAGACTCCGGCGCCATGGGCGGCTCCACCAGCGCCGAGTTCCAGGTGCTGGTCCACAGCGGCGAGGACATCATCGCGGCGTGCACCAGCTGTGAGTACGCGGCGAACGCCGAAGTGGCGGGCTCGACGCCTGCTGCGCCTCGGGGGCCTGAAGCCTCCAGCGTCCCAGCGCTGGAGAAGGTCGTAACGCCCAAGCAGAAGACCATCGAAGAGGTCTCGAAGTTCCTCAAGCGTGAGCCTGCGGACTTCTTGAAGAGCCTGCTCTACGTCGCTGGCGACGACGTCGTGATGGCGGTGGTGCGCGGCAACCACGAGCTGAACGAGATCAAGCTCGCCCGCGTGCTCGGCGTCGACGAGGTGTTCCTGGCGAGCCCCGAGGATATCCGCAAGGCAACGGGTGCAGAGGTCGGCTTCGCCGGACCAGTCGGCTTCAAGGGCAAGCTCATCGTCGACCGCGACGCGGCCAGCGTGAGCGACGCGGTCACTGGCGCCAACGAGACCGACCACCACCTGCTCCACGTACAGTACGGCCGCGACTTCGAAGGTCAGGTCGCGGACATCCGCATGGTGGCCGAGGGCGACCCCTGCCCCAACTGCGGCGAGCAGCTGAAGCTCTACCGCGGCATCGAAGCCGGCCACATCTTCATCCTCGGCACCCACTACTCGGCGCAGATGAACGCGACCTATCTCGATGAGAAGCAGGAGAAGAAGCCCCTCGTCATGGGTTGCTACGGCATCGGCGTCTCACGCTTGGTGGCAGCAGCCATCGAGCAGCACAACGACAAGGATGGCATCCGCTGGCCGATGAGCATCGCGCCGTACCAGGTGCACATCGTCCAGCTCGGGATGGAGCCCGAGGTCGCGGCCGCCGTGGGTGAGCTCGAGGCGCAGCTGGAAGCAGCTGGGCTCGAGGTGCTCGTAGACGACCGCGAGGGGCGTCCAGGCGGCAAGTTCAAGGACGCTGACCTCATCGGCATCCCCCTGCGCGTAACGATCGGCGCCCGTTCGCTGCAGAACGGCGGAGTCGAACTTAAGCTCCGCAGGGAAACGGATCCAAAGAAGGCCGAGCTGGTCCCCACGGCGGACGCGGCCGCGAAGATCGTCGCCATGGTCCAGGAGCTGCTCGCGAACCCCCGCCAAGGGATCACGGGAGCTCAGGGGTGAGCAACGGGGGCAAGGACGCAGACCCCGACAGCCGGCTAGTGCAGTCACCGGACAGCGCCAGCCGGGATACGCTCCCGGGTCAGTCCCGAGGCGTCGGCTCGACGCAGGCAGTGCACGCAGGCGTTCCCAGCACGCGACCGCACCACACCCTCGCCCCCAGCATCGCGCAGACGGCGACCTACAAGTTCCAGAACACCGCGGACCTGGTGCAGTACATGCGCGGCGAGGACGCGGACTCCGGGCGCGAGGAGTACGGCCGCTACGGCAACCCGACGGTCCACGAGCTGGAGCAGCGCATGGCTGCACTCGAAGGCACGGCAGACTGCGTCGCGTTCTCGAGCGGCATGGCCGCGGTGACCACGCTGTTGCTCAGCCTGACCAAGGCGGGCGACCACGTGGTGCTGTTTCGCGACTGCTACCGCCGCACCCGACAGTTCGTCACCCAGATGCTCTCTCGCTTCGGTGTGGAGCACACGCTCGTCGAGCCCGGAGATCTCCAAGGACTCGACCGCGCCATCACCAAGCAGACGCGCGTGGTGGTGAGCGAGTCTCCGACCAATCCGTATAATTTCTGTGTGGATTTCTCCGAGATGGCGGAGATCTGCAGGCGTCATGGCCGCGTGCGCACCGTGGTGGATGCAACCTTCGCTACCCCGTACAACTGCAGACCCGCGGAATTTGGCGTCGATCTCGTGCTCCACAGCGCCACCAAGTACCTGGGCGGGCACAACGACGTCATGGGCGGGGTCGTGTCCGGGCCGGGACACTTGATCTCGCTGCTGCGCGAGACGCGCGGCGTGCTCGGCGGCATCCTCGATCCTCACGCTGCGTTCCTGATCCTACGCGGACTCAGGAGCCTCGGCATCCGCATGCAGCGTCAGAACGAGACGGCGCTCGCGGTGGCTGAGGCCCTCGAGGCGCACCCGAAGATCGAGCGCGTGTATTACACCGGGCTCGAAAGCCATCCGTCCCACGCCATCGCACGACGCCAGCTGAAAGGCGGCGGCGGCATCGTCAGCTTCGTCGTCAGAGGCGGACAAGACGCCGCGAGTCGCCTGATCGACGGCTGTCAGCTCGCCACGATCGCTTCGTCTCTCGGCGGCGTGGAGACGCTGATCGAGCAGCCACGCTACATGAGCTTCTTCGAGCTCGATGACGCCGGGCTCGCCCAGGTGGGCATCGACCCTGCGCTGGTCCGCCTCGCAGTGGGCGTGGAAGAGACCGACGACGTGGTCAGCGACTTGCTGCAGGCGCTGGACCAAGTCTGAGCGGGCTCGCTCGATCGTGCGCGCCGGCGGAGCTACGGCTCGAGCACGCTTCCTCGCGGTACCACTTGATCGCCCGCCTCGACCCACATCAAGGGTCCGCTGACCAGCTCTTCAGCGCTCGCTTCAGGAGACACGGGCACCAGCGCTCGCCCATCGTCGCTCAGCGCTAGCACCCGCGGCTGAGTACCCAGCACGCGGCCCTCCTTCAGATCGACCCACTGCGGAGAGATCCAGGAGTAGCGCCCCTGGTGCAGCTCGTCGGCGACTTCGTCCACGGACACCTGGAGATCGGTCCAGCTACTGGCAGGCTCCTTCGCCTCGGCATCGTAGAGCCAGAGCGCGTTCCGTCGCCGCACCAACGCGCGGGCTTCGAAGGTGTGCACCACGATGTCACCGACCTTCAGCGCAAGCACCCGCCCGTCTTGCATGTCGAGCAGCCGGGTTTCGCTGCCGGGGTAGAAATGCAGGAGCCGTGGCCCTGTCGAGGTGGCGCCCCAGGTGTCGCTGCGGATTGGCGCCAAATCAAAGCCGAGGGGGATGCGCTGTGCCTGTCCCGAGCCGAGGATGCGCACCAGCTCCACCGCGTGGCGGAAGTTGTGCGTCTGCTTGATGTCCTCGGCGCTTGGCTCGCAAGCCACCACGAGGCTGTTCCGCGCGGCATCAGCAAACAGCACCCGTGGGGCACAGCCTTCGAGTTCGATCGGCTCGGTGTGGGGGCGCCCCATGCTATAGCTGCGGCTCCAGAGACGCGCGCCCGCACGGCGGAACACGAGTCGAGTGCCAAGCGGCGTGACGAGACCGTCCCGACGCTCCAGCTTTGCACTACGCCCTGGCCCGAGCTTTCCGAGGTAGAGGCTCCGCGTGTAGAGCTGGTCTCCCCGCCCCGGGTAGACGCTGTACGTCGCGCGCGGGGGCACGCAGCGCTTGCTCACCCCCTGGCCCTGATCGGGCAACGGCCAATCGAAGCGACCGTTGCCGTTGGTGTCATCGATCATCACCTGCAAAAGTAGCCAGTTGCCCGTTGGGTCCAGCCGCAGGCGATACACGCTACCTCGGCCCGGATCGAACACGCGCTCTTGCCCGCTCTCCAAGTCGCGCACCACGAGCTCTTCTTTGCGCTGGCCAGGGAGCATCCCAGCCTGGTGTCCCCCGAGGCGCAGGTACGCCAGTTTCCCCGCGGCATCAAACGAGAGCGCACGGTGGGGCAAATCGCGGCTGACGTCATCCCGATCGTCAGCGCCGAGGGCGCTCAAGTCGATGGATTTTCCGGCGTAGTCGTCGAACAGCTCCAGCTTGCCGGCGCGCCGAATGATCAGCCAACGGCCGCTTGGATCGGCGTCGATGAACTCTTCGAGCGCTAGGCCCTCCCCGGCGCCGCGCACCAGGTACGTGCTCAGGGCGTCGCCTGTGATTTCGCCGCGTGGCCCAACCTGAAGGTCCACGTCGCCATCGCCGTCGGTGTCACCGCGGGCCTGACACAGCACGACCCAGCGGTGATTCGCGCTCGCGCGCTGGAGCAGCAGTGGCCCTGCCGCTCCGATGCTGCCTTCGGGCAGCGGCTCGGGCGCAGCTGGCTTGGGCGGCGCTTCGACGCTGAGCTTGGCGCTCGGTGTGGGATCGACGCTAGGCGCGGGCACAGGCGCTGGCTCTTCGGGCACGATGTTGGTCCCGCCGCAGCTTAGAAGGAAGCCACTGCACAGGCTCCACACCGCGCATGCACGCAGCTTCCCGGGCACGGCGTCGCTGACTCCCATCGCTGTCCTGCTATCATCTGCGCCATGCTTCGTCGATCCTTGCGTCTCGCGTTGGCTCTACTGGTTCCTGTGCTCGCGCTGTCCAGCGGCTCGGGTTGCGGTAGCAAAGACTCGGTGGCGCTGAGCGCTTGGATCACGAATCCGCAGCTCAACTTGGAGGCGGGTACGCTCGGTGAGCGGCTCACGGGTTCGTTCGTCCTCAACCTGGAGCTCGGCCCTGAAGCCTCGGGGAGCACCTCGGTGAGCTTGGAAGACTTCGCGCTGGCTCCCGCCGGTGGCACCGGGGACTTGGTGCCCGCCTTCTCACCAGAGCCCTCGGAGGCCTTTCCCGTCAAGCTCAACGCCGGGGACAAGAAGCAGATCACGATGACCATCCCCGACGGCGACACGCTGGACGACAGCGAATCCAGCGCGCTCTGCGCCAGCGACGTGGAAATCCGCGCCTCCTTGCGGGACACCCTCGGGGACAACGCCATCACTTCCGTGCGCAGCGCCGCGATCAGCATCGCTGACTGCCCCTGATTCGAAGCTCGACGACGCCTTGCGTTGCGCACCAGCGGCGCTGAACACCTGGTCTGAACAGCGCCGCGCGTGGCGCTTCACGGCTTTTTGAGCGCTGCACATCGCGCTATGAAGCCCTCGTGGACCAGACTCAACGCGTGGAGTCTCAAGACTCTCAATCCAGCAAACAGCCCGTCGCCAAATCCGGCAACGGGCATGTGTCGCCTTACAAGCCCACGCACCACGTGCGCTTGGTGACGGCAGCTTCGCTCTTCGACGGTCACGACGCGGCGATCAACATCATGCGCCGCATCCTCCAGGCCTCGGGCGCGGAGGTGATCCACCTCGGACACAACCGCTCCGTCGCGGAGATCGTCGACTGCGCCATCCAGGAGGACGCCCAAGGGATTTGCCTCACGAGCTACCAGGGCGGTCACGTCGAGTACTTGAAGTACATGCACGACCTGCTGAAAGAGCGCGGGGCCAAGATCAAGATTTTCGGGGGGGGAGGGGGAACCATCCTGCCCAGCGAAATCGAAGAGCTCCATGCCTACGGCATCGACCGCATCTACTCACCGGACGATGGCCGCTCCTTGGGCCTCCAAGGCATGATCGATGATGTCATGCGCCAGTGCGACTTCGCCGTCGGTAAGCCCACCGACGCAGACAAGCTGCTCGCCGAAGTAAAGAGCGACAAGCCGGCGGTGCTGGCCCGACTCATCTCACTGGTCGAGAATTACCCCGAGGAAACGCAAGCGCTCCAGGCAGAGCTCAGCACCAGGAGCGCGGCGATCAAGACTCCAGTGCTCGGCATCACCGGCACCGGCGGCGCCGGCAAGTCGAGTCTGGTGGACGAACTGGTGCGACGCTTCTTGCTGGATCAACCGGACAAGCGCCTGGCGATCATCAGCGTCGACCCCTCCAAGCGCAAGAGCGGCGGAGCGCTGCTCGGCGACCGCATCCGCATGAACTCGATCCACGACGATCGCATCTACATGCGCTCCCTAGCGACTCGCCAGAGCAACCTCGCGCTCAGCCGCTACGTGAAGCACAGCATCCAGCTCGCGAAGCTCGCCGGCTTCGATTTGGTGATCGTCGAGACCAGCGGCATCGGACAGAGCGACACGGAGATCACGGAGCACTCCGACGTCGCGCTGTACGTGATGACCGCCGAGTACGGTGCGGCGACCCAGCTCGAGAAGATCGACATGCTCGACTTCGCCGACGTGATCGCGATCAACAAGTTCGACAAGCGTGGCAGCCTGGACGCCTTGCGCGACGTGCGCCGGCAATACAAGCGCAATCACCAGCTGTTCCAGGCCAGCGACGACGAGCTGCCGATCTTCGGCAGCATTGCGTCCCAGTTCAACGACCCCGGCACGAACCGGCTGTACCGGCGCTTGATGCAGACCATCGCCGACAAGACCGGCGCAAGCACTCTGGCGCCCCAGCGGGATCTGTCTGCCGCCGAGAGTGAGAAGCGCTACGTGATCCCTCCCGAACGCGTACGTTACCTCGCGGAGATTTGCGACAGCAGCAAAGCCTACGACGAGTTCGTGGACACCCAGGCGGGCTACGCCAGCGCGCTGTACCAGCTCCACGGCGCGCTGGGTCTGTTTGGAGGCGCTCCTCCCCCCCAAAACAAGCGGGAGGTCAGCGCCTTGGTGCCGGACCTGAAGAGCGAAGGCGGGGACGCGACACTCTCTGTTGCACCAGTCGCAAAGGCGCTGGTCGATCGCTACCTCGAGATCGAGGCGAAGCTCGACCGCGAGTGCAAGCGCCTGCTCACGGAGTGGCCGGCCACGGTTTCTCGTTACCGCGCGGATTTCTACGAGTACAAGGTGCGCGACAAGGTGTTCAAGCAGAGCTTGTTCACGGAGTCCTTGTCACACCTCAAGGTGCCGAAGGTCGCGCTGCCTCGCTACGAAGACTGGGGCGATGTGTTGCGTTGGCTGCTCACGGAGAACCTACCCGGCGAGTTCCCGTATGCCGCCGGCGTGTTCCCCTTGAAGCGCGAAGGTGAAGATCCTGCGCGCATGTTCGCCGGCGAAGGTGGCCCCGAGCGCACCAACAAGCGCTTCCATTACGTGTCGCGGGGTCTGCCCGCCAAGCGGCTGTCGACCGCGTTCGACTCGGTCACGCTGTATGGCGAGGACCCCGATCACCGCCCGGACATCTACGGCAAGATCGGCAACAGCGGTGTCTCGATCGCCAACGTGGATGACGCGAAGAAGCTCTACAGTGGCTTCGACCTGTCGAGCCCCTCGACCAGCGTGTCGATGACCATCAACGGTCCCGCGCCGATGCTGCTCGGCTTCTTCCTGAACGCCGCGGTGGATCAGGGCTGCGAGCGCTACATCCGCGAGCAGGGCCTCGTGGCTGACGTGGAGAGCAAGATGGATGCGCTCTACAGAGAGCGTGGCCTCCCCCGCCCTCACTACAGCGGTTCGCTTCCCGAAGGAAACGATGGCCTGGGCCTACTGTTACTGGGGGTCAGCGGCGACGAGGTGCTCCCGCTCGAGACCTACACCAAGATCAAGGCGGACGTGCTCTCGCGAGTGCGCGGCACCGTGCAGGCTGACATCCTCAAGGAGGATCAGGCGCAGAACACCTGCATCTTCTCCACGGAGTTCGCCCTGCGCATGATGGGTGACATCCAGCAGTACTTCATCGACCACCGGGTGCGGAATTTCTACTCGGTGTCGATCAGCGGCTATCACATCGCCGAAGCTGGAGCGAACCCCATCAGCCAGCTGGCCTTCACCTTGGCCAACGGCTTCACCTTCGTCGAGTACTACCTGTCTCGAGGCATGAGCATCGACGACTTCGCGCCGAACTTCAGCTTCTTCTTCTCGAACGGCATGGACCCGGAGTACTCCGTCATGGGTCGCGTTGCCCGGAGGATCTGGGCCAAGGCGATCAAGCAGAAGTACAAGGGCAACGAGCGCAGCCAGAAGCTCAAGTATCACATCCAGACTTCTGGCCGCTCGCTGCACGCGCAGGAGATCGCGTTCAACGACATCCGCACCACGCTGCAGGCGCTGTACGCCCTGTACGACAACTGTAACTCCCTGCACACCAACGCCTACGACGAGGCGATCACCACGCCCACTGAGGAGAGCGTGCGCCGGGCGATGGCGATTCAGCTCATCATCAACAAAGAGCTGGGGCTCAACACCAACGAGAACCCGCTACAAGGCGCGTTCATCATCGAGGAGCTGACAGATTTGGTCGAGCAAGCGGTGTTGACGGAGTTCCGCAACATTTCCGAGCGCGGCGGCGTGCTTGGCGCCATGGAGCGCATGTACCAGCGCTCCAAGATCCAGGAAGAGAGCCTGTACTACGAGCAGCTGAAGCACGACGGGCGCATGCCCATCGTCGGCGTGAACACCTTCTTGGATGACAAGGGCTCACCCACGATTATCCCTGCGGAAGTGATTCGCTCCACCACAGAGGAGAAGGAGTTCGCCATCTCCTCACGGGACGCCTTCAAGCTGCGCAACAGCCGGCGAGGCGCCACCGCGCTGCGCGACCTGCAGCGCACGGCAGTAGAGAACGGCAACTTGTTCGAGGCGCTGATGGAAACCTCGAAGGTTTGCACCCTGGGGCAAATCAGCGACGCGCTCTATCAAGTCGGCGGGCAGTACCGCCGCAATATGTAGCAAACCGAACATCTCTCAGCGCGGCTGCGCCTAGAATGAGCCGGTGACTATCACACTCTCGGGTTTGGCCGCTCTGGGCGCGTCAGCAGCCGCGTTCGCACTCTCTAGGCATCAGTGGCGGAGAAGCCTCAAGGAGAAGAGCTACGCGACGACTCAAGGTGTGGTGGCTAGCGTCGACGCAGACTCGAGCGGTCCCTATGGGACCGTGGAGTACGCGCCTGAGGGTTTGGGCACGTTCGGCTCGGAACGCCACCTGCTGACGGGTATCAGCGTTGGCCAGGCGAAAGTCGGCGAAGCGATCGCGGTTCACTACGATCCGGAGCATCCGTCGCGCGCTCACCTGAACGCTTCCGGCCCGGCGGTGACGCGGAGCTTGCTGTTCGGTATCCTCGGAGTCGCGCTGCTCGCGCTGGGGACGATCTCGATCTTCTTGCCCGAAACTATTTCCTCGGGGCAATAAGTTGCACGTGCGGTGCCCTTTTGGCCCGCGGTGCCCCGGGTCAGCGCCTCGGAGTCCAGCCCGGTCCTCAACGCCTGTTCGGCGCGGAGCTGTCCATGGCTGGCGGGCAGGCCTGCGGCAATACATAGCGAATCAAAGCCGAGGGCCTCTCGGTAGCCCGAGTCGCATACACTACCGGCGTGGACCTCTACGCCATCGGCGGACTGCTTCTAGTCATCGGGGTGACGATGTGCGGGGCGTCGCTCTTGCTCTGGCGACGGCACCGCGAAGAGGGGCGGTACCTCAAGACGCAAGGGGTCGTGACACGCGTCGATCCAGACTCCAGCGGGGAGTTCGTCACCGTGCAGTTCACGCCGGGAGGGCAACTCCTCGTCGGCGGCCAGCCGGTTCAGTTCAGGCGGGGAGCAAGTACCGGGCACCAAGTCGGGCAAGCCGTCACCGTCTACTACGACCCGCAACGACCCGAGCGAGCAAACCTGCGCGGAGCGGGCGTCCTCAGAGGCGTCGCTGTGACGCTCGCGCTTTGCAGCGTGATAAATTTTCCCATGGCAGCGATGCTCATGTTGTGGCTCGGACCGCTCCAAGCGAGCAGAGACGACACCCTGGATGCGTTCATCCGCGCCTGCCGCGCCAGAAATTCCACGAGGATGAACGCGTTGAGCGCGCCTGGCGCTCAGGTGAGCCCCGAGTTCGTGGAGCGGGCGGCGCGAAGCGGCGCCTACCGCCTGGGCTCCAACAACATCGGCTTCTCCAATGACGCGTGCATTGAAATCGTCTTCGACGCAGACGCAGCACCTCACTACGTCTACATGCAGAAGCCTGCTGACTGGCGGATTGTGCGCGCCAACGCCAAGGACGCGTACTGCATCGACGACCTGGATGACTAATCTGACGCTGGGCTCGCAGTACGGGGCAGCGATAGCGCGCGGAATTGGCTAGGGTCAACGTATGACCGCAGCACAAGTTTGCTTGATCGTCGCCGGACTGGGCGTGATGGAGTTATGCGCTTCCGCGATCTTCTTCAACAAGCACCTCACGGAGCAGCGGGCAGCAAAGCGCAGCGCCACGTCCGTAGTCGAGCACGTGCCGGGGCACAGGCCAGTCAAAGCTGGACAGTCTCTGATGCTCGGCGCGATCGGCTTGATGTCGGCGCTGATCAGCTTCGGCATCGCGGCGTTCATGTGGTTCGTCGTCGCGCCCAAGGGCGTGGATCGGGATCGGGCAGCCGCAGCCTTCTTGGAAGCAACACGATCCAAAGATTCCGCGCGGCAGAAAGATCTGAGCGCCCCTGGAGCCACGATCGACGTGGAGTTCTTCTCCAAGGAGGTCGCCGGCGCCAAGCGTGTGGAGGCGATCAACTACGACCTCGCGTTTGGGGGCCAGTCCTGCATGGAGTTCGAGACGGACGCTCCCAAGGCCTTCTTCCTCTACCTCGAGCAGCAGAGTGGTCGCTGGCTCGTAGTGCGTGGCGGTCCCACCGACCCGCGGTGCGACAACCAGCTAAACTCTGACTGACACCCCTCACGCTGTCGTTCAACGGTCCGCGGACCGCTGAACGAATCGAGGTGTGGGGCTCAGCGACGGCGACGCAGGTTGCGCAGTATCTCGTCCTCGTCCTCGTAGGAATAGACGGGGCTCTGCCGGTCTTCCCGTGTGGGGAACGTTCCAGAGTTCGCACGCTCTGGCGGGCTGCTCGGGCGGCGCACAGCGTAACCACCGGAATCACGCAGCACAGGCTCGCTCTGGTGGCGCAGCTCGTAGGCGCCCGACGCCGGGTTCTGGCGCAAGTTGTAGCCAGATTGAGGCCTGGGCTCGGGGGGCGGCGGCAAGATGCTGTCCCGACGCGGACGATCCGAATCCGCGGGAGGGCGCGAGGAGGGAACGACGGGGTACTGCCCTGCTGGGTAGCGCGGAGACGCGGAACCATCCGGCGCCGCGGAACCATATCCTTGCTCTGCGGAACCCGTGGTGCGACCGCCGCCAGGCTTCTTACTCACGCCATCGCGCTGGCGAATCTCTGAGGCGCGACGCCCAGTGTCTTGGCGATCTGCCCCAGTTCGAGGGGGCGGGGGTGAGGAGCTCTCGCGTCGCTGCTCATGCTGTTGGCCGCCTGTGTCGTAGGCTGGAGGCGGCGGCTGAGACTCGCGAACCGCGCGGAAACTCGACGAAGACCGAGCCCCGGGACGACGCGACTGTGGCGGCAACGTGGTGCGCTCGAAGATCCGGTCGACCTCGGCGCTCAAGCTGCCGGCCGCTGGGATACGGCTCTTGCTCAGGCTGCGGCGCGGCCCGGGCGTAGCCCCCGACTCCGCTGCAGGCGGCAGCATGCTCGGCTGCCTGAAGCGACCGGAGATGCTCGCGCGATCGCCGATCACGTCGGCGAACAGCTTCAGCTCATCGGGGTTCCGATTGTGACCAAAGGTGTAGGCCGCTTTCACGTAGCCGACGCAGAGGTGACGCAAGACGCGCGTCGACCGCGGATGCCCCAAGACGCCGAGGGCGAGGTCGAAACCAACTTCGGTCTCGGTGACATCGAACACCACCCGCGCGCCCTCGTAGGGCAGCTCAACCGGAGTGCGCAGACGTGCGATGGTGCGCACCACGTCTCCAGGCACGACCACGCTACCGCGATGTGAGAGCAGCCGTGAGCCCAACACGAATCCGGCGGACTCAAGGACCCTGCCCGAACCATCGCCGAGGGCCGCGTCGATGCCGAGCAACAGCTCCTCGGCCTCGACCAAGGACATGGTGCTGCGAGGGTCGGCGGTGTTGTAGACGTGGTCGCTGAGCGAACGCATCAAGCGCGGGATGAGGCGTGCGGCGAGACGCATGGGCACGGACGCATCGCTGCGCTCAAGCGCATCGATCACGTCGCGTACAAAACGACTCCTAAACCGCGGACCCATTGCCGGCCCGATATTAGGGGTGGATGTGGTTGTAGCGGAAGCAGGAAGAGGGAAGCGCGAGCGGAAAAACGACCGTTCGGCCGACCAGCGTCGTTTCCGTTCGAAGACGTGTTCACGATACCCACAGAATCCGCGGTGGCGCGTCTTGGCTGTCTTACTTGAGCCGCGCGGCCGAGGGCTGCACTGAGCCCGAGGACAGCCAGGCGTTGTCCAGCGTGCTCGTTAATTGTCCGGGTGAAGCGAGCCGATGTAGGCACCAAGGGTGGGTCGCAGGTCTCCCTTCGTCTTCTCGTGGCTGTGCCTCGCGTCGCTGGGCTCGGCTGGGTGCGGCGACGAAGCTCCTGCGATGGCCGCGAGCTCCGCTGTCAGTAGCCAGCACGATGCAGAGTGGGCTTCCCTCACGGAGAGCGTCGCGTTCAAGCGCCACGAGTTTGAAGAGCGCGAGCGAGTGCGCTGGGAGCTTCCGGAGAAGCCGACGGATAGCGCTTGCCCACGGCTGGCGCACGGAGACGCTGAGGCGGATCAATTGGTGCTGCTCGCGGAGGACGCGCGCATCGACACGCGCCAGTTGCTGCCCCTGCGCCTGACCAAGCAGCTGACAAGTCGCGATCTCGAAGCGCTGGAGCCCCACTACGACCCCGCGTCGAAGGCAGGTGCGAAGCGCCGTCTGCGCTCAAAGCGTGACGGGGAACTCGCGCTAGAAAAGCTCAAGCAGGTCGGCAAGCGCCGCTACGCGGCGGTGTTTCACGTCACCCTCTACGTGGAGCCGCACTTCTTTCATAACCCGAAGAAGCGCAAACCCGAGTGGGGGCCCGGGCTGATGCTCGGCTGGATAGCCATTCATGAGCTCGGCGAACCCGAAGCCATCTGCCAGTGGAGCATCGACGTACGAAGCGACGTGTCCGGTGCATCTTTGGCGCGCCGTCTCCGCGAGACCACCCGCTACGAGCTGATCAGCGATCTCGGCAAACGTTTCCGCGAGGCAGGCATGCGCGCACTCACGAAACTCGAGAGCGGCCTAGCACCTCCAGAGAAGTAGCTGTCGCACCGGAAGTGGCTGCACACGAGAGAAGTAGCTGCTTCGGTCGAGAAGAACGGCGACTACGTCGTGGCGGGCGCTTCACGGCTGGTACAGGCGGCGCTCGCTCAGGACGATGTCCCACCAGCGGAAGGTCTGAGCCAGCACGTGATCCAGCTGCCAAGTTCCCGAGTCGATGCGGTCACCTTGGCGTCTCCCCACTGGCTTCAACTCCGCGTCAGGCAGGCAATAGGCTGACTCCTCCGCGCACTGCAGCAGATGGAGCACTCCTTCAGAGAAACCGGCGCCCGCGTACACGATGACCCCCGGCATGCGCATCGAGCGCAAGTCCTGGAGGGCGTAGGGGATCTTCTCGTCGACCGTGCCGGGAGAGTCTTGGTACTTGCACTCGACTGCCAGCCCAACGCCACTAGCGACGTGGAGCACGAAGAGGTCCATGCGACGTTGTTTGCCGATGATCGACGTGCCGAGGCTCACCTCTTCGTAGATCTGAATTCCGCGATCGCCGTAGGCCGCTTCTAGGTAGCTAGCGATGAGCCGTCGGTACTGGTTGCCTGTCAATCCGTCCTCCAGCGCGAGAGGCCGTCAGTCGCCTGCCCTCCGGCCTCTGTCAAGCGCTGGCTCGAGATCTTGATCGCCTCGTCACAAATATCGGAGCCCATGAAATGACGCCCTTGGCGTAGCGCCGCGACTCCCGCCGACCCCGAACCGCAGAACGGATCGATCACCAGCTCTCTCGGTGTCGAGCTCTGACGGATCAGAACCTCCGAGAGCTCCGCCGGCTTTTCCGTGGGGTAACCCTTGTGAATACGAGGAAACGACAGCACGTCGGGCACCCCCAAGTCGTTCAGCTTGCGTTTACCCTTCTCGAAGAACAGCACGAATTCGTAGCGGGAACGGTAGTGGTAACCCATGCCGATCTTCTGCTTGTCCCAAACGAGGGGTTTCCAGAACCGGAAGCCTTTCGCCTCGGCGATTGGCTTCGCGGCGAACATCGTCTCCTGGTCGCAGAAGAGGTAGAAGTGACGGTGCTTCTTCAGCACCCGGTACACCTCTGCGAACAGCTCGGGGAACCGCGAGTTGGGGAAGATCTGAAACCAATCGTTGCTGGACGCTTTGCTGTGCTTCAGCCGCGTCGTGGTCCCCACGGCTCGATGCTTCTCCAGCGACTCGTAGGGCGGATCGGTGATCACCAGATCGACGCTCTGGTCGTCCAAGGTGCGTAGCCACTCCACAGCGTCGGTCTGCGCGAGATCGAAGCGCAGAGGCCCATCGGCGCCGAGACGTGGCGCGTCCTGCTCCAGTCCTGAGAACAGACTCGACTGTGTCGCGTCACTCCTGCCCATGCTGTTCCGACCTCGAACCATGGCCGCCCCGCTTCGACCGAAGCCACGTTGCGAGCCGCCAATCGTCGACTGGCGTAGCAGCTCACGGCTTTCGCCCCCAGCGTCTAGCGCACGGACCGAAGAAACAGCCCCGAAGCTCTCATCAACCCCGAAACCGCCCAAGCCCTCGAATCGTGTGTCCGTCATCCTGCACACCCAGATAGCACTGGGCGGGCGTGCAGTCTCTAGGCAACCGACCCCAGCGAGTGACAAATAATGTCCGTGCGGCTCTGGTGGCGACCGTGTCGAGGCTCTGCAGATCTTCGATTGAGCGTGTCACACAAACTCGGGTTCCGCAGACGTGTCTCGCATCTGAGCGCGTCGAGCGAGGCGTGAGGCGCATCCAGCCCTCGCGCCCGCCGACTTGCTGCCGCTCGGAAACAAAGAAGGCGAGGTTAGCATGTCACATCAGCAATGTGGCGCAGGGCTAACGGACACCACGCGACGCTTCCTGCGCGCGCTGGGGCCGCTGGCGTTGTGCCTAGTCAGCATCCCCGTACTGGCCAAGACCCCCCACAGCGATCCGCTCGCCTATCAGCCGATTCGGCCAAGACCGGCGCATGCCGTAGTCCTTCAGCCGGGAAAGCCAAGACGTGAAGCAAGAGCGACGCCGAAAGCTCCCCTCACCCCCAAACCCGAGGTCGGGGCGACCCCGGTTGACCCGAGCTGGTTGTGGCTCGACGCGACCCCCGGCGACAACGCGGTGCTCTTTCGTACCCCCGCGGCAACGCCCCGCAAGGACACGAGAGTCACTATCATGCTGCACGGCATGTGTGACGTACCTCAGAACGAGTGCCCGAGCTTTGCGTCGGCGACGAGCGGCGACTGGTTGATTTGTCCTCAAGCCAGCCTCGGCTGCAATGGCGGTGGCGCTACCTGGAACTGGAAGAACCGGGTCGAACGCGTGGAAGCTGCCACGGGGCGGGCGCTCGACGGACGAGGTGTCGCCGCCAACACGCCGCGCACCTTGATTGGCTTTTCACTGGGCGCGAGCACCGCCTTGGAAGTCGCGCAGAATGGCCACGAACACTACGACGCCCTGGTGTTGATCGCAGGGCGGATCCATCCCGACGCAAAGAAGCTCAAGGCCCACGGAGTACAGCGCATCGTGCTCGCAGCGGGCGACTTCGACGGGAGCGCACCTCACCTCCGCAGGGAAGCAAATAGACTTGCGCGCGCCGGGATCGAAACGCGCTTCATGAGCCTTGGCCGGGTCGGGCACCAGTTCGCGCGGGACATGCCAGCCTGGTTGGAGGACGCGCTCAGCTGGGCCGAAAGACGCGCGCCGAACGCTGACGCCAGCGCAACGGAGATCACGCCGTCGCGTTGAGCTTCGCGCTATCCATGCGACGCTTGGCGTTCATCCCCACCAAGGCGAAGGGCAGGATGGGAAGCAGGACAGCAAGCATCGCCGTTCCGGTGCTCAAGCCCACCAGCGACGCGAGCAGGTAGAGCGGGAGGTCACTGGCATGGGCCTTGGGCGCTGCGTCAACGCCCAGCTCGTCCGCCACCTCGCCGACGTTGCGTGCCAACAGCTGAGTCAGCTCGCGCCCATACAGCGAATGGCTACGGCGGCCGCGCACGAAAGCGCGAAAGGAACGCCGGGGCGAGAAGAACAACCCAAACCCCATCGAGGACAGATTGAGCTGCCAAGCGGCGAGAAAGCCCTTACAACCGGCACCAATCTCCCACGCAGCGATTTCGATTTCGCCCTGCAAATCCGTGGCGTAGCCGGTCAGGACATGGTGCAGGTCGTGGTAGCCGACAGCGCGCACCCGCCCTGCGGTGTTGGGAAACGGAAACGGAATGGGGCCAAACTTGAAGTCGACCCATGGGTCGTTGTAGCCCCCTTCAGGACCGAAGTGGTTGTCTTCGAAGTACTGCGCGCGAGCGGCTGCCAGGGTGTCGGAGCGACGGTAGTTGTTCATGACTGCCTCCTTAATACTGACCATGGTCATTAATAGACCCAAACCGATGACTAGGAAAGCGCTGGACGCCTGAAAAACGCCTGTGCGACAAATTGACCATGGTCACAAAAACTGACCGCCCGCCCAGCCGGGCCCCGAAGTCACGCCGCGCCGAAAAGAAGCAGGACAAGCGTGAGCGCATCCGCGCCGCCGCCTGGGAGCTGTTCACGACCCAGGGCTACGCAGCCACCACGACCAAGCAAGTCGCGAAGGCGGCAGGCATCGCGTCAGGGACGCTATTCCTGTACGCAAAAGACAAGGCCGACCTCTTGTGCATGGTGTTCCAAGAGCGGTTGCAGAAGGTCTCCGATGCTCAGCTAGCCACGGTGCCCCGAGACAGCAGCCTGTTGGATCAGCTCCTGTGGGTTTTCCGCGGGGTATTCGATAACTACTCGGAGCATCAGGCGCTCGCGCGGGAGTTCGTCGCGGTGTTCCCGGGCAGCCAAGGCCCCAACACGGATCTGCTCCACGGCACGACGCTCGCGTTCTTGCAGGGCATCGCGAACCTGGTCACCGCTGCGCAACGTCGGGGCGAGGTCGCCGAAGAGGTGCTGCCCCTGCAGGCAGCGTCCAACATCTTCGCGCTGTACTTCGGAGTGCTGCTGCAGTGGCTGAGTGGCATCCTCGACTTCGATCACGTCCTGGAGCCCACCCTGAAGAACGCGCTTGACTTGCAGCTACGTGGATTTTATCCGCGCGGCAATTAGGCTCGAACTTCAGATCGCGTAGTGCGGGCGCAAGCGCCGACCGCGAGGCTCGCTCAGCAGCGCCAGGAAGGCCCCAAGCGCAGGCGTCGTATGGCGCCCCTGCCTGCGCACGGCGTGCAAGCTGCGGCGAATCGGCTCACCCAGTAGTCGCACTTCGGTTAGTCGACCGCTCTCTAGTTCGGACTGGACGGCGAGGCGACTCATCATCGCGACTCCGAGTCCCGCCGCGACGGCTTGCTTGATTGCCTCATTGCTGCCGAGGCTCATACTTGGCTCCAGGCTCACGCCGCGCGCCTGCAAGGCAGCCTCGATCACCGCGCGTGTTCCGGAGCCTTGCTCGCGACATATCAGCGCAACCTTCGCGAGCGCGTTGGAATCGAGGGGCGCGCGGCCGAGCACCGGATCTCCGGGTGCAGTGACCATGACCATCTCGTCTTCGCTGAACACGCTCACCAGCAGGGCGCTCGAGTTCACGAAGCCTTCAGTGAGCCCTATATCCACGCGGTTATCGATCACCATGCCTTGGACTGCTTCTGTGTTCGCGATCTCGAGCTGAAGCTCGACGCCAGGATGGAGCCGGCGAAAGTGCCCGAACAGGGCAGGTACGAGGTAGTTGCCAATGGTGGTGCTGGCGCCCACTGAGAGGCGCCCTGAAGCCACACCAAGCAGCGCCGCCAACTCCGCCTCCAGGCTCTGCTCTTCCGCGAAGATGCGCGTCGAGTGGCGCAGAACCAGCTCCCCCACCTGAGTCAGCTCGAGGCCTCGCGCCACGCGATCGAACAGCGCCGCTCCCAGAGCCAGCTCCAGCTCCTTCAGCTGCTTTGACACTGCCGGTTGACTCACGCGCAGGCGGCGAGCCGCAGCCGTCACGGACCCGGCGTCGGCCACGGCTTGAAATACCCGGAGCTGGTTGAGGTTCACACGATGAGCCTGACATATCTTTTGGTTATCTCAACTATGACTATTATGTCTTTTTATTATCAGGTGAGGTGCATCAGGTTTCCCCCATGGCACTGCAACTTCCCGCTGTTTTGAGTGGCTCCCTGACGTTGACCGGAGCCCCCGTGTACCTGACGCCAGGTCGCGACTGGGCTCGGAACCTGCAGGCCGCTCAGGTCTTCGGAACGAGCGAAGAGCTGGAGGCGGCGCTCAGCTGGGCGCGGACCCAGGAAGCCGTGGTCTGCGACCCGTACGCCTTCAGCGTCGACGCCAAAGCTGAGCTGCCAACGCCCATTTCCGCACGCGAACGAATTCGAGCCAGTGGGCCAACCGTTGGCCTAGCGCGAGCGAGCTGAGGACTGCCATGTATCAATACGACGCTATCGACCAACGCATCGTCGAAGAACGCGCCGCGCAGTTTCGCGGGCAGGTCGCCCGGCGACTGGCCGGCGAGATCACGGAGGACGAGTTCAAGCCGCTGCGGCTCCAGAACGGACTCTACATGCAGCTCCACGCGTACATGCTGCGGGTGGCGATCCCGTATGGACTGCTGTCTTCCAAGCAGCTGCGGATGCTCGCTCAGATCGCGCGGGTCTACGACAAAGGCTACGGGCATCTGAGCACGCGGCAGAACATCCAGTACAACTGGCCGAAGCTCGAGGACGTGCCGAGCATCTTGGACGATCTGGCCAGCGTGCAGATGCACGCAATCCAGACCAGTGGCAACTGCATCCGCAACACCACCGCAGACGCCTATGCTGGAGTGGCTCGAGACGAGATCGAAGACCCGCGCCCCTGGTGCGAGCTCATCCGCCAGTGGTCGACTTTCCATCCGGAATTCGCGTTCTTGCCGCGCAAGTTCAAGATCGCCGTCACGGGCGCGCCAGGCGATGACCGCGCGGCAGTCCGCTTCCACGACATCGGTCTGCGC
>JBFXBK010000133.1:0-21331 GCA_050183255.1 Polyangiaceae bacterium | reverse complement strand
AGACCGAAAATCGCATGTACTTGCTGCTCGACGGCCGACTCCGAGTGCACGTCGACAGCCTGCAGAACGAACCGGTGGCGGTGCTCGAACCGGGGGAGACCGTGGGCGAGCTGGCGCTGCTGGACGAGAAGCCGCGCAGCGCGTTCGTCGTGGCGGACACCCAGGCGACATTGCTCGAGCTCGACTGCGACCTGTTCTGGTCGCTGGTGCACAGCTCCCACGAGGTAGCCTTGAACCTACTTTCGATCCTCGCGGAAAGATTGCGCGGGAGCAACGGGACGGTCGCTCAGAGCCGCAGGCTGGCTCAGGAGTATCAGCGCCACGCGAGCGTGGACGGCCTTACGGGCCTCTACAACCGCCGCTGGCTGGACGAGGTGTTGCCTCGGCAGATCAAACGCAGCGCCATGCAGGGTGAGCCGATGTGCGTGGTGATGATTGACGTGGACCACTTCAAGCGCTTCAACGACGAGCACGGGCATCGCGCAGGCGATTTTGTGCTGTTCAGCGTCGCGCGAGTGCTGCGGGAGCGCTTCCGCCCGACGGATCTCGTGGCGCGCTACGGGGGAGAGGAGTTCTGCGTGGTGCTACCCGACACGGATCTCAAGGGGGCCCAAGCTGCTGCGGAGCGAGTGAGAGAGGCCGTGGCTCGGGCGAGCCTCGACTACGAGGTGCCGCTGCCGTCGGTGACCATTTCCGTCGGGATCTCGCTCGCGACGGGCGACGACAGTCAGGCCGAATTGATCGAGCGCGCCGACGCGGCGCTCTACTGCGCAAAAGGCGCAGGCAGAAACCGCGTCTGGCTGGCGCCGTCCGTGCAGCCTGGCGCTGACGTGGCTGCGGAGGCTTAGTGCAGAGCAATCCGCCAGCTGCGTTGCTGCGGCTGCCTCCAGCGCCGCCACCGGTGATTCGGTCACTGCGCCCCACCCTGCCGTACGATCCGCGCGCTGCAGCTCAGACGGAGCCGCCGCGTGGCATGAGCGACGGCGTGGCCTGGGTTGGCCGCAGCGGGATCCGCGCCACCGTGTGGCTGTGGGGAGTGGTTTCGGCTCTGCCCTGCGGTGTCGCGGCGTTTCTGGCCGCGGAACCTTCAGCGCGCCGGGAGGTGCGACGCGCAAGCGTCGAGCAGGTGTTCCTGGTTGCGTACAAGAGCCTGCCGTTGATGCTCACGGCGGGCGCGCTGGTCGGGGCGCTCGCGGCACTCCAAGCGCGCCTGCTCGCGCCTGGCCTGGATGGTGGACGCCTTGGGCAGGTGCTCGTCACGCTCGTGGTGCGGGAGCTCGCGCCGTTGCTCACCGCATGGGTCGTGGCGGCGCGTAGCGGCACCGCGTTTGCGACGAACCTTGGACTGATGCGTCAGCGCGGCGAGATCTCAGCGCTCGAGGTGCTCGGGATCTCGCCCCACGCGCTGTTGGTGCTTCCGCGCCTGATCGGTGCGGCGCTCGGCGTCCTGGTGCTGGCCATCTACTTCGGGCTGTGTGCGCTGGTGGGCGCGGCGCTGGTCGCCTCGGCGCAGTCGAGTGGTGTGTTCGCGGAGCTGCTGGGCGGCCTTGGGCGCTGTTTGGTTTGGCAAGATCTGCCGTTGTTCATTGGCAAGGCGGTGGGCATGGGGCTCCTGACGGGGCTCGTCACGTGTTTTCAAGGCCTGCGGGCGGACGCCGACGCCGCGAGCCTACCGGGGCACGCGGGCAGCGCCGTGGTTGGCGCACTCCTCGCCTGCGGCGCTCTCGATTTGTTGCTGACTGGGATCTTCTACTGGCTGAACCCGCTGGGGCTCACATGAGCCTCGGTACGCCAGGCAGCGCGCGGGTCGCCGCGCTGGAGCTCCAGGGCGTTTCCGTGCGGCGCGGCGCGCTGAGCGTGTTTGAGAGCCTCGACCTACGCCTCGAACCAGGCCGATCCTTGGTCGTGTTTGGGGAGAACGGTGCCGGAAAGAGCACCTTGATTCAGGTCGCCAGTGGACAGCTCAGGCCAGACCGTGGAAGCGCCTGGGCTAGCGGACGGCGCGTGGACTCCGAGCTGGCTGGGCGCATGCCCACCGCAGGGACCCGCATGCTGAGCCTGCTCGAGCAACCAGGGCTCGCACCAAGCGTATCCGCGCTAGAAAACGTCGCGCTACCGCTGCGCTACCATGCCAGCACCCTGAGCCTGCACCCTGAGCAAGCCCAGGGCTTGGCGCGCGAGGCGCTCGCGGCGCTGGGGGTGTACCCGCCGGATCTCCACTCGTTGCCCGACAGATTGTCATTTGGGATGCAGCGGCGCGTCGCTCTGGCACGCATCCTCGCCCTGCGTCCCGATCTCGTCCTGCTGGACGATCCGCTGCTGGGCGTCGACAGCGAGAGTCGTCAGATCATCGAGCGGGTGCTGCGGAGCTGGGTGCGGGACCCAAAGCTCAGTGTTTTGTGTGCCACGGGAGACCGCGAGCTCGCCGCGCGCCTCGGCACTTCCCGCGCGGATCTCGCGGCAGATGGCCTGCGAGTCGATGGAGTTCGCTTGACCCATCAGCGGAGCGTCGGCGGCGAGCGCTTCGAGACACAAAGTCAGTCCTGCGAGGCAGCTGGCGACGCAGGAATGCTGCACTAGTATTCTGGGTTCAGGACACCGCAAACGCGCGTCGCACTGCGCGTCGAAGGAACCCGTGAATCAACGACTCCGCGAACCGACCTCCCAGCTCCCCGTGATCCAAACTGCCCTGGCTTCGGTGGTGCGAGGCCAACCCAGAGCGATCGAGCTCTTGCTCACCGGGCTCCTAGCTGGCGGCCACGTCTTGATCGAGGACGTGCCGGGCGTCGGAAAGACCACCCTGGCGAAGGCGATGTCTCGAGTCTTCGACGTCGACTTTTCACGCATCCAGTTCACCCCGGATCTGCTTCCGGCGGACGTGCTCGGGTCCCAGGTGCTGAACCCGAAGGACGGAAGCTTCAGCTTTCAGCCGGGACCGGTGTTCACCCACGTCTTGCTCGCGGATGAAATCAACCGTGCTTCCCCACGGACACAGTCTGCCCTGCTCGAAGCAATGAACGAGGACCAAGTCACCACGGACGGCGTGACCCGCAAGCTGCCTCACCCGTTCTTCGTGATCGCGACCCAGAATCCGGTGGACTTTCAGGGTACGTATCCGCTCCCGGAGGCCCAGCTCGATCGCTTCGTGTTGCGTTTTGGCCTTGGCTACCCGTCGTTCGACGAAGAGCTGGCGATGCTCAGTGATCGCAAACAGAGTGACCCGCTGGAGCAGCTCTCACCGCTCGCGAACGTCGAGCTCTTACTCGACCTTCAACGTGCGACTCGCGAGGTCGAGGTGAAGGAAGCTGTGAGCCGCTACCTGCTCGCGCTGGTGCGGGCTACCCGGGAGCGCCCGGAGCTGACGCTGGGTGTGAGCCCCCGTGGAGCCCTCGCGCTGACGCGCGCGGCGCAGGCTCGTGCGTTGCTTCACGGCCGCAACTTCGTCACACCAGATGACATCCAGGCGCTGGCAGAGCCCGTGCTGAGCCACCGGGTGCTGCTCAGTCGAGACAGTCGCTTCGGCGGCAGCGATGCCGTGGGGATCTTGAAGGAGGTCGTGCTGCAGGTGCCGGTTCCGACGTGAACCTTGCGCGCCTGAACCACATCCTGATCCCCTCCACCAAGGAGGGACGAGATCGTGTCCGCGCCGGGTGGGGCGTGCGGATTTTCCGGCCCCTCACCTGGTTTGGCGAAGCCACCACCCGCGAGGGGCGCTTGTTGACGCTGCTCGTGATGGCGATCGCGCTCGCCAGCGTCGACGTGCAGTCGACCCAGGTCTTTCTGTTGTGGGCGGCGCTCTCGGGCCTCTTGCTGGCGAGCCTAATCGGTCGCCACTTCTTCCGTCTGCAACGGGTCAAGCTGACGGCGCACTGCCCTCCCCGAGTCACCGAAGGCGAGGCGCTGGAGATCCGCCTCAGCGTGAACAATAGCAGTGAGCAAGCGCACCAGGCGTTGCGCATCACCGGACCGTTCCTTCCGTGGGACGGCGCGTGGGTCAGCCCGGCGCCGCGGATCGCGGAGCTCGAGCCGGGGACGACCGCCGAGCGCACCACCCACGCGCGCTTCATCGAGCGCGGCGAGCACCACTTGGACGTCTTCAATGCTGCGTGCCTCGTGCCGCTGGGACTTGCCGTCGGGCCGAGCGTGGAGAGCGACGGGTGTCGATTCACGGTGCTGCCACGTCCCGTCAAGGTGACCTCGCTCGCCCTCTCTCAGGCGAACCTCGACGCGGGTGCGAAGCTAGGTGCCAAGGCGAGTCGAGGCCGTGGAGCGGGACTCGAGCTGTTGGGAGTGCGAGGCTATCGCCCTGGGGATCCGGTGCGCGACCTCCACGTTCGCACTTGGGCGCGTACCGGCAAGCCTCACGTGCGCGAGTACCAACCAACGTACGAGGGGCGCTACTTGCTGTTGCTCGACGCGGCGGGTGCTCGGGATGAACCCGCGTTCGAGGCCAGCATCCGTCTTACCGCAGGGATCTGCACTTTGTGGATGGATCAAGGGCAAATTTGCGATCTCGCGCTGACTGGTGAGGCCGGAGTGGTGCACGGCATCGGTTCCTACCGCGAGTCGCTGACCGCCGCGCTCGACCGCTTGGCGCGCGTGGCCCCGAACAGCTTGCCGGTTGACGACGTGCTCGATCGCATCGCCTCGCTGACCAGCGACGAGGTGGAGGCGATCGTGGTCGTGACTTCGTCGCCGGAACGCCAACACCGCATCGAAGCCACGCTGCGCCGCATGGGGCACCCGTCGCGCACGCTGTGCTTGGTCAAGCGACGCGGCGACGCGCACGCCGATCAGCTGGTCGCGTCTGAGGTGATGGACGGTCGCGAGGTGGCGCTGTGACCCGTTGGTTGTCCCTCTCCATGACCATCGTCGCGCTGACGGCGCTGCTCGTCGGACCGATCCCGGTGCTAGCGCTGATCCCGCTTGGGATGTGCGTGATTCACTTGGCCCTGAACCGGGTGGTGACGCTCAGCGCCGGCTCGGAGTTCATGCTGGATCTGAGCCTGTTCGCCTTGTGCGTCGTGGTCGGCGTCAACGTCGACTTGATGCCCTCGCCCATCGGTGAGGCCCCGATCCCGCGGGGCTGGGCGACCTTCGGCTACGGCTTGCTGGTCGTTGCCTCCCTGCGCTTGTGGCTCGAAGGCGCGCGCGGTGGCGCACCGGCAACGCTTGGGCTTGCGCTGATTTCGATCGCCGTGTGGGGCGGGAAGAACACGGGTTGGTTCTACCCTGCCGTCGTCGCGCTGTTTCTCACCACGGCGGCCCTGGCCTTGCGCGCGTCAGACGCCGGTAGGCCGCGGCTCCGGTTGCTCACGCGGCGCCACGTCACTCAAGTCCTCGTTGCCTCGACGCTGGCGTTCACCACCGCATCCGCTGCCGCGCTAACCCTGCCGCCGCTTCACAACTGGGTGGTCGAACGCGTGATGCGAGGCCTGCCAAAGAAGACCGGCTTCAGCTCGTTTCTCTGGCTCGGGTCGATGAAGGGCATGCTGCAGTCGGACCGCATCGTGATGCGGGTGCGCGGCGCCAAGACCAACTACCTCCGCGGGATAATCTACGTGGAGTACACCCGCGGCGCGTGGACGCGTCGTGCTGGGGAGAAGCAGGTTCGCCCGGTGCCGCGAATGTTGCCTCAGGGAAATGCCGTCACTGAAATCGAAATCGTGCGCGACGGTCCGCGCTACTTCACGCCGCTCGAAACCAACGACTTGGCCGCGTCCACTGGCTTCGTGACCTTCGACGAAGGCGGGATCTACGAACCCGTGGCTGGCGACCCGGCGAAGCGCTTGTGGTTCAACCTACAACACTCGCCTAAAGCCGGTCAGCGATCGCCGATCACCGAGCCCCCCACCACGCTCGAACGCACGATCCCCGGACGACTCGCGGGGCCGTTGCAACGCCTCGCGCTGTCTTGGACCAAAGGCGCGAAGACGACCAAGCAAGAGCTGGAAGCGCTCGCGCTGCATCTGCGCGCCGAGTACGCCTACAGCTTGGATTACGAGCGAGCGAACCGAGAAGATCCGGTGATCGACTTCTTGTTCCACGGCAAGCAGGGCCACTGCGAGTACTTCGCTTCTGCGCTGGCGCTGCTCGCGCGGAGCATCGGGATCCCAAGCCGTGTGGTCGCAGGCTACAGCGTGAGTGAGTACAGCGAAGTCGGCGGCTACTACCTGGTGCGAGAGCGCAACGCCCACTCCTGGGTCGAGGCGTGGACCGGGGACCGCTGGGAGACGTTCGACGCCACACCCAGCGAGGAGATCTTCCCGGCAAATCGCCGTACGGGCTGGGTCGGTGGAGTCATGGACTGGTTTGGCGCGACCTGGTCGCGCTTCATGGACTGGCTGCTGGAGCGCGAACTCTCCGAGGTGTTGAGCGCCCTCGGCGCCGCCGTGACGCTGCTCTTCCTCGTGCGCTTTCTGAGGCTTCGTCGGCGCCGCAACGACCCGCTCGGTCAGCTCTTGAGTGACGGTGTCGGTCCATTGCCTGGCTGGGTCGAACTCGAACGGGCTCTCAAAGACTCGAGCCTCGCGCGTTCTCCCACGGAAACACCCGAAGCCTGGAGTCGCCGCCTCTCGCCGGCACTGCCGTCGTTCGGCCACGAGTTGACCAACATTGCGCGCGAGTACAGTGCTTTCCGCTATGGCGCGCAGGGGGACGCGAGCGATCTGGAGCGCCGTCTCCGCGACCTGGCACTTCGGGTCAAACGCGCCCCACCTGGCGGCACTTCAGACCAGCGCGAATGAGGCTACTTGGCCGCGCGCTTACACGGCTTTCTCGACCAAGCCACGCCGAGGCGCTAGCATCCTTTCGCCCCATCGATCTCTCCCCCATGGCCGATCCTCCCCCCTCCCTCGACCGAACCGCGCTGCAGTTTCCGAGCGATTGCCCGGAGTGTGGATCGATCTTTCCCGCTGGGACTCAAGCCAACTCGGACTGCCCAACCTGCCGTGCGAAGGCACAGGAGAACGCCCGGGTCGCGCTTGCTCGAGCCCAAGCGAAGCAGTGGGCGGCGGAGCTCAAGGCCGCGCAAGAGAAGCACGCACGCATCTACAACCAGGGCGGCCCGGCTGCAGTGCCTTCCAGCCGCGCGCCACGCCAGCGCAAGGGGTCGGTTCCCACGCTCGGAACGCCATCGACGGCGCAGACGCCTTCGCCCCCGGAGAGCGTGAGCGCGCCTGGCTCAGGCCAGCACAGGCTGCAGTTGATCAAGGCGCTGACGGACTCCATCGTGCAGGCGTCGAGTATCGGCGATAAGCGCGGTGCCCGTCAGGCCTATGAGGCGCTGAATCGCCTGCTCCCGGAAGAGTAGCGCGTTTCCTCGGGGTTACGTTTCTGCTACTCGGATTTCTTGGGGGTGAGGTCAAACGTTCCGTGGCGCCCGGCGCCTCCGGCGAAACGTGCGGCACCCGCGCCGGTCTCCCCAGAGCGGATGACATCCATCCCGCCGCGCGTCTCTTCGCGCAGGGCGGCCACCCAGCCTAGATCCCAGGCAGCGTACGCGCTCTTGCGATCCGCTCTCATACATCCCTGAGGAAACGCGTTCAGCTGAGCACACAGCTCTAGCGCGGCGGAGAGCGCCTGACCCGGCTCGCACACCCGATTCACGAGCCCCATCCCCAGCGCCTCTTCGGCGCTCACCGGGCGCCCCGTGAGGATCAAATCAAGGGCACGGCTCTGACCGATCAGCCGCGGCAAGCGCACCGTCCCCCCATCGATCAACGGCACGCCCCAGCGCCGACAGAACACGCCGAACGTCGCGTCTCTAGCCGCCACCCGCAGATCGCACCACACCGCGAGCTCGAGCCCCCCGGCCACGGCATAACCTTCCACCGCGGCGATCACGGGCTTATTCGTCACCAGACGTGTCGGGCCCATCGGGCCGTCCCCAGCCAGCTCCACGCGATTGCCGCGCTCGCTGCCGATCGCTTTCAAGTCTGCGCCTGCGCAGAAGTGCCCGCCGCTACCCGTGAGGATCAGGCTCTTGATGCGAGGGTCAACGTCGAGCTCGCGCAGCGCCTGCACCAGCGCGTTCGCCGTGGGTCCGTCGACCGCATTGCGCACGGCGGCCCGCTCGATGCGCACGACACCGGTCTCACCAACGATCTCCCGACTCACCAGATCTTCAGCTGAATGCTCCATCTGGGCCGCATAGTGACGCGAGCGGCTTGGCTCGCCAAGCATGCTACCCTTTAGGGTTGAAACACTTTGGGCTGCTCCTCGCCTGTCTAGCGCTCAGCTGCGCGAGCGTGTCGGGTGGCACCGCCCCAGCGCCGGCACCGCCTGCTGCGGCGCCCGTTGCGACGGCGCTGGCGGCCTTGCCCCCAGCTGCGCCTGCTCAGCTCGCGAGCGCGCCCGCAAGAGCTCCCGCTGCCGAGTCAGCGACAAAGGTCGGCAGTGGCGACACCCCGGCTGAGCCCGCGGCACCGCACGCCGACGTGAGCGGGGCGGCCGGCGCACCACCCCCGGCAGAGCTCCCGGATTCGCTAGCCATCGGTGAGTTCATTTACCTGGACACCCCCGAGGGCGGCATCGAAGTGCTCCACGCGCCCGCTTCCGTGCGGAGAGCGCTCGTCTACCTGCACGGCGCCTGCGGCGACCCGCGGGCCGCAGAAGCCTTCAAGCACACGCTGGGGCGCTACGCGACCCTGGTGGCGATCTACGGGGAGAGAAGCTGCGGCAGCGGTCACCCCGGGCGCTTCTACTGGAATGGCCGCGTGGAGCCGTTGATGCACCGCATCGACGCGGCGCTGGCTGCGGTCGCAGAGCAACGCAACGGATTGCTGGACACCCAGGAGCCGCTGCTGTTCGGTTACTCTCAGGGCTCCGAGGTCGCGCAGTTGCTCACGGAGCGCTGGCCAACACGTTTCCCGGAGGTAATACTTGGCGGCGTACCTTCGACGCCCAGCGTGCAAAGCCTCATGAAGGTCCGCAGCGTGGCTATCATTGGCGGGAGCCGTGAGTTTCTCACGCCGATGCGCACGGGAGCGTGGCTCTTGACCCACAACGGGGTCAACGCTCGGCTCTTCGTGCTCAAGGGGGCGAAGCATGGCTCCTTCGGCGGCAACGCCGAGCGGGATCTGAGTAGCGTCTTCGAGTGGTTGCTGGCCCCGAACGACGCGGCGCCGTAGGCGCACCCTCCACGGAAACCTCCAGGCAACGTCCGCTAGCCGCGGGTCACGCCGCGAAACATCAAGAATCTCGAGGCTTCGGCGCGCGCGGCGCTGACATCCGACTCGGAGTGCCGTAGGCATTGGTCCATGTCGGATCCCCACACAGCCGTGCAGACCTTGCTCCAACGTCTCGACCTCGAGGAGATCGACACCAACCTGTACCGCGGCTTCAGCCCCATCGATGGACGACCCCGAGTGTTTGGCGGGCAAGTCGCCGGGCAGGCGCTGGTCGCTGCGTGCCGCACCGTGGAGGGCCGCACGGCGCACTCACTGCACGCCTACTTCCTGCGTCCCGGTGATCCGGCGATCCCCATCATCTATGAGGTGGATCGCATCCGCGACGGTAAGTCCTTCACCACCCGGCGCGTCGTTGCGCTCCAGCGCGGCGAAGCGATCTTCAGCATGGCAGTCTCCTTCCATGTCGAGGAGCCAGGACTCGACCACCAAGCGCCGATGCCGGCTGCCGATCCGCCCGAGAGCGTGCCCAGCAACAGTGAGCGTCTCGAAGAAGGCTACCAGCGCACTCAGAGTCCGCTGCTCGAGTTCCTGATGAAGCTCGAGCGCCCAATCGAGCAGCACGATCTGGATCCGGTGAACATCCTGGACCCGAAACCCCAGCGAGGCCTGCACCGCATCTGGTTTCGCAGCCGTGCAAAGCTCCCAGACGATCCGCTGCTGCACCAGTGCGTGCTGACCTACGCCTCGGACATGTCGCTGCTCGACAACTGCATCAACTACCACGGCATCACCTGGTTCAACCCGAACCTGATCGCCGCGAGCCTCGACCACGCCATCTGGTTCCATCGCCCTTTCCGTGCGGATGAGTGGCTGCTCTACGCGATGGACAGCCCGAGCGCTTCGGGGAGCCGCGGCCTGAACCTCGCCCACGTCTACGCTCAAGACGGCACCCTCGTCGCTTCCGTCGCCCAAGAGAGCTTGATGCGCCTCGTCGACAAGAAGCGCTGAGGTCGAAAAAGCTGTGGATAGCTTCGAGAACAGCTGTGGGTTGGCTGTGTAAAAGCGGTGATCTCCCCCCAAAATAAGCCGCAGACGTCGACTGCCTCTTCCGTTCGTGGCGCGCTTGTCTAGCCTGCGCCTCGCGATGGCCAAGCTCTACTTCCGCTACGGCACCATGGACAGCGCCAAGACGCTCAACCTGCTCGCGGTGGCACACAACTACCGCAAGCAAGGCAAGCGCGTGTTGCTGCTCAAGCCGAGGCTCGACGTTCGCTTCGGGGCCGAGACGATCCGCTCGCGCTCGGGTCTCGAGGCGCCGGCCGACTTGTTGGTGGAACCGGATCAACCCCTCGACGTGGAGCAGCTCCGGAACCTCAACTGCATCCTGGTGGACGAGGCTCAGTTCCTCAGCGTCGCCGTGATCGAACAGCTGCGGGAGCTGACGACGGAGCTTGGCGTACCCGTGATCTGCTACGGCCTGAGGACCGACTTCCGGACGAAGTTGTTTCCAGGCAGTAAGCGCCTCTTGGAGCTAGCGGACAGCATTGAAGAGGTGAAGGTCACGTGTCAGTTCTGCGATCGCAAAGCGGTGTTCAACCTGCGCATGGCCGATGGACTCGCGGTCATCGAAGGCCCTCAGATCCAGCTCGGCGCCGATGAGCGCTACGTCCCCGCTTGCTGGCGTCACTACCGGGGCGAAATGGAGAAAGCACGCCGCGCCGCGCAAATCAGCGAGGCCCAGGCACAGGCTGGCGATCCTCAGACTGCGTCCCTATAACCTCGGCTCTCGCAGCGCGGACGCCGAAGCGACGTGGCACGCGGGACAAACGAGGACAGCGCGGCTTCCGCGCGAGGAGGGACCCAATGGAACTACGCAGGCTCGGTAACTCGGGGCTGAAGGTCAGCGTGCTCAGCCTGGGCGCGATGACGTTCGGGGAATCAGAGACCTTCATGAAGGGGGTCACCTCTGGCGACGACGAGGCGCGCCGCATCTTCGACGCCGCGATCGACGCGGGCGTCAACCTGGTGGACACGGCGAACGTCTACAGCGAGGGCCGGTCCGAAGAGCTCACGGGAAAGTGGATCGAGGGCAAGCGCGATCGCGTGCTCCTGGCGACGAAATGCCGCTTTCCCATCGGCTTTGGCACGCGCCCGGTGGGGCCCTACGACATGGGCCTCTCGCGCAAGGCGATCTTGGACGCCTGCGACGCCTCGCTCAAGCGCCTGCACACCGACGTCATCGATCTCTACCAGGTACACATGCAAGATGGGTCGGTGCCCATCGAGGAGACGTTGCGAGCGCTCGACGACCTAGTTACCGCGGGGAAAGTACGCTACATCGGCTGCTCGAACTACGCTGCCTATCGACTGGTCGAGTCGCTGTGGGCCGCGGACAAGCTGCGCACTCACCGCTACGCGTCGATTCAGCTCCAGTGGTCCTTGGCGGTGCGTGACGCCGAGCGCGAGGTGATCCCCGCGTGCCGCCGCTTCGACCTCGGCACCTTGATTTGGTCTCCCCTCGCCCGCGGCTTCTTGAGCGGCAAGTACAAGAAGGGCCAGAAGGCACCTGAAGGCTCGCGCCTCGAGAGCTGGCAAGACAGCTACGCGCAGTTCGACAACGACCGCATGTGGAACCTGATCGACGTGCTCGGCGAGGTGGCTCAGCGCCACGAGACGACCCACGCCGCCATCGCCCTTGCCTGGCTCTTGAATCGCCCGGAGACGACCAGCGTCATCATGGGGGCTCGCACCATGGACCAGCTGCAGGCGAACCTGAAGGCGGCCAGCGTGAAGCTGACCCACAAGGACGTTCAGTCCCTGGACGACGCCTCGAAGCCAGCTTGGGGCTACCCGTACGACTTCATCGCTCGCCTCGAGCAATGGTAGGCCGACGCTGAGCCACAAAGAGGCAGCGCCGCGTTCCGCTTCCGTGCGGTACGCGGCGCTCGCGTTTTGTGCTGGCTCAGTGCCCGCGCGCGGTGCGCGCGTCGAGGATCTTGGCGAAGGAGCGCAGCAGCATCTCCTCCTCCGTCAGCCCCGTGACCTTGAGCTCCGGCAGGCTGACGGCTCCGCAAGCCAGCCCACGCAGGAAGTAGTTCAAGAGGCCCTGCCCAGTCGCTGCGTCGTCAAAGACGTTTCCAACCAGGGTCGCCTGAGCCGCCTTGTCGATGAAGTTGCCGAGGCGCTCTGCGGCAGCAGAAAAGCCGCTCAGGAAGAACGCGTACAGCGCCGCGTAGCGCACCGGGAGCTGCGCTGGATGCAGATCCCAGCCCTGATAGACGCCGAGCTTGAGTGAGCGCTGGATGTGACCATACGCGATCGCCCAAGCGCGGTGCACAGCCTCCACGTTCTCCCGCTGCTGCTGCGCCGTAAGCGCCTCACCCGCTGCCGCGCGATGTGGACCCACGGGCATGATGTTGGTCGCGCCGTCCGACAGGAAGACGCCCGTGTTGGCGAAGCAGTTCTTCATCAGCAGCACCGCGAAGTCGCACGCCGGGTGATCCATCGTCTGATACGCCGCGGTGATGTTGCAGGACGCGGTGTAGTCGTAGGTTCCGAAATGCGCGCCGGTGCAGCGCCCCTCAGCGGCCTGCAGCAGGAGCGGCAGGTTGTTGTTGCCGAAGCGATCGAAGAACGTCGCTGTGAGCTCGACCATCAGCTCGAGCTTCAGGCTCTTCGGCGCCAGGCCGAGGCGCGCTTCCAGGCGCTCGAACAAGCGGACCAGCGCGGTCACCTGCTCTGGCACCGGCACCTTGGGCAGCGTCACCACGAAGCCCTCCGGAAGTTTCCCCGCGGTTTGTACCAGGGTGGTGATGAACAGGTCCAGGGTGCGCACCGCGCGCAGCTTCAGCTCTTCGTTGAGCGGCTTGATGCGGATCCCCACGAAGGGCGGCACGATGCCCTCGGCCATCGCTTTGGCGAGCTCCTTGGCAGCGCGCACCGCGACCTCGTCCTCTTCGGCGTCGGGGCGATTGCCGAAGCCGTCCTCGAAGTCGATGCGCATGTCCTCGACCGCTTCGCGCTCGAGCTTGGCTCGCACCCGCTCGTAGACCGTGAGCGCGAGCCAGGCGGCGCGGTGTTCGCCTTCAAATGCCTTGGGATCCGCCTCGAAGCGGGCGACCAGCGGCGCTTGCGCCTCCAGAGTCGTGGGAAGTTCATCGCAGCCTTCCATACCCACGGCGCGCGCGAAGCTGAACGCATCCGCACCGAAATCGTCCATCGCTCGCAGCGCGAGTTGGCCCAGGCGCTGTCCGGTCTCCGCCTTGAACAGCTGCGCGCCGCCGTACACCGTGTGCACGGGCTGCCGCGTGGGGAGATCCCCAGGGAAAGCGGCGGCATAGGCCAGGTTCGCCTCAGAGAGGCTCTTCAGATCGGCGGCGGCGTCCTCCGCCAGGGTGCTTTGGTAAGTGGTCATCTCGTGGTCACAGTCTTCTGCATCGATCGCGGCAGTGTTGCGATCGGGTTTGGGGGGAGGCGCGGCGCAAGGTCGCTGACATCAAGCGGAGGAGAAAGCGCTCAGCTGCCGCGATACGTGCTGAAGCCATACGGCGCCAGCAGCAGCGGCACGTGATAGTGCTCCACGACGTCGCGCACGCGGAACACGATGCTGGCTTCCGGGTAGAAGCTGCTACGCCCCGTCGCCTCGAAATAGGCATCAAGGGCGAAGCTCAGGCGATACGTCCCGGCCTCGAGGCTGCCCGGCGCGAGCAGCGTGGAGCAGCGCCCGTCGTCATCGGTTGTGCCCTCGGCGAGCGCTCGCCAGGCGCCGTCACGGCGCACTTCCAGGTTCAGAGCCACGCCCTTGGCGGGGCGCCCCAGGGCGGTGTCGAGGACGTGGGTGGTGATGGGTGAACGGCTCATGGGAGTTTCTCCAGGCGAATGCGGGTGATCTTGGCTTGTTCCCCTGCGGCAATAGTGAGCTCGGTCTGCCGGTCATGACGCAGGCGCGCCTCGAGCAGAGCGAGCATCTCCTCCGCGCTCTTGCCTGTGGCGCAGACGATGAAAATGAAGCCGAACGTGGCGAGATACTCGCGGTTCTTGGCCGCGAGTCGCTCGAGCGTAGCCTCTGAAGCTCGCGCGACCTGCGCCTGTTCCGAGCCAGACCACGTCGCGCTCTGGTGGCCGGCGGCGACGTGGGTCGACGCTGCGAACTTTCGGCGCAAGGCCTCGAGGTCACCGCCGATCTGCGGGTGCCCGGCGAACGCTTCCAGGCGCTCGGCTTCGTTCGCCTGGCTCCACAGCGCTTCCGATCGCTCGGCCAAGGCGGCCCCGTCGGCGTACGGCGCCTCCCCAGCGAGGTCGTGTGCCCAGCGCTCACAATGGCAACAGCTGAGCAGCGCCGCGAGTCGGGCCTCGGGGCTCAGCGCGTTCAAGTGCCGCGCCGCTTCGTCGAGCCCCATCAGCCCTCCAGATCCGACTTCAGCGGCAGCTCGCTGCTCGGGCTGGGCTTACCGTAGACGCGCAGGCGGCTGACGCCACCGTCCGGGAAGATCTCGAGCCGGACATGGGTAAACGGCCCCTCGGCTTTTAGTTCCTTACGGAAAAATTGGCGCTCGCTCGCGTTGAGCTTGGCCTCCGGGAGCACCAGCTTCCAGGCCTTGGCAACGATCAGATCGGTGATGCGGGCGCCGGGCGCATAGATCCCCCAAAGGGCGCAGCGATCTGGGTAGTTGCCCTTGAAGTGGTTGGTGTCGACCTCCACCAGGCCGACTTTGCCTGGCTCGCCGAGCTGGAGCAGGATCCAGTCGCTGCCTGGGGTGCGTCGCCGCTTGGTCTCCCAGCCGCCTCCCATGTTGTTCGCGCGCCCCGGCGCCACGAGGTTGTTCATGGGACCGAAGAACGCGTCGCTACACGCTAGAGCTTTGCCGCCGCGACGCAACGCCACGAGGTCGACTTCGCCGGACCAGAGGCCTTTGACGCCCGGCTCTTCCGGCGCCTCGGACAGGCTGGGCGCCGCGTGCCCCCAGAGCCGTAGTCGCGCCACTCCGCCGTCGGGGAAGATCGAAAGCCGGACGTGGGTGACCGCGTCAACTGAATCCGCGAGGAACAGATTCTGACGACCAGGGCCGAGGGGAACTTGCTTGAGGAGCGGCGCCCAGCCGAGCTTTGGATCGCTCGCCTTGGGCTTGTGCCGCAGCGCTTCGTAGCTCAGTCCGCTCGCGGCGACGATGCCTTCCAGCTCGGCGAATGGCGGGTGATTCCCGAGGAAGTGAGCGGTGTCGACGTCGATGGCGCGCACGAAGCCGGGGACGCCGAGGCGCAGAATCGCCTGATCGGCGTGGTACTGGTCGTGGCCTTCGCCTCGCTTGCGGCGGCTCTCCCAGCCGTCCATCCACTTGCCGCGGTCGGTGTACTCGTCCGGGAGAAACACCGCGGGCGCGTCTTTGACGAGGTTCGTGGCTTCAGCGAAGAACTCGTCGCTGCTTCCAAGCACCGTCGCTCCAAGCGCCTCGCTGGCGAGGTTGAGGAGCCCAGTGAAGCCAACTTGGTGGCTCTGCTGCATGAACGTTATCTCCTGTCGACTAGGGGCCGCCCGATGGCTGGCCCAAAGCGCTCGGTGGTCTGCGCATCGGATCCGCCGAGAGCGGGAGCCTCGAAGATGACACGTCCTCGAAGCCACGTCTGCTGCACTCGTCCACGCGCCCTGCGACCGATGTAGGGCGACAGCTTGTGCTTGAAATGCAGCTTTTCAGGCGCAACCTCGTACTCCACATCGGGGTCCCAGACCACGAAATCCGCGTCACACCCCGGCGCCACACGGCCTTTGCGGCCAAGGCCCGCGAGCTCCGCCGGCGCTTGGCTCATCCAGCGAGCGATCTGGGCAACGCTCAGCCCTCGCCGGGCGGCCTCGAGCCAGACCGCGCCGAGGCCCAAGGAAAGCGACGCGATGCCGCCCCATGCTTGCCCGAAATCGCCGCTCTGGCGCTGCTTCAGCGCCGGAGTGCACGGTGAGTGGTCCGAGACGATGCAGTCGATGAGCCCAGCCTCTAGGCCCTGCCAGAGCAGCTCTCGATTCGCGGCTTCGCGGATCGGCGGCGCGCACTTGAAGTGCGTCTCCCCGTCCCCGATCTCCTCTGCGGTCAGGCACAGGTAGTGCGGACAGGTCTCCGCTGTGATGGGCAGCCCAGCCTGCTTGGCCGCGTCGATCAACGGCAACGCTCCCGCAGCCGAGAGGTGCACCACATGGACGGGACAACCGGTCTCACGACACAGCTTGATCAAGAGCTCGATCGCGGCGATCTCCCACTCGGGCGGCCGCGAACTCAGGTACGTCCCGTACGCCCGCGGATCGCCCCCAGCAGCGGGCGGCGCCCCGAGATCTAGCTCCGCGTGAGCGATGAGCGGAACCCCTGCGCGCTCCAGCTCACGCATCGCCTGGCGCAGCTCCGCCTCCCCCACCTCGGGGAACTCGTCGATCCCGGAGTCGATCATGAACGCCTTGGCGCCGCGCACACCCGCTTCCGCGAGGGAACGCAGTTCAGCGGCGTTATGGGGCACGACGCCGCCCCAGAACCCGGTGTCCACGTACAGTTCGTGCTCCCCCGACCCAGCCAGCGCCTCGAGCTTCTGATCCAGAGCGTGGGTCGAGGTGGTCACCGGAGAGCAGTTCAGTGGCATATCGACCAAGCTCGTGATGCCGCCGCTCGCGGCGGCGCGCGTGGCGGTGACGAAGCCCTCCCACTCAGTGCGGCCTGGTTCGTTCACGTGGACATGGGTGTCCACCAGGCCCGCCATGACGACGGCGCGACCCAGATCGTGGATCGGCGTCTCGTCGCTCAGCTCGGCGTCGACCGGCAGCACGGCTTCGATGCGCTCTCCGCGGACGACCAGCGTCGCGGGCTCGAGGCGGCCATCCAGGAGCACGCGCTCAGAGCGCAGAGCTAGACTCGATTCAGCACTCATTCGACTTCGAACTCGGTCGTATCGAAGCTCTCGAGCCCGTGGAAGTACTGCTCGAGATCTTCGAGGTAGAAGCTCTTCGTGAGCCCGGCCACGATGCGCGCCACCGAGTACTTCATGCCGGAAATGCTCGAACCACCGAAGCCCATGCTGAGCCAGCTGCCGAATGTGTAGTTGAACACGTGGCGCACGTAGGCATCCGCCTCGTCTCGCGGCTGGAACTCGAAATGGCTGCCCAGGTACGGGTGCCGTAGCAAGTCTCCATGCGCCTGCTCTGGAGGTGGGGTGAAGGCGTCTTCCCAGCGCTGAAGTTTGGCTTCGAGCTCCGCTAGCTCGGGGCGCCGCGACAAGTCCGTGACGAAGCCCGTCCCCACGATCAAGAAGTCGAGGTCGTAGCTCTCGCCTCCCGCCTTTAGGATCATCCCGTCCGTTGTGGCTTCGACGTGGTCCACGCCGCAGCCGGGATGCAAGTGGAAGCCGTCGTGGCTCGTTGCCCTGCGGAACGTATCCGCTGGCGGGAGCTGTCCCATCTTGACGATCTGCTGGACGAATCGCCAGCGCTGCGCATCGGGCATGTCGGCGTGATGCTTCAGGAAACCGACGAACTCCGCCCAGCGATACGGGTTGACGGTCACCAAGCGCTTGCGCCTGAAGAACAGGTGAACCTCGGCCGCTCCGTTCTCGAGCGCCACCGAAGCGTTGTCGAACGCGGACGCCCCGGCGCCGATCACTCCGATGCGCTTGCCCTTCAGCGCTGCGAAGTCGATCGGCCATCTGGTGTGCGCGTAGCGCTCTTTCGGCAATGCGTCGCGAATGATCGCTGGCACGGCCCAATCGCCAGAGCCCTCGATTCCCGTGGCGAGCACCACGCGCCGGGCCCAGACGCGCTCTTCGCCGCTGGGTGATGTCAGCGGGATCTCGAATAGCCCTGACGTTGCATCGTAGTGGATGGTCCCTGCGTGGGTGTCGCAACTGAACTCCACGCCAAACATGCGGCGCACCCAGCACAGGTAGTCGTTCCACGCTTCCTTGGGGATCAACCCGAGCTCGTCCCAGCTGCCGGTCCCGTGTTGGGCTTCGTACCAAGCGCGCACCGTGAGCGCCGGCACCTCGAGATCGGGTCCGCTCACGTGTTTCGGCGTGCGCAGGGTGATCATGCGCGCGAACGTCACCCAAGGTCCCGCTTGACCGTCGGGGTTCGCGTCCACCACGCGCACGCCGGTGACCCGCTCGAGGCCGAGCTTCGCCGCGACGGCCACGCCACCCTGACCGCCGCCCACCACCAGGACGTTCAGCGCGGTGCTGCCGTCGGGCGCTTGCCGCGGGATCACCCAGTCGCGGCCTGGGTAACTCAAGAGCGCGAGCTCCTGTTTGACCCGTGCTTCCAGCGCCTCGAGACCAGCCCCGCCGAAGCATGCGTTGTCCGAAATCAGCATCATGAGAGCACTCCCTCCGCGGGCGGCGCGAGCTCGAGCATGCCCTTGTCGGCGATGAAGCTGACGATGTGATCGAGGCCCTGCCCCGTCTTCAAGTTGCTGAACACGAAGGGTGCGTCTCCTCGCATGCGTCGCGCGTCCCGATCCATGACCTCCAAGGATGCCCCCACATGGGGCGCGAGGTCGATCTTGTTGATCACCAGGAGGTCCGAGCGCGTGATCCCAGGCCCACCCTTGCGTGGGATCTTGTCGCCCGCCGCGACGTCGATCACGTACAGCGTGAGGTCTGAGAGCTCTGGGCTGAACGTCGCCGCGAGGTTGTCCCCACCGCTCTCGATCAGGATCAAGTCGAGCTCCCCCAGCCGGGTCGACAGCTCATCGACCGCGACCAGGTTCAGCGAGACATCCTCGCGAATAGCGGTGTGGGGGCAGCCACCGGTCTCGACGCCGATGATCCGCTCTTCGGGCAGCGCCCCATGCCGAGTGAGAAACTGCGCGTCCTCCTGAGTGTAGATGTCATTCGTCACGACCGCGAGGCGCGTGCGATCTCTCAGCGCGCGACACAGCGACTCCACCAGCGCCGTCTTGCCTGAACCGACCGGTCCACCAACGCCAACGCGTAGCGGGCCGTGGTTTGCTTGATTTTTGGGTGAGGTCTTCTGTGTTTCCATATGCAATTCTTTTCAAGAGCGAAACAGCCGCGAGTATTGTACCTCGTGCAGGCTGCTCGCGATCGCCAGGCCAGGTAGCGAACCGCCAATCTCCGCGTCGTCCAGCGTGAGACCAAGCTCCACCCACGAGGCGCAGCAGTCCCCGACCCGGAGCAGGATACGCTGCGCGGCGGTGTGCCCCAAGATGCCGCACTTGAGCGCCGCCTGTAGCTGGTTCTCAGCCCAGCCAAAGGCGTAACCGAGCAAGGCCGACCGCGTTTCAATCTTCCAAGCGACACTCGCGATGGCGAACCCCAAGGGCCAGCTCGGCTGCGCCGTGGAGCGCAAGCGCAGCGCCTGCGGGAGCTCCAGATCCGCCAACAAGCGCAGGGCGGCCCTGCCCACGGCTTGATCCTGCTCCAGGAGCTCGCGCGTCTCGCGCACCGCTGCCAAGAACTCGCAGGCCTCGCTGAGCGCTGTGTCATCCTCAGCCTGCAGTGCGGACCGCATGCGAGTCAGCAGCGGCAGGTCGCAGCGTGCCAAGCTGCGCTCCCCAACGCTGAGCAGATAGGCCTCGAGCTCAGTCGGCTCGGTGAGCCACCCAAGCGACTGCAGGGACTCGAGGCCCCCGGAGTAGCTGAAAGCACCCACCGGCAACACCGCGCTGCACAGCTGGAGCAGGCGGGCGACCTCCAAAGCACCCGTGGAGATCCCTGGGGATTCAATCATGGTGGTGGTCGTGCGGGTGGCCGTGCGAGTGCGAATGGCCGGCGTAGGCGCCGGCTTCAGGCTCGAAGGGCAATATCGCCGCTTGCACCTGAACGCCGAGCCCTCGCGCCATCTGGTCGAGCACGCTGTCCTGGAGGTAGCAGGCGTATCCATCCGCAATCTGCAGGGGAACGTGGCGGTTACCCAGGTGGTAGCAGGCACGCGCAAATGCCACGGGGTCGGCGGAAGCCACGCGGCTCACGGGCTCTGGGGCGGCGACTACCAGCACCCACTCGCCGCTCTTTGCCTGCAGTCGGTCCCCACCCCGAAGAATGCTACCGCGCGGAAGAAAGACTCCGGCGTCACGCCCGTCGGACAGAGTCACCTTGAGGCGGCTCTTGCTGCGTGAGTGAAACGGCAACACCAGCTGGAGCGCGGGCGCGGGACCGGCGGCCTCTCCCCCCCGAACCTGGATCGTGAGTTCGAGCATCAGAACAAGAAATAGCGCTGCGCGAGAGGCAGCTCGGCGAGGGGTTCACAGCTCAGCACGTCGCCGTCGGCGCGCACCTGATAGGTCTCGGGGTCGACCTCGATCTTGGGGGTCGCCGTGTTGTGGATGAGATCTTGCTTGCGCACCGTGCGGCAACCCTTCACGGCGACCAGCGGGCGAGCGAGCCCCAGGGCGTCGAGGCTACCTCGATCGAGCGAGAGCTGCGAAACGTACAGCTGACTCGTGGCGCTCGCTGCGCGCCCGAAGGCACCGAACATCGGGCGATAGTGAACCGGTCCGGGCGTCGGGATCGAAGCGTTGGGATCTCCCATGGGAGCTGCGGCGATGAAGCCGGCTTTGAGCACCAGGCTCGGCTTGGCGCCGAAGAACGCCGGCTTCCACAGCACCAGATCCGCGAGCTTTCCCACCTCCACCGAGCCGATCTCATGGGCGACGCCGTGAGTGAGCGCTGGATTGATGGTGTACTTCGCGATGTAGCGTTTGGCCCGCGTGTTGTCGTGTTCCGCCGGATCACCCTCTAACGAGCCCCGCTGGACCTTCATCTTGTGCGCAGTCTGCCAGGTGCGGGTGATCACCTCGCCGATGCGCCCCATCGCCTGAGAGTCGCTGGCTATCATGCTGATTGCGCCCAGATCATGCAGGATGTCTTCGGCGGCAATTGTTTCTCTGCGGATCCGGCTCTCGGCGAACGCCACATCCTCGGCGATGCTGGGGCTCAGGTGGTGACACACCATCAGCATATCGAGGTGCTCATCCACTGTGTTCACCGTGTAGGGCCGCGTCGGGTTCGTCGACGACGGCAGGACGTAGGGCTCCGCGCACGCCTTGATGATGTCGGGTGCGTGGCCCCCGCCGGCCCCCTCGGTGTGATAGGTGAGGATCGCGCGCCCCTTGAAGGCGGCGATGGTCGCCTCGACGAAGCCGGACTCGTTGAGCGTATCCGTATGGATCGCCACCAGGATGTCGGTTTGCTCAGCTACTCTCAGGCAGTTTTCT
>JBFXBK010000132.1:0-21445 GCA_050183255.1 Polyangiaceae bacterium | reverse complement strand
CCTACCAGCTCAAATCCGCAAGCAACCGCAGCGGCTCCAGCACCAAACCAGGCGATCTAAGCACCGCCTACGACGCTACCGGCAACATGACCGAGCTCAAGTTGCATCGCGACGGGCAGTGCAACGCTGGCATCGGCTGCAATCAAGTCTATCGCTACGAGTGGGACGAAGTCGGCCGCCTCGTCACGGCCAAGCGCTGGGACCAAGACGTCACCGGCTCTGCAGATCCAAGCGGAAACGCTGACGTCGAGCTCCACTACGTCTACGACGCAGCCGACATGCGCGTCATCAAGCGCGCCGTCGACACCACCACCCAGCTCGAACGCTACACCCTCTACCTCTTCAACACTCTCGAGCTCCGCGGCGCTGAGTGGAATACCACCGAACAAGACTTCCACCTCGATGAGTACACGGAGGTCGCTTACCTCTTCGCCAACGGCGTCCGCGTAGCGCGCCTGGCCTACGAAGATCCGAACGATGTCCCATCGATCAACGGTGAGACCCTCCACGTCTTCCTCGAGCTCGGCGATCACCTCGGCAGCACCTCCATCGTGCTCGACAAGGCCACCGGCGAGCTGGTGCAAAAGAGCACCTACCAAGCCTACGGCGGCTCCGAATCCGACTACCGCCCCGCGCGCTGGAAGCACTTCCGCGAGGATTACCGCTTCACCGGCAAAGAAGAAGACACCGAGGTCGGACTCATCTACTTCGGAAAGCGGTTCCTCAATCCGCTGCTGAACAGGTGGATTTCAGCGGATCCGCTCGCCGTACATGGGCTTGGGTCTGACCCGAATTTGTATGCGTATGTCCGTGGCACGCCAACTCGCTCGGTGGATCCGCTGGGGCTTACGGACAAGGAGGCGAGAGCGGCGGTCAAAGACGCGTGGGACGCCGCATCCAAGCATGGCTTGCCGACGATGGTGTTGTTCAAGGCAAACAGACACTACAAGATCTACGACGCTGGGTACACTGGAAGGGATCAGACCCTTAGCCCCCGACACTGGGGGAAAGGAGAGATTTACCTAACGCCTAGAACCTGGGGAGGCCTCGAGGAGCTGAGGCTAGCACCAAAGAAGCGAACTCCCGGAACAGGAACGCACTACGGAGGTGTCGCCGTCGGACTGCGCACGCTCTACGAAGAAGCTGCGCATGCGACTCTCTCTTGGGAATCGGGAGCGGGACGCGTTGGGACTCACCCCAGCAAGGTGTTCGAGGAGTTCTATGCCCAGGGCGTAAAGGAGTATACCGGGGCGAAGCTCACCACGGGGGCGACCACCACGGACCCAGAGCGACTATTTGACGAGGCGGTGGGCGAATACGTAGGTCATCGGGTGGCGACCTGGTGGGAGGCGTACGAACGCCTCAAGGTGATGGAGGACAAAGGAACGCTCACAAAGAAGGGAATTGCGACAGTAGAGAAGTACTATAATGATGAGATGAAGAAGCGCACATTCGGATACAGCACCGAAGCCGGAGTCGACACCCGCACGACGCAGGCAATGAGCAAGAAGACGCAGGCCTTTGTCGATGGCGTGATGCTTGAAGGACGGATCGAGTCGAAGTTCAAATCCGACAAGACCCTGGAGGGTTTCAAGTCGAGTAAGGCTTGCAAGGACTGCAAGTAGGAAGTCAGCGGATGCGTAGGCGTGCCATACTCTGCTTGCTCAGTCACGGCTTCCGTCTAGTTTTGGTGGTGCTTGGAGGGATCCGCTGGGAGATTCCTCCGCTGTGGTTGCTCGGAACCGTCGCGGTTTTCTTTACATCGATGTGGCTCCCGAGACCGAGAGAGTTCTTGGTGGCTTGGCGAGTCAACTTAGTTGCGGCGGGCCTTGAGCTGTTTTTGAATGTGTTCATCGTGTGGGCTTGGTGGATGCATGATGGCCCACGACTGATCTACCATGCGTTCTGGGCGGCCTCGACTGCGCTGACTCTCGTCACCTTTTCGCTGCACCTTGGTGCTGTGTGTTTCTCTAATGGTCGCCGGTGGCTGGCGATTGGCGCGATGGCGCCGAGCATTAGCGTCATCACGTCGGCGATTGCTTTCATCGCGTTCCCACCAACGATTGGGGTAACAGTGTGCCTTTCGGCGCTCGCTACCGGTTACATCGGCCTAGGGCTCCTGGTCGCGGTGCTTCCCACGCCCGAACGAGGAGTTGGGTAGTCGTTTCAAGATTGTCTGCACCGCGTAAGCGTTCAGCGAGGTTTGAGTTCCACTTGTTATTGCCGCACGGCAACGATTGAGGGATCGGGCGACAGCCACACCGCGATCAAGCCAGGTGTACTGTGCGCGTTCAGCGAGGTTTGCATGCTACATTTGCATTGCCCCGCGGCAACGAAAGAGGGGGTCGGGGCCAGCTACGCCGAAATCGAGTCAGGCGACCCCATCCACAGCGGAATCCAAGGGTCACTCGCCGAGCTCAGGACGCACTTCCGCCCTGGCACTGACCTGCCCTGTTTCTTCGGACCACCGATTATCGGAGAATCGCCTCGGTTTGATCCAGTCCACGTCTCACGAGGGAGAAGCCCGCGAACAGGCGAGGTCCAAGGCGCGCCGACGAAGGGTGCCGCTCGTTCTCGTCCTGTTCCTCGATTCCGTAGGGTTTGCTCTACTGCTCTGGCCTCCCAACGAAGCTTGAATCCGTGTCCTGCCGCCCCATTTCTGCGACGTCCGTCCCCATACGCATGTGCGCGCGGTGACAAACGCGCTCGAGGCGGCGCTCGCGGGAACCTCGTTGGCAGGGGCCCCGTGAAGTGAGGTACGACGGCAGGCCACTTCTCAGCGACTGATATCGCCAGGTTGAACGCCATTGGTCGGCTCCGTCTCTCCGCACGTCGCGTGCAGGATCCGCAGACAAGCACTCGATAGGCTTACGGTTCGTCGTTCGTAGCTCCTGAGCCAGCTGAACCTGGATAGCGCCACCTCCGAGTTTCCCTGGAAAGTTACCAGGTTGGCGCTCTGTCTCCCAGTTGCTTGAATCCGCAGCGCCCTCCGCTCACCCAAGCAATCCGTGACCCCGAAACTCCCCGGCTTGCTCCTTTTGTCCACCCTCGCTGCCTGCGCCGGCGCGCCACCTCCCAGCGCCAACACGCCGGAGACCGCCTCAGCCGCCAATGGGCCTATCCCCGCGGAACCGGTACAGGCACAGGCAGGCGACGCTGTTCAAGACAGTGCGCCTCCCCCCAAAGAAACACCTCCAGAGGCGAAGAAGAGCGCTGTGAGCGGGCCCAAGGAGCCACCGCCGCTGAAAGGTAGCCTGACACCTGTAGCCAATGCGCCCATTGCTTGTAGCCCGAGCGGGGTGAAGACCAGCCTGGAAGCGCTGGTGAAGAAGTGCCGCGAAGGCGGGAGCGCCGTGTGTGGGAAGCTGACTGTCAACGCCGCGCATGATGCGGACGACGTCGCCGTGTCCCTCGACGTGACGACTCAAGACGGCGTCGAGACGTTCGTGCAGTGCGCGACGGACGGCATGAAGAGCGTGCGCTGGGAGTGCGCCGAGCCGGGCAAGGACATCCAGCTCGAGCTCGGCGAGTGCCGGCTGTAGTGCTCGCCTGGGCGCGGCGAGTTGCATGCAACGTTGCGCAAGCGTGGCAGCCCGGCGGTCGAACTGGCGGAAAAAGCGGTGGAAATCGCGAAACCAGCCCAATACACGAGCTGATGGGCGCCGATGTGGGTTGGCACCGCACCTGCAATCGGGCGCCGCATGACGAAACGCGGTTCACGGGTTGCGGGCTCCAAGCGGGCTCTGGGAGTTGGGACGTCGAGCGCTTGGCTGAAGAGCCTGAGCGTCGGCTGCGTGGTGGCGACGAGCGTGTGCTTCGTGGGCTGCGCAGCGGAGGCAGGGGATGAAGCCGAGCAAGGAGTGGAGCATACTTCCGCGGGGCAAGGCCTCTCGAAGACGCTGCCCGGCACCGGGACGACCAGCGGCTCGACGAGCGGGACTTCCGCTGGCACGAGCACAGGAACCGTCGCCCCGCCGAGCGACCCATCGAGCGGCGGCTCTGGGAGCAAGTCGGGAGTCGACATCGGCGGCACCGCGGACACCAACGCGCCGCCCAGCTACGCCGATCAGGTCATGGACCAGGTGCCTAGCACTGCCCTTCCTTCAGGCTTCGAGAACGACCTGCCATTAGCGCCACTCAACAACTACCAAGTCGAAGAAGTCGCTTCGGGCAACGGCTGGCAGGAGATCTCCGTCAGCGGCAGCTCGGAAGATCCGGAGACGGGCGCCGCGAAGGTGCTGAATGACGAGCGGCTGATCATCGTGCGCGGGGAGAGTGGCGTGCAGAACGCGCCGATCGGCGTGACGAGCGTCAAGGCGGAGATCCTCGCGGAGATGGACGAGATGGCTCCGGAGGTCGTGGGCACCGCCACTCAGCTGAAGACCGGCGCTCAGTACGCACAGGTGACCGACGTCGACACGGCGAATCAGATGGTCGTCGATGAGCCTGAGCCGGTGTACTACCTCCACAAGGCGACCCTCGAGCGGATGCGTCAGGCCGAGCTGAGCGGGCAAGCACCGCCGCCAGGGACGATGCAGCTGATGGGCGGCTGCAGCGACCCCATCGAGACCAAGACTTTCCACAAGGAATTTAACTTCTCGAAGGACCTGCACAAGGCAGACGAGTCCGGCGCCTTCACCGGCACCTTCGACATGCACTTCGGCATGGGCGGCTTCGGCATCATCGAGCTCGAGTACAAGCGGAAGCGCGGTGGCATACTCGGCGAGTGCGTCACCTACGGCTTTGGCTTCCGCAAGCTGTTGCTCAACGGTCAGCTGTGGGGTGACGCGAACGTCGACTTGAAGGGCAAGTTGCTCAAAGAGTGGGACTACAAGAAGCAGGTCGCGAGCCCCGAGATCTTCAAGCAGGTGCTGTGGGTCGGTCCGGTGCCGGTCGTGGTCGGCCTCGATGTGCCCATCGACATGGGGATCAAGGCGAGCGCAGCGGGGGACGCGAACTTCCACAGTGCGGTCAACGGCTGGGGCGCGTTCACCTCGATTTGCACCACCAGTGGTTGCAACACCTGGACCGCAGCGGGCATCAACACCTCGGATTTGATGCCTGACTTCGCGGTGCAAGCGAACCTCAAAGCTCGACCCTGGGCCCAAGCCGCGGTGCGCGCCTATCTCTTCGATCCGTCAGTCGCTCACGCTCAGGTTGGCGTGCGTCCCTTCGTTGAAGCTGAGCTGCATGGCTACACGGGCAACCAGTGCGGCGATGGAGATCACAACGGCAGCAACGAGCTGGTGTCGTCTGTCAGCCTGGAAGCGGACGCCGGCTTTGATATCACCGCGGAAGCGGACTTGCTCGGTCTCCTGGACTGGAGCGACTCCTGGGAGATCTATCGCCGTCACGTGTACTTCAATGAGATCGCCCTCGCGGGCCTGAGCTCCAGCGCCCCCATGGTCTGGACTGAAGCGCCTGGGGCGTCGACCAGCGGCGGGACGACTACCACGACCTCGGGTGGGATCCGCGGCATCGACATCGCCACCACCACCACGGGTAGCGTGTCCGACGGCACTACGAAGCCTTACGCTCGGGTCATCAAGATCCAGATGCGTCCGTGCTGGCCCTACACGGACACGATGACGTACCGCATCCGCATCGACGGCGGGGCGCCCTTCACCTGGGAGCACGCACCAGGCAGCGTGCTGAGTCTGACGCCGGGCTTCGACACAGCGGGCACGCACAGCGTGGAAGTCACCGCCCTCGAGGATGAGCACGGCCGGGAGATCGGCGAGACCGTCACCCGCACCTTCAACATCCCCCAGAGCGGTGGCACCACCACGGTTCCCGGTCCGATCTTCGGTGGCATCAAGCGTCGCTGACGTTCGCCGAATTTCTAGCTCGCGGTCGCTCCCGCTGGACGCTCGTCTTGCGGGAGCAACTGCCTCAGGCGCCATGCTTGGGCAAAGATGGTGCGCTCCGCTTCGGTGAGCGCCTTGGTGGCGCGTCCGACCAGGAAGCCGCTCGAGAGGATCTGCAGAGCCGAGGTAAAGAACAACAGCGCCAGAGTCGCTTCCTCGGGGAAATTCACGACGGTGGGAAGGATCTTCAACGCGCCGTCTTCGAACACGTAGGGGTTCGGTATTGCTCCGAAAACCATCAGCGCAGTCGGCAGCAGCAACGCGAGCGTGGCTGCCATGATGATGCCGCGGCGGGTGATCGCGTTTGCCCGCAAGCTCACCATCATCACCGCGGCGTTCACCGCTGCGGCACCAGGCATCAAGAACAGCGGACCGAAGATCGTCGAGAGGCTCGCCACCGCCGCGAAGGTCGTGGGCATGGTCCAGCGCATGTACTTCGGCATCACGTTGCCCGTGAGACCCATCCAGGTGGAAATTGCGATCTGCACGGTGAGCGTCGTGGCCATGAGTACCAAGAGGCCCCAGCTCTTGATCCCCATCAAGACCATCAGCGGCGCCATCAGCGCCCAGGCGGCGTAGGCCACGGAGCTCGCGTTGGCCGCCTTCACGCGGTCGCGACGGTTCTGCTCGAAGAGCTCCGCCTCGGCTTCGGGTGGTAGCTCGATCTCGGGGTCCAGGAGCACCTTCATCAGCGTGTGCATCGCGCCTTCGTGGCTGGGATCCAGCGCGAGCGCGGTGGACAGCTCGCGCATGCCCTTCGCGCGCTCGGAGGCGGCGTCGGCGCCACCGGCGGTTGCTTTCGCCAACGCAAGCTGTGCATTGAGGGTGTGGTGCTGCGCTTGCTCTTTGCGCCGCTCCACGTCACGCTCTCCGTCGAGGAAGCGCTCGATGGCGTCGTGCATGGCGCGCGCCGACTCGAAGCGCCGGTTCGGCTCGAGGTGTGTCGCCTTCTTTACGATCTCATCCAGTTCCGGGGGGATACTCAGGTGCGGTGAGCGCTCGCTCGGTGGCTGCTGAAAGCCCGCGACGGTGTTCACTAGCAGAGCCTGGGGCGTGGAACCTTTGTGCAGCGGCTCCAGGGCCAACAGCTCGAACAAGATGCAGCCAAGCGCATAGACATCCGTGCGTTCGTCGATGGCGTCGATTTCGCCGCGCGCTTGCTCCGGCGCCATGAAGCCCGGCGTGCCCAGGATGGTGCCGGCTTGGGTGCCCCCGGGTACGTCGTGCGCCTCCCCGGCAGGCGTGACGATCTCTGCCGCGCCGCGGATCTTTGCGACGCCCCAGTCCAGCACGTTCACCTCGCCGTAGTCACCGAGCATGATGTTCGACGGCTTGAGATCGCGATGCACCACGCCGCGACTGTGGGCGAACGCAACGGCCAAGCAGACGCGCGAGAGCGCCGTGAGCAGCTGTCGCCGCGAGTAGCCATCGATCACCGCGTTATCGCCTCTGCGGTAGCCGTCGACGATCTCTTCCATCGTCAGCCCCTTGATGCGCTTCATCGTGAAGAAGGGCTCGCCCTGGGCGTTGCGTCCAAGATCATACACCGGGACGACGCTCGGGTGCTCGAGCTGACCTTGCACACGTGCTTCCCGGAGGAAGCGAGAGCGCGCGTCGGAGTCGGTGCCGAAACCGCTGTGCATCACCTTGACGGCGACGTCACGACCAATCAGGGAGTCGTGGCAGAGCTTGACCTCACCCATGCCGCCGGCGCCGAGGGTACGCCGCGCTTCATAGCGTTCTTGAAATGCGCGCTCGGTGAGGCTCTGGTCGTCGACGTTCACGGTCTTGCCGCCGTTGCCCGAGTCCGCTTCGGAGAGCTTGCTCGGCTCCCGCTCCGAAGGCGCGTACTGCGTGGGTTGCCCCGCGACGTCGACACGTTCGGTTGCGCGATGTGCATCGTGCAGCTCTGGGACCCGCTGCGCTTCTGGAACACGCTGCGTTCCAGGGTTACGCCGCAGCGTCTGCATCTCGTCGCTCAGATCGGGACTCGAGTCCCCCCGCTTCGTCATGCGCCGAAGCATAGCTTCCGTCCGCCTGTTTTGGGGGTGAGGACAAACGGGCAGCGCCGCGGTCCCTTGTGTGGAACCGCGGCGCTTTTGGCTACGTACCCGTTACTCGAGCCTACTTACATATCAGCCAGGGCTGAACATGATGGGGTACACCACCGTCACGATGCCGCTCTCGGGGCTCGGGAAGCTGAGGCTGTAGAAGCTCCGCACCACGCAACCCACTGCTCCTGCATCCGGCAGATCCGAGCCGCCATTGCTGGCGTTGCTGACCGCGCCGTCGGCACCAATCACGAAGCGCACCGTGACGCGACCCTGGAGGTTCGGGTTGCTGCGCAGGCCGTTCTCGTAGCACATGCGGAAGCGACCGTAGTTCTGGCGCACGATGCGCTGCACGACCTCGGGCGGAATGTGGCCGCTGACCGTCGTGCCACCGGGGCGCACCTTGATGTCCTTCACCGTGTGCGTGCCTTGGCCAATGCCGTGGCTGCTGCCAAAGCCCTGGCAGTCCCCGCCGTTGCACTTCCCGCCACCGTGGCCAATCGTGCCCACGTAGCCGAGGCCGATGCCTTCGCCGAAGCCGCCGCCGCCGAGGCCGCCGCCGGTCAGCCCGAGGCCGCCCATGCCGCCGCCTTCACCGATCTTGTCGCTCCACATCGAGCCGTCGGCGCTCAGGTCATCTCTCCCCAGGGAATCATCGCGACCGAACCACGCCGTGGGGGCGTCGGGGTCACCGGCGGCTCCGCCAGCCAAGAGGCCAACCAGGCCGAAGTTCTCTGCGTACTCCTTGGTGCGGGCCACGTGAACGTCCTCGTTGTCCTTCGGTCCCTTGATGTTGAAGCGACCCTCGGCGGTGCTGCCCACCTTGCCCATCTTGCCTTCGTCCTTCTCGGCGCGCGTGCCCTCGCCACCCTGCTCGTCCTTCGAGGCTTCCTCCTGGGTGTCCTCCTTCACCTTGTCGTTCTCGCGCTCGGCCGAGGCGGTCAGGTAGGCCTGCATCAGCTCCATGCGATCCTTGTTCAGGCCTTCGTCGTCGACCAAGCCCATGGGTGGCACGAACATCGCGAAGGAACCGACCAGCGCCGCGACCGCAGCCAGGGTCACACCAAAGTACCCAGCGACGCGGCCGGTGTCCTCGCCGGCCAAGCCGCGAGCGACCTTCTTGCCAGCCTTGACCGTTGCCACGCGGAACGTCAGGCCAGCGTGCTCGAACGTCGCGTGGACGTCGCTGGGCAGGGGAATTTCAGTCGCTCCCGCCAGCTCGGCGCTGGGTGCGCCGCCGAGAGACGCCAAGGAGCTGGTCTCGCCGTTCTTGTTCTTGAGGTCGCCCTTGGCACCCGCAGGAACCACCAGGAACAAGCTGCCAGCGCGCTCCACCACCACCGGAGCGCGTGAAGCGCCCAGGGTCTCGCTGGGCACCAGGAAGTCGCAGCCCAGGTTCTTGCCTTGCTCGTCACCGACGTAGAAGCTGCGCGGCGGGGTGAGATGCGCGACGTGGAGCACGTTGCCACCCCAGGAGATGCTCACCTCGACGGCGCTGACGTTCTCTTGCTCGACCTCAGAGGCCGGAACGGGCGGGGCATTGCGAATCATCGCGTACTGGTCGCCCTTGGCGTATCCGCGAGGAGCCGTCGCGAGGAAGGGGTTGTTGGCTGCCGCACGAGCGAAGGGGTTGTTGGTGTCTTCGGCGCTGAAGCCGTTGAACACTGCGTCGACCGTCGCCTCGGGCTCGCGCACATCGTCCAAGCGCACCTCCCAGTCGCCGAGCGCCAGGCGGTCACCGACCTTGAGCGCGCACTTGTCGATGCGGGTGCCGTTGACCTGAGTGCCGACAGTGCTTCCGAGGTCGACCAGCTCGAGCTGGTTGCCCGTGGCTTGCAGCACGGCGTGCATGCGGTCGATGCCTTCCAGGGTGATGTGGCTCTTCGGGTCGGAACCCAGCTTGAGCACGCCTTGCTCGAAGCTCTGCTCGCCGCAGTGTTGGCCGTTACGGTAGATGGAGAAAGTCAGTCGCTTGCAGTTCATGGTCGTGTCCCTTCCCGCTGACTAGCAGCGAGCCTGTGTGGTCATTTCCGCGCGGTATCACGCGCGCCAAAAGTCCGGGTGGCAGTGTCTGGTTCGAGACGCACGCGGACTCAGCGGCGCTGCGCCTGTTACTTCAGTGCAGAGCCGTGGCCGCGTACGCGACGTGGGTGGTGTTGGTTGTTACCGTGGGGTAACGTTGCTGACTTCCGCCTGCGGCCAACTTCGCTGTGTTGACTCCACCGCAGCGTCGTGCGTCGTCGTCGGGGGGCTTAGAACGCCACCCGGGGCGATGGTTCCGAGAGGGGTCGAAAAAAAGTGTCAGGGGCCCAGATACCGCTCTTGACAAAATCTTTCCGGTTTCACTGTAGCGGAAGAAACCTTCGCTTGGTGCCCTGTAGAAGCTTGCGTAGGCTCCCGAGCCTACATGCGAGTCTTCAAGCTGACCTGCGCAAGCCTGCTGGTTTTGGGCTATTTCGTAGCCTGTGGTAGCCCACCGCTGCCCTCCACCACCCCTCTGGGCGGTCACGAAGATCCCGATGCCGGCCCCGACGCCAGTGCGGACGCTGGTTCGGACGCCGACGCCGCGGCAGCTCCTTCAGCCAAGCCCAAAGCGTCAGCGGCACCCGCACCTACACCGCCGCCCAGCGCGCCCCCGGTGCCCAGCACGCCTCCCCCAGCGCCCAGCACCACCGCGCCGCCTGAAGACGCGGGGGCTCCTGACGCCGCGCCCGTCGCCGCGGCGCCCAAGTGCGACGACTCGGGCGGCGACGAGAACGCCTGCTCGCGGCTGCCCGCGCCGGATACCAGCATGGCCTGCCCAGCGGCGTTCGTCGCGCCGATGCTGTGTAAGAGCCTGGCCAGGGTGCTCAAGCCCAAGGTCACCGAGGCGCTGGTCGGCTGCCTCAACCAGAAGATTCAAGCGAACCAGTGCGACCCCGAGGACATCAAGCCCTGCGCGTTCGAGGCCATCAAGGTCGCGTGCGTGAAGAAGGCTTACAAGAAGACCTGCGAAGGCATCCTCAGCGCCTGTCCCAATCCGAAGGATGAAGACGAGCGCGAGCTGTTCAACCAGAGCACCTGCGAGCAAGGCCTAGCGAGCTTGCAGACCAAGTACCGCAAGAGCTTCTCCGACTGCGCCAAGCGCGAGTGCGGCATCGGTAAGTGCATCGGCGAGGTGCTAGGCGACGAGAAGTAGCGCGGCGTCTTCAGCAGCAAGACACCCGTCTGTGCCCTCACTTGAGGGACGCCTCCGGATGGCGAACCGCCAGCGTGCCCACTTCCCGCGCTCGAGTTCCCCGCGGATTCACTGCTGTGGGGTCGGTGGCGAGGTTTCGGTCCGGTCTTTCGCTTCGCGGCGACGGCTAGGCAAGAGAAGCAGGACGGAAAGGCCAAGCGGTGCTCCATGCATCAGCCGCGCCCGTGGCAACCCCAGTGCGCAACGGGACGCGCGCGAGCTGCTAGAGCTGCTGAATAGTATCGTCCACGGTCGAACTTGCGTTACGCTCGGTGCGGCTCAATGGTGTGGGATCCTCAAACGTGACAGAGCTTCCCTTCAGTCCTGTGGATGACGCGGATTGGCGCCTCCTGCGCACCTTACGGCCCACCGACTGGCAGAACCCCAAGCCAAGCGGAGTCTACAACTTGGTCGTGTTGGGCGGCGGCACGGCCGGTTTGGTGTGCGCGGTGGGCGCTGCCGGCTTGGGCGCGAAGGTTGCTCTGATCGAGCGGCACCTGCTGGGCGGCGACTGCCTCAACTTCGGCTGCGTGCCCTCGAAGGCGCTGCTGGCTGCCGCTCACGGTGCATTTGCCGCACGGAATCCATTTGCGCCGGGGCGTGGCTCGATAGGCAAGCCTGACTTCACCGCAGCCATGCAGTGGGTCCGTGAACGCCGCGCCAAGATCGCACCTCACGACGGAGCCGCGCGCATTGCTGGTGAAGGCGTCGACGTCTTCCTGGGGGAGGGCCGCTTCACCGCTCCGGATCGGGTCAGCGTGGGCGACACGGAGCTGGTCTTCAAGAAGGCGGTTATCGCCACCGGCGGCCGCGCGGGAGTGCCACCCATCAGCGGCCTGGACAGCGTGCCGTATCTCACCAATGAGACAGTGTTTTCCCTCACGGAAGCGCCGCGGCACTTGCTGGTGATTGGCGCAGGACCCATCGGCTGTGAGCTATCTCAAGCCATGCGCCGCCTGGGCTGTGAGGTGACGCTCCTGGATCGCGACGCGCGCATCTTGCCCAAAGACGACGAGCGCGCAGCGAATATCCTCCAGGAAACGCTAGTTCAGGAGGGGGTGAGGGTCACGCTCCACGTCGACATCCTGCGTGCCACAGCGGTTCCGAGCGCGCTGACCCCCGCTGGCGTGCGCCTGATGATCCGTTCGCGGGACACTGGCGAAGAGCGCGCCCTCGAAGGTTCGCACCTGCTCATCGCTGCGGGCCGCGTGCCCAACGTAGAAGACCTGGGCCTCGAAGTCGCGGGTGTCGCCTTCGACGAGCGCAAAGGCATCACAGTCGACGATCGGCTGTGCACCACGAACTCCAACATCTACGCGGCGGGCGACGTGGCGTCTGCGCTGCAGTTCACCCACATGGCAGACGCGATGGCGCGCAACGTCCTGCGCAATGCGTTCTTCTTTGGACGCGCCAAGACAAGCGCCTTGGTCGTGCCCTGGGCGACGTACACCGATCCAGAGATCGCCCACGTGGGCGTGACCCGTCAGCAAGCGGAAGCTGAAGGCTTGGAGTCCCTGGAAGTGAACCTCGGCACACTGGATCGCGCCATCCTGGAGGGCATCGACCAAGGCTTCGCGCGCGCCTACTACGACGCCAAGGGGCATGTGCGTGGCGCAACCATCGTGGCGCCCCGTGCGGGAGATTTGATTGGCGAGCTCACCCTCGCGGTGACTCACGGAATGACGCTGGCGCAGCTGGCGAGCGCGATTCATCCCTATCCATCCCAAGGCGAAATCAGTAAGAAACTCGGCGACGCGTATATGCGGACTCGGCTGACGCCGACCGTGAAGCAGCTCTTCGAGCGCTGGTTCCGCTTCCTGCGCCGCTAAGACTCATGTGGTACCCCTTTCACAACCTCGACCGAAAGCAGCGCGGACAGCGCTTCTTGCTTTGGGCCCTGATCCACACGGCAGTGATGGTCACGATCGGGCGCGCGAATCGGCGCCTGATCACCGACGAGGCGCCGGGTCACATCGTGAGCTTGGAGCTCGCCGGTACGCTGCAAAAGGCGCGCGCGATCATCGCGAGCTGGGACCGCTCGCAGCAGCTGTTCGCCGTCTTCGGTATCGGCGCGGACTACCTGTACATCTTCATCTACGGCATCCTGCTGGCGGCGGGTGCGGCCTGGGGCGCGACGGTGTTCAAGCCAGGCATGCTCAGTAGACTCGGCGTGTTCCTCAGCCGCGCGATGATCATCGCTGGCGCCGCTGACGCCGTGGAGAACTACGCCATGCTGCAGCTCTTCTGGGGGCAGCAGAGCCAGGGCTGGGTGAGCCTCGCGTACAACTGCGCCAGCCTGAAGTTCTTGATCGTGATCGCCGCCATCGTCTACTGCCTGCTGACGACGCTAGCAGCATTCACCTGGCGGCGCGTCCGCACATAATCCACACGACGGGTTACCAAGCGGGGCCCCCACCCCGATCGGCAAGCGATGCTGCGCTGAGCACGGAGCGCCACGAATTCGCGGGGAAACCGCGCGTGGCGGTGGGCTTGTTTGGAGGGGTTCGCCGCGGATCGTGTCGCGCCGTCTCCTACTGTCGCGGGCGGAGGGTCCGCAGAGCGCTTCTGGCGGCGCAGGCTACTTCTGGTACGCCTTATCGCGGGGGTTGTACTTGGTGGTGCCGCTCTTGAATTTGTGCTCCACCTTAGGGATCTCGATCACCGCCTGGGGGCGCATCGCGCGACCCGTGACGATCACGGTGTCGATGCGCTCGGTGCGTGGCTTCTTCGCCTGCTCTTTGCTGTGGCGCTGAGAGCGGCGCAGCGGCTTGCCCTTGGCGGTCTTTTGCTTGGGGGTGTCGATGCTGCTCTTCGGGGTCGGCGCGCGCAGCGTTTCCGCGCGGCTTGCACCGCTGGCGGTCTTGGCCTTGGGCTTCGCTTCGGCGCTACTCACCCCCAAACCGAGGAGGGCTAGCGTCAGTGTGAGCGTGGTGAGTTTGGTCAGTCGCAACATGTAGTCCCCCGATGCCGGCTCCCGGCGCAACGCTAAGCCTGACACGGCTCGAGCCGGAGTGCTTGGGTGTCACGGCTCGAATTTCCAGTGAGAATGAAGCTCCTGTGGCGTTCATGTGTTGGGTGCGATCCATGCTTCGCGCTTCCTGGGCGGCGATCCAGAAAACGCTGCGCAGTTGTCACCGCCTGAGACATGGGAGGGTGAATGACGCACTGTTTCCACGCAGCGGGGTTCGTCGTTTGGTGGACCATTTCGCCGATTCGCGGTAACTCGCAGCCCCAATGGCTGGGGTGAGGGGTGTACAGCGGGTCGTTCTTTGGACGAGTCGTGTAGGAGGCGCGTCCAACGTCTCGACCTTGGTCTTGAAACAGCGCGGCACGGACGTCGCGCCCTAAAGGAGTCCTCAAATGCGGAAAGCCTTGTTCTTGAGTGTGTTTGCCCTCGCCGGGCTGGTTTCTTTCAACGCCGCCGCGGCGGACGAGCTGGGTGAGCCCGGGCAGATCGCGCTGAGCGGTGAGCGGATCTTCGGTCTGAACTTCTTCTCACATAAGCTGGAGCTTGACGGAAACGAGCAGACCACGTCGGGCACGTCGATTGGTCTGATCTTCAACGACGCAGCCACGCCGTACACCGTGCCGCGGGTCGCCCTCGACTACATGGTGGCTGATGGTGTCTCGATCGGTGGCTCGCTGGGCTACATGAGTCAGAGCAGCGAAACCGAGACCAAGACGAGCGCAGGAAGCAGCACCCAGGACAACGGTAGCGTATCGTCCTTCGTCATTGCGCCCCGCGTGGGCTACGTGATCCCCGTCGCAGATGGTGCGGACTTCTGGGTGCGCGGTGGGATCACCTACTACTCCCGCACGGTGTCGCCGGATCAGGGCGACGACTCGAAGGACAGCGGCCTGGGACTGGGCCTCGAAGGCATGTTCGTGTTGTCTCCGATCCCAGGCTTTGGCTTCAGCATTGGGCCAACAGTGGATTTCGGACTGAGCGGTACCCAAGATCCGGGTGGCGGCGCGCCAGAGCTCGACTCGAAGTACACCAACTTCGGTCTCAACGCCGGCCTCGTCGGCTGGTTCTGATTGAACATTCGGCTGTCTAGCAGCCAGGCGAAACAGGGATGGGCGACGCGCGGGCTTTCGAGCCTTGCGCGTCGTCGCTATTTTGCTGGCTAGCTCTTCGACGGCGCGGGCAGCGCCTTGATCATGGACTGCGCTTTCGCGCGGAAATGATTCGCGAGGCTGCGCTGCCCAGCGCTCTCGGCGACGCAGTCGTGAGTCATGACGTGGGCGTAGAAGTGCATCAGGTCCGCCACGCGCGGGTTGAGCGGACGCAGCATGAAGCCGGAGAGCTTGGTGAAGAAGACGGGCAGGCTCGGCGTGCGCGGCGCCTTGTCCCAGGCCTCGAATGCCAGCTCCGCGATGCGGCGTCGGCTCAGCGTCTCAGGCCCACCGACTTCACGCTCGCTGAAGGCACCCTCGATGCCGTCCACGCAGACGCTGGCCAGGTCTTCGTCAGCGATTGGATTCGTCACGGCGCTGCCGTCACCCATCAGCGGGACGAGGCCGCGCTTGGCCATCGGCAGCATGGCTTCGAGCGCGGAGAAGAAGCCAGTGGGGCGTACGATGCAGGCCTCTAGCTTCGAGCTCTGGATGGCTTCAGCCACGCGTTCATGGGCGTCCACATAGGCCAGGTGCCGCGTGCTCTCAGCTCCCGCCACGCTGACGTAGGTGAAGTGCGCGACCCCGGTGTTCTCTGCGGCGCGCAGTAAGTTGAGGTTCGCCGGTAAGTCGAAGCGGGGAAACGACGCGCGCCCGAGGCGCAGATCGGGCTGCACGCTGGCTCCGATGCAGGAGAACACGTGGCTGATGCCCTGGCAGGCCTCGGTTGGTTCCGCGCGTAAACAGTCGAAGCTGAAGTGTTCGACGCTGCTGGGCAAGTCGCTGAGCGGCTTGCGGCTCAGCCCGCGCACGCGGTGGCCCCGCCGCAGGAGCTCGAGGGCGACGCTGCGCCCGAGCCGTGAGGAAATGCCAGCGACGAGCACGTGCTTGGCTTTGGAGGCTTGAGGTGCTGATCGGGTCATCTCGCGCTGCCTGCTGGTGCGGTGCCGCCTCCCCCCCAGACCCCGACAGGAGTCGATGTGGGGATGAGAGCGCTTCCAAGGCGAGATAGCGCGCAATTTCCTCGACGGAATGAGGCTCAATGACGCAGCGAGGCTCGGCTTCTCGCGCTCTGTTCTACAGGTTCCGGAACGCCACCCGTTCGCAAGGGCCATGAACGCAGTATCGAGTGGGTTGAGCGCCGCCATGGTGCCTGAGCAAATGGCGGTCAAGGTGCTGGCAAAGGCACAGGAGACGACCAAGGAGATGGGACAGCAAGCGGTGGCACTGATTGACGCTTCCGCGCCCCGAGCCCCCCAAGGCAGCAGCGGTCACAACCTCAACGTGGTGGCGTGATGACGCACCTGAAGCTGGGGATCTGAGCGGTTTCGTGGGGCGCCGGTGTACGTGAAGTCACCGGTTGCCGCCGCTCGGTGCTCGCGTTAGCGAAGCGTGCATGTCGAGCGTCTACGATTTCAGCCTGAAGAGCATCACCGGAGAGAACCAGAGCCTTGGCGAGTACGACGGCAAAGTGCTGTTGATCGTCAACGTCGCGTCCAAGTGCGGTTTGACGCCGCACTACAACGGCCTGCAAAAGCTCTACGACGAGTACTCCGATCGCGGCCTCGAGGTCCTCGGCTTCCCCTGCAATCAGTTTGGTGCGCAGGAGCCGGGCAGCGAAGCAGACATCCAGGAGTTTTGCACCACGAACTTCTCCGTGAGCTTCCCCATGTTTTCGAAGATCGAGGTCAACGGTCCCGGGCGTGACGCGCTCTACGGCTGGCTGACCTCTCAGAGCACCCAGCCCGACGGCCCCGGCGACATCAAATGGAACTTCGCGAAGTTCCTGGTGGGCCGCGATGGCCAGGTCGTGGCGCGCTTCGCTCCGACGGTGGAACCGGAAGCGGCTGAGCTGAAGTCCGCGCTCGAGAAGGCGCTTGGTTAGTCTCTAGCGCCACAACAAATTGGGCCCGCCGCTCCGGCTTCTGATAGCCGCGAACGGACGATGGATCCCTTGGTACGCGGCGCACTCGCAGTTCAACAGGCGATCGCGCGCTCCGCGGGCTTGGCGATCAGTCTGGCGGCGGGAGCCCTCCTGGCCTGGAGCCAGGTGCGCGTCACCGAGCACCACCCGCTTGGTTGGTGGTGGCTCGCGATCGCCGGTGCAGGCCTTGTGGTGTCGCTCTTGGTGCGCCTGGTGCGGCGCCTGGAACGCTTGACTCCCGAAGACGCGCTGCGCCTCGACATCGAGCTCTTCACGCATTTGGTGGTGCTGGCGTTTGGCATCGTGCTGCAGACCCAGGGTGGACTCGCAGGGCCGAGCTACCCCGCCGTCTACGTCCTGATGATGCTGGCGGCGGCGTTTGCGCGCCCGGGCGCGACCGTGGTGATCGTGCTCTTCACCCTGGGACTCGAGGGCGCCATCGTTGGCTTCAGTCGGGGCACGAGCGCGATCTGGGATCAGTGGGGCCATGCAGGGCTGTTGGTGCTGTTCGCGTCGGTCAATGCGTTTGTTTTCCGTGCGGAGATAACTCGCGTGCGGCGCCTGTCCCGTGCGCACATCGACTCCGAGCTCGACAAGCTGCGAGAAGCCGCGCGCACCTATCGCTTGCTTGGGCCACCGAGCAGCGGCGGCGCGCGCAGCGAGCGCACCTCGGTGCGCCCCGGTTCCCTCGAGACCGACGAAGAGCGGCTGGTGCGCTCGGGGGTGGAGGAGATCCATCAGGCGCTGAGCCTGGCGCTCGACCTACTGCGTGGCTCGCTCCGCGCGCGCACTGCGGTGCTGCTCTGGCTTGACGCTTCCGGAGAGAAGCTCCGCATCCACGAGATCTCCACCTCCGCGCAGAACATCGACCCCGGCCCGTTTTCCGCCAAAGAAGGCCTGTTCGCCGCAGCCTTCAGTCGCGGTGGCCCGGTGAGCCTGAACGGCAGCAAGGCGGGTCGTCACCTGCCGTACTACGCGCTGGTACCGAGCGTTGGTGCAGCGTGCGCGGTCCCGGTGCTGGAACGTGGACAGCCTCGCGGCATGCTGGTGGTGGATCGCCCGGAGAAGCAGCCGTTCACCAACGACGACGAGGCGCTGCTCCACGAAGCGACGCGCTTCTTCTCGCGCTCGATCCAGAACGAGCGCGTGTTCATCCAGCTCGAGCGCGCGAAGGTGCAGCAAGGCAAGCTTTACCGCGCGGCAGAGCTCCTGGCAGGAGCCACGACGGAGGCTCAAGTCATCGAGCATGGCGTGTCGAGTGCGCGCGAGTTCGCGAGCTTCGATTTCGCCGCGGTGACGCTGTTCGACAAGAGCACCGCCGAGCATGAAATCTGTGCGGTGAGTGGCGCCGGTGCTGACGACTTGGTGGGCCGCCGCTTCCGTCACAACGCGGGTCTTGTCGGCATGGTGGTGGAGAATCACCACCCGCTGCCATACCGCGGTCAGTACGATCCAAAGCGCCAGGTCGTGTTCAGCAAGCGCCTCAACCCGCCGAGCATGCCGTCCCTCTTGGTGTTACCTCTGTTGGTCCACGAGAAGGCCCTCGGAACGCTGGTCCTCGGTTCGAGTCAGCGTGGTGCATTTGGTGACGACGCGCGCACGACGCTCGAAGTGCTTGCGAGCCACGTCGCGGTGAGCCTCGCCAACGCGCGCATGGTGAAGCGCCTGGAAGAGCTGGCGACCACCGACGGCCTCACGGGGCTGCTCAACAAGCGCGCCCTGATCGACACTGCCGGTCACATGATTCGCTCCGCCGAACGCTTCGAGAAGCCGGTGAGCGTGCTGGTGTGCGACATCGACCACTTCAAGAAGGTCAACGACACCTACGGCCACGACGTCGGTGACATCGTGATCAAGGGCCTCGGCACCATCCTCAAGCGCCAGAAGCGCGACACCGACGCCGTTGGTCGCTTCGGTGGCGAGGAGTTCGTCGTGGTGTGCGAAGAGACCGATAGCGCCGGAGCCATCCTGCTCGCCGAGCGAGTCCGCACCGAGCTCGAAGGCACGACCTTCCACGCAAACGGCCACGCGGTGCGCTGCACCTGCTCCGTGGGTGTCGCCACCTTCCCCGTCGCCGGCCGCGACTGGGACGCGCTCTTCAAGGCCACCGACGAAGCGCTCTACGCCTCCAAGCGCGGCGGTCGCAACCGCGTCACTGCCTGGAATCCCCGCCTGAGCGGGGCGAGCGCCGCGTAGATCCGCGGGGAATTCGTGAGCGACAGCGACTGGCGGCGCCTCGGACTCGATGCCGATGGCGGCCACCGACCGCGATTTTGAGGCGCCGGCCCGGAGCCTACGAAGCCGGCTGTCCATCTGGCCCGGATCCTGCTAGACCGGAGCTATGCCCTGGCAGCTGCCTTCGGTAGAACACAAGGTCTATGCGCGAAATCCCCTCATCGCGGTGATCGTCGACCTGCGGTTTCAGCCAATTCTGCGAATCCAGCGGGGGGTAGACGACTTCCAGGACGCCGTACGACCCAGATTCGCTGGCTATCAGCCGTCCAAGGCCCAGACGGTTCAGATGCAGCCGTTTGGACCGATCCGCGTTGAGGATGAAACGATCCACCGTTTCCTCGGGGATAACTACGCGATCAGCCTGACCAATCAGGCGCTCACGCTCGAGATGCATGCGCATGTGTCGAGGGATAGTTCGTTCGACCTGTTCGAGTTCGGCTTACGCGCGCTTGAGCAGCTCTTCAAGCCCATCATGCCGGTTCGGTTGGGACTCCGCTATATCAATCACATAGATGCGGCACGGATCTCTGACGAACTGGGGCGGGCGGTGGATTGGCGCGAGTTGGTCTCGGCAGCATTCATCACCCCTCCGAGCGGACTTGTTCACGGTGATGCCCGCTTTACCGCTCAGGTCAACGCACCGAGAGATCCCGGAGCCCTAACGATTCAGTATGGCCTGGTCGCGGATCCTCAAGGAAAGCCAGCCTACCGCCTCGATATCGACCGCTACGTCGAGGGTGCGTTCGAACTCGCGAAAACTGAGCAACTGTTGCCAGCTTTCGCCGCGGACATATACTCGGTATTCACTGCGGCAAGTACGCCAACGCTGCTCGAGTGGATGGGGGAGAAACAATGAGCGAGCGGTTGATTACTTTCCTTGCGATGTCGGGCTTGAGCGCCGGTGCGGTCTATCATCAGCCGGCGCAGCCCGTCGAAACTCGCCTGTCGCTGGGTATCGGCTCCGAGACGCCTCTGCCGTCCACCATCGCCCCCGTCGCACTCACGACGACCTTGTCTGGGCCTCAACGCGTTGTCGTGGACGCCGAGGGGAGCAAGCGCGCGCGTGTGGTACGAGAAGCTGCGGGGTTGGTCCAAGCGATCGTCAACATACTTCCCATCGACCACGAGGCAGACGCGCGTACCACCCGACTCATTAACGAGCGCCGCGCGAGTCGGAAGATCCGCAAACTCACCCGAAAGAACGGCTAGCTCGAGATGGGGGAACGGTGGCCGGGAGTTTACGGCGAAGAAGACCTCCGGAAGCACATTCACGAACTCAGTCGGCGTGAGTTCCTCGAAGAGTCCTTCTACGAGTGGAGGTCGAGCGCTAACCTGCATCCCCCTGACGACCTCTGTCAGGGAGACGTCGTTCGTATCCATGCGGATATGCCGCTTATCGACGCCGATGGCGAGCCTGCTGCTGAGGAACACGAGAGCGGGTTTTGGATGGTTCTTGGAAACAGTTGCGACTTCGAGCGACGACTGGACGATGTCAAACATACGCAGCTAGTACCGGTCGAACGGCGCATGGATGACCTCAACGCGGTGGAGCTCACTACACTGCGCGCGTACACGCAGTTTCGCCGATTCTACCTCCCGGACTGGCGTGTCGGTGTTCCGCCGGAAGTGTTCGTGGCAGAGTTCAGCATGCCCGTGACGCTGCATAAGGGAGCATTCCCCCAGCACGTTCATCTCGAAGCGAGGCTCAGTAGAGCCGCCTGGATGCTGTTGAACGCTTGCCTCGTGCGCTTCGTCGCGCGAAGCGATGGTCGCAACGACTGATGATGCTGAGGCAATGGGCGAAGCCCAAGCCGAGCCGCGCGACCGAACCGGCAAGACCCAACAGCCGCCAGCCTCGAAAACGCCATGAGTCTTTCCCTGAGGCAATGGGGCGAAGCCCCGAGCCGTGCCGTAGAGCGACTCAAGCCACCGGACGGCTCAGACCTTGTAAGGCTTGTAGTCAGCTTACCCCAGGAAAAGCGAGGGAGTTGTGGAGGCGGCGTAACGGCCCGCAGGGTTCGGGCGCCGAGGTGGG
>JBFXBK010000131.1:0-21548 GCA_050183255.1 Polyangiaceae bacterium | reverse complement strand
GTGGAACGACGACCTTGGGAAGTTCGAAACCACCATCGAGAAGTTGGATGACTCGTACGATGAGGCGCACGCGGCGCTCGGAGAACTCGGTCTCACCGATGTGGAAGCCGTGATCCTCGGGATGGATGGCGGAGGCGAGGAGATGCTCATCCTGGCCGCCGAAGACTCCGACACGGGCTACGGCGTCTACCGTTTCGCCATCGACGGCATGGCGTACGCCAACGGCAAGGAAGCCATCCGACTCGGAACGATCGCCGAAATGGTGAACACGCTCGCGAAGGACTACGAGGTCAGCGATGACCTGAAGGCGGCCGCCGCCGCAGCGGGCTAGCCGCTCAGCTCGGCGGAACCATGCTGCGCGGACCCTGACGGATCTCGACGCGCTCAGCACGCTTGGGAGACGCGGCGAGCACCTTGAAGGTGAAGCCGCCAAACTCGACGGCGTCACCCGCTTTGGGTACGCGCCCGAGCTGCTCGGCGACGAATCCGCCGATGGTCACGGTCTCCAGGTCTTCCGCCTGGATGTTCAGGCGATCGAACACCTTGCGCGTCTCCGCCATGCCGCGACACACGAGGTTGCCGTTCGGGCGCTGCTGCACGAAGCGATCGATGCGATCTGTTTCGTCCTCGATTTCACCCACGATTTCTTCGAGCACGTCTTCCAGGGTCACGATGCCCGTCGTGCCGCCGTACTCATCCACGACGATCGCCATGTGGCGACGCTCTTCCTGGAACTTCCTCAGTAGCTGATCGAGCAGCATCGACTCGGGGACCACGACGAGGGGCTGCAGGTGCTTCTCCCAGCGTGGCTCATCAGGCGACTCCCGCAGCTGGAACATCAGCTCCTTGACCAGCACCACACCTTCTACTTCGTCCAGGTTGCCCGACTTGGTGAAGGGAAAGCGGCTGTGATTCGAGCGCCGGATCACCTCGAGGTTCTCTTCGATGTCCTTGTTGCCGCTGAGGTACTTCACACCTCCGCGCGGAACCATGACGTCGTACGCAGTCAGCTCTTTGAGCAGCGTCGCGCCTTCAATCATGCCGGCGACCATCGCGCCCACGGCGCCCTCGGTGCGCCCGAGCATGGCGAGCAAGCGGATCTCCTCCACGGAGGTGACCGGCTTCTCCGGGTTCCCGCGACGCAGCAAGCTGGAGAGAAAGTGCGTGATGAAGAGCACCGGCTTGAGCACGTACGTGAGGAAGTTGACGAACAGCGCCACGAACGGTGCAAAGCGAGCGGCCTGAGACACACCCAGCGTCTTCGGGACGATCTCCGTCAGCAACAACACCGCCAACGTGAAAGCGAGCGAGAAGATCCACAGCGTGGACTCGTCGAAGACCTCACCGTAGCTCGCGCCAGCGACCGCTGCGCCGATCGTGTGAGCGACGGTATTGAGCACCAAGATCGCGGCGATGGGCGCGTCGATCTCTTGCTTGAACTTGCGCAGGATGCGGCCCACCCGCGAATCGCCGAACTTTGCGATCTGTGCGTGCGTCAGGCTGAGCAGGACGGCCTCGGACATCGAGCACAAGAACGAGAACGTCAGTGCCGAGGTGACCGCCAAGACGAATGAAAACATCGGGGAGGCCCGAGGTTATCACCGGATCCAGGTTCGCCCGCCACCACCACCCGCGCGCGAGCGCAAAGCACGGGCTTTTGCCCGGCAATCCGCGGCTTTTTGCCTCCGAGAGTGCGTCCGCTGCGCGCGAACGCTGCTCAGTTGCCGAGCTCGGCGAGCCCGCGCAAACCGACGAAGTACGCCTGCGTGGCCGGCGCGTCGTAGCCGAAGAACTTCTGAATGTAGCCCGCCTCGACCGCGAGGTGCTCGGTCACGAGGAAATATGGAAGCATCGCCAGCGCGAAGCGCGCCGAGCGGATGCGATCCTGATGCTGGCTGGCTTCGGTGTCTCCCGGCTGGGGCAAGACTTGCGGGCCATAGGCGCGATCGTAGCGCTCGTCGAAGCGCTCATTGATGTCGCCCTCCACGTAGGGTCCAAGCTTGAAGCCTGCCTTCCATGGCAAGAGCCACTGCCTGGCCTTGAAGTGGAACAAGTTCCCCAGGGCAACGCTGCCGTTCTTCTCTTTGCTGAATGGTCGCGTGCCCAGACCGACGTACAGCGTGCTCTCGTAGGCGAGCCAGTTCGTGAGTTCCACTCCGCCTTGCCAACCAAAGGCGAAGTAGTCCATGCGCGGATTACCGAACTTCTGCAGGTTCATGCCAATCGGAGCGCTGAACTTCAGAAACAGCCCGAGCGCGTACTTCGGGTCGTGGATGATTGCACCACTGAACGTCGCGCTCAGGATGGTGCCGTCGTCCTTCTCGTAGAAACGACACAGGCCGTTGCCAAGGTACTCCGCTCCGGCAGTGCACTCGGGTTGGATCTGCGTGGCGGTAGAGCTGCCCGCCGGCTGAATCGCCCACTCGCTGGGGTCGTTGGTCTCCTCGGGCGTGGTGAAGTAGGTTGCCTCTAACCGCGTGGAAAAGAACTCGATCGGACCCAGGTCTCCCCAGGTGTACCCGACGCCGAGCTTGTACTCCTGCCAGTTCTTGACCTTGCGATAGGAGGCCTGGTTCTCGTTGGGCTCGAGCTTGCCGCGTTCCAACGTGAGCTGTGCATTGACGTCGACTTCTCCGGGGTGCCCGCCCACAGGAGTCGAGACGAAGGCCGACGCCTGCTGGCTGACCCCAAGCAGCGCCAGGCCGCACGCCGCGGCCACTGCCCACTTATTCGCGGCGCGCGCGGTGCTTCGCTGCAACTGAGCCTCCCCGCCGTGTTCCCAAACCTCGTGCATCCCACCCCCTACGCAGCTTGGCCGTTTCGGTTACGTTCTCGAACGCCATGCAGCCCGAACTGCCTCGCGCACCGCTCAATACGGGTTCTTGCGCAGCGCCACCCGGCCATGCCCAGCCGATTTTCGCTTGGGCTTGGCGCGCGGTATGGTGCCGCGCCCGTCCGCCGGCGCGGCCTGCTTCGGCTGAGCCGCCGGCCCGGCCTCGCTCTTGATGCTCTTGTCGAGGCCTAGACCGCGAGTCATCGCTTCCACTAGGTCTGGCGCCTGCTGCGCTGCCTCTTCGACGGGCGTCACTTCCGGCGCTTCGGCTTGCTCATCAGCTGACGTCACCTGCGTCGTGTGTGCCTTGGTCTGGCGCTCCGCCGCGGCTGCGGGTTCTCCACTGCCCGCGGTGAGCGCCATGCCGAGCAGCGTGCCTCCGAGTGCACTCCCTGCCGCAACGAGCACTCGGGAGCGACCGAGGCGCGCCAAGGCACTGGGCGGCGTACCGACCGCGGACTGTTTGGCGAGGGGCACCAACGAGGCGCGCGACGGGGGCAGGAACGAGGCGCGCGGGGGCACAGCGGTGACACTCAGGCGATCCGTGACTCGCCGCCGCGGACCGGGACGCTCGAGGCCCAGCTGATCCGCGAGTCCCAGAGCCAGACGCTCGAGGCGCTCTGCAAGCTCCGCTGCGGTTGCGATTCGGTCCTCGCGATCCTTCTTGAGGCAGAGGTCGACGATGCTCGCCAGCTCTGGATCGACGCTGGGCATCGCCTCGCCGAGGGGCCGATGCTCGCGCGTCATGATATCTAGCATCAGCGCGTTGTAATTTGCCGCACGGAAATGGCAGGCACCAGCGATGCACTCGTACATCTGCACGCCGATCGCCCACAGATCCGTGCGTGGGTCGACATCCGCGGCTCCGCCGGCCTGCTCCGGGCTCATGTAATCGGGTGAGCCGAGCACGGCACCGCTCCCAGTGCGGATCTTGCCGTCGTAGTTCGGCCCAAGGTTCTTGCTCACCCCGAAGTCCAAGATCTTCGGAACCGGTGGGCCGTAGCTCTGAGCGGCCAAGAACACGTTCGCGGTCGAGAGATCCCGATGAATGATGCCTTTTTCATGAGCCAGCTTCAGCGCCTGCGCGACCTGGCTGAAGATCAAACAGACCTCGAGGCTATCGAGCACCGTCTCTCGGCCAAGCCGCGCTTCCAGGCTCTCGCCTTCGAGCAGCTCCATCACCAGAAACGGCCGACCGTCTTCCAGCTGACCGACGTCGTAGACCTGAATGATGCTGGGATGCATCAGCTGCCCGGTCGCTTGCGCCTCCTGGAAGAAGCGCCCCAGCGCCTCTTCGTGCTCCGCCAGCTCAGGCAGCAGCAGCTTGATGGCGAAATCTCGATCCGTGTAGCAATGCCACGCAGACCAGACTTCACCCATTCCGCCTTGGGCCAGGCGGCGCCTCAGCACGTACTTTCCGACGATCGAATCCCCAGGCTTCACAAACGAAATTGTCGCCAGACAGCATGCATTGCGGCCAAGATCCGGACCGTGAATTCTTCGGCCACCCGCGTGTCACGTCCCTCTGCGTTTCTGGGGCGCACTTCAGTAACCCTACTCGCGCTGGGCTTGTTCGCTTGCCAGAAGGACAAGACGGAGACCGAAGCCACCCCGGATCCTTCGGCTTGGTTCGCACCCGCGAGCGCCTCGGGTCTCACCGCATTGCCGGAGCCTGAGGCCAGCGCAGAAGCCGAAGCGCCCGCAAAGGTCGACGACGACGGCATCGTGGAAGCGCCTGTGCGACGCGTGCGCCCGAAAGACATGCCGGTGCTACCACCCGCTCCGACGGAGCGCGGAACGGATCCCAAGACGGCGAGCATCGACGCGGTGATGGGCTCCTACGGCTTTCCCGTACACAAGTCGCTGAAGCACCTGTGCGCTGGCCGCGTGCTGGAGAGCGGCGGTGGTGGCTACACTCAGTGGGACGCGTTCACTTCTACAGAGGCGCCTGGTGCGCTCCTCACGTCGTACACAAGTCGCCTGGGAGAGAACGGCTACAAGGACGACAAGAGCGGGGGGACCTGGCGACTGCCGGCGGGCAGCAAGTCGCCGACTCGCACCTTGAGTATCCTCGCGGTAACGGATGGCGGGCAGCATCGGGGCTGTGACGAGAAGCCTCCGGCGGACGCCAAGAGCGTGATCATCGCGAGCCGCCGGCATTAATCCTTCGACTTTTTTTTGGGGGGGGGAGAGGACAAAACGCAACGCGGCGCCACCCAAAGGGGGCACCGCGTCGCTCGGCCTCTCTTAGCCGTACGGAAATGGCTCAGCGCTGCTGTGCGGCCGCCGCGACCTGGCGCTGCTGCTGCTGGAGGTACTGAGCGACCGCGCGGGAGCGCTCGATCGCGAACTGCTTGACCTCCCGGTTCGGTGAACCGGCGAGGGCGTTCAAGAGCTTGGTCACCTTGTCGATCTGACGACTCTGGAACAGTGCCTCGAAGTAGTTGTTCGCCAGGCGAACGTCCCGCGCCATCTTCGCTTCGTGAGGTTGTAGCAGGCTGATCACCTTGGGGAGATCGCCCTTTTGGCCGTGCAGCGCCGAGAGGCACACCAGGGCGAGCGGATCGTCGCTGTTGCGCTCAACCGCCTTCTCCGCCCACTTGAGCGCCTGATCGCGGGTGCTCTCTTCGTTCGCGTAGAAGCCTTGAATCGCGATGTACGGTGCGGCGGTGGTCTTGTTCGCCTCTTTGCTCGCAAGCTCGTCTACTGCCTTCACGGCTGCGTCTTCATCGGCGCCTTCCCGCACCTGGCTGAAGAGGTACGCCCAAGCATCGACACACTTGGGGTCGATCTCGATCGCCTTTTCGATCAGCTCGCGTTCCCCCGCGGAATCACCCTTACCCTTAGCGACCTTCGCCAGGTGCAGCGTCGGGAACGGGTTGCCCTTCAAGAGGTTCTGCGCGCCCTTGAGCGTGGCTTCTGCCTTCTCCCACTTCTCTTGCTGGAGCTGGGTCACGCCGAGGCCTAGCCAGTCTTCACCGACCATGCCGCCCTGGGCGACGACCTTGGCGAGCACCTTCTCCGCTTGCTCGAGGCGCCCGTACTTCACGAGCTCCTGCGCGTAGATGCGGCCGCGGTTCAGATCCTCTTTGTTCTCTTTCCAGTTCTTCTCGAGACCGGCGAGCAAGTCTTCGAGGCCGATAGCGATTGGGCGTCCCTCTTGATCGGTGACCTGCACCGCGGGGCCGTTGAAACCAAGCAACTGCCACATCTGCTCGGGAGTGACGGCGAACGGGCCATTCTCGAGGTGCCCCTTCAGTTCGTCGGACGGCTGCGTGAGCGGCAACAGGATCAACGCGTTGGATGGCACACCACCGGGGAACGCGCTCACGGGGGCCACGATGGCGGCGCCACCACTCAGCTGAAGGTTCGCGGCTTGAGCGCCGGCAGGCAGATTCTCAGTCATGGATTCCTCTCGAGTCCCTCACGGCGCGCCCTGTTTGCGGCAACTCGGCACAGGGTTCACGGCATCACGGGGCGCGCAACCTAGCAGCGCGCCGAGAGCCGAGCAACACGCTCAGCCAACCTGCCAAAGCGACGAAAAACTCCCGCCGTGGGGCGCCTCGAGTAAGGTTCGAGTCATGACATCACGCGTCGCTGCGCACCGATTCAGCCTCGAGCGTGCGCTCGCCACCCCACGTCGCGTTCAGGCCCTCGCGGTCGTTCTGCTCGGGCTCTGTTTCGCGAGCAGTGCCGCGGGGGACACGTCCACCATCAAGCGGCCCGGAGCCCACCCGCGCTACACGCTGGAGGCCGAGCCTCACCTGCTTCTTGGGGTCGGCAATGCCCCAGGTCCGGTGGAAGGCAATGGCTACGGTCCTGGTGCGCGCTTCACCCTCGAGCTGGTCGACAACGGATTCGTCAGCTCCATCAACAACACCGTCGGAATCGGATTCGGGGCGGACGTGTTGTTCTACGGCAGCGCGGACGCCATCGAGTGTCGGGGCCCGATGGGTAATCAGACCTGTGTGCGTGAGAACCGCGACTATCGTGAGCTGGTGCTCCCGTTGGTCATGCAATGGAACTTTTGGGTGTCTCGCAACTGGTCAGTCTTCGGCGAACCCGGCATCGCCTATCGCTTCCGGCAGAACGACAAGGATCGCCTGGACCCCTTCGTCTTCTACGCTGGCGGCCGGTACCACTTCGCTGACACCGTGAGCCTCACGCTACGCATAGGCTATCCAAGTGTATCGGTGGGTGTTTCGTTCCTGCTGTAGGCCCGAAAAACCGACCCGCGTCCACCCCCCGGGACGAAAGCTGAACCAAACCGACGCTTCGCCCGTAGGTCGTAAGAGGCGGGGGTGCTGTGCACGGAACGCCCGGTGATTTGCTGCGGTTAGCCGCACGAAACGCGAGCACGGCTGACCTCTCCCGTCGGGGCGTGGCGGCCACCCGCCAAGCGGACTATACACAGAGGATCGATGGATAAGCTTATCGGCATTGTCGCGGCAATCTTGGGGTTGGGTTTGCTGATGGTGGTGCACGAGTCCGGGCACCTCCTGGCGGCGCGAGCGTTCGGCATGAAGGTGCTGAAGTTCAGCATCGGCATCGGCCCAGCCATCTGGCGACACAAGCCGAAGAACAGCGACACCATCTACCAGGTCGGTCCCGTCCCGTTCATGGCGTACGTGCAGATCCACGGCATGAACCCACTGGAGGACATCGACCCCGACGACAAGGAAAGCTACGCCAACGCGAGTCTCATTGCGCGCATCACGGCCATTTTCGCGGGCCCGCTGGCGAACTACTTGTTCGCCTCGATTCTTTTCCTCGGGGCAATTCTCGTTGGGGGAGAGAAGAAGGCCACGCTCAACGTCGACACCGTGAGCGAAGACATGCCCGCGGCCGCCGCGGGCTTCAAGAGCGGCGACACGATCAAGAGCATCAACGGCGAGCAGCTCGAGACTTGGAAAGACCTCCTGGCCACGGTCCAATCCAACCCCGAGAAGAAGCTGGAAGTGCTGGTCGAACGCGAAGGCGGCGTACAGACGCTGTTCGTCACGCCGAAGAAGAACGCCGAAGGCAAAGGCCTGATCGGAATCAGCTCCAAAGAGACTCGCGAACCGGTTCCGTTCGGAAAGGCAGCGAAGCTCGCGGTGGTCATGCCAGCGGAGCTCGTAGGCCAAATGCTGGCGAGCCTCGGACGCCTGATCACGCTGAAGGAGAAGGCGGAGCTCGGCGGACCGATTCGCATCAGCGAGGAGATCACCAAATCCGTCAAGCACGGGCCCGATTCCTACCTCATGCTGCTCGGCGTGCTCAGCACCTGGCTCGCCGTATTCAACTTGCTCCCAGTGCCAGCCCTGGATGGTGGGCGCTTGATGTTCCTCGGCTACGAAGCAATCACCCGTCGGCGCGCCAACGCGAAGGTCGAAGCGACAGTCCACCTGGTCGGGATGGCGGTCCTCTTGATGCTGCTGCTCGTGGTCAGCGTGGGCGACGTGGGTCGTCTAGCTGGAAGCTAGTCACGGTTGGCACTAGGCTCGCCGCCATGGATCGCATCGCGTTTCACGGCAGAGGCCTGCATACAGGTGCCCTGTGCAGCGTCGCGATGGACCGCGATCTCGGGCCAGTGCGACTGCGCATCGGCAAGAGGAGCCACTTGGTCGATGAGCTCAGCGTGCTCCGCACAGACTACGGCGTACAAGTCGGCATCGGCGAGGTCGAGTCAGATTTCCGCCTAGATTTGTTTGAGCACCTCTGCGCAGCGCTGGCCGGGCTCGGGATCTACTCCGACCTGGAGATCCGCGCGAGCGGCCCTGAAGTGCCGCTGCTGGACGGCGGCGCGTTGGAGTTCAGCCTGGCGCTGCTCGGCCTGGACCTTCCGCAAGCAGCGCCGCGCTATGAAATCGCGCGCCCCGGGGAGCTTTCTATTGGAACGGCGCGCTACACCTTCCAGCCCGCGAAGCACGTGCTGGTGCGAGTGTCCGTCGACTTCCCCGGTGTGGGCGAACAGTGCGCAGCGTGGGACGGAACGCGGTCGCACTTCCTGGCGGAGATCGCCCCGGCGCGCACCTTCGGCTTTCGCAAGGATCACGAGCGACTGCTCGCTGCGGGACGCGCGCGAGTCGTCGACCCGCGGAGCGTGATGGTGCTCGACGACGACGGCAAAGTGATGCCTCCCGGGGCTCCGATGCGCGGCGCGGAGTTGGCGCGACACAAGTTGCTCGATCTCCTGGGTGATCTGTATCTGTGCGGCGGTCCACTCTTGGGCGAGCTGACGGCAGACCACCCAGGCCATGGCAACAACCACCGCCTCATGCGCGCCGCCAAGGAAGCGCAGCTGATCCGCCAAGTTTAGGGTATGGTTCCCAGCGTGAGGCGGCAGAGCCAGCGCCAAGGCGGCAGTGACGAGCCGCGCTTCGACGTCGCGGAGATGCGACGCCCGCGGTTTTCGAGAGGGTTCGCGCTCGGCGCGCTGGCGCTCCTCGGCAGTTGGCTGTTCTGCGCCTGCGGCACTCCCAAGGTCGGCATGAACGAGGGTCCGAGGGAGTACGTCTCCACGGACTACGAAGCAGTGCTGCGCGATTGGACGCGCGACGCCGAGCTGATCGTGATGAGTGAGCTCGACAACGTGCTCAACGTCACGGCGACCTACGAGAGCTGGGACTTCCGCTGGGCTTACGTGGTCCGCTACTCCTCGGACTATCGCCTGACCATCGATCAGCGGAAACTGCTGCTCGAGCGATCGCTGTCGGAGTCGCGGGAGTACCACCAGTTCTACACGGCGCTGTTCGCGGAGAAGCACAAGTGGGCCGATCTCACCGCGGAGAACGCCGCCTGGATCGTGCGCCTGATCGACGACCAGGGGAACGAAACCGCACCCAGCGAGATCATCGTGATCAAGCGCCCCGGTGCGATCGAACGCACCTATTTCCCCTACACGACGCCTTGGCGCAGCGCGTTTCGCCTACGCTTTCCCACACGGAAAGCAGACGGCTCGCCCACCATCTCCAAGAAGGCGAACTGGTTTGGTCTGCGTTTCGCGGGCGCCCAGGGACACCAAGAGCTGACATGGGAAGTTGACCGCGGCGATGGCTCGGCGGGTCAGCCCGTCAGCGTCGCCGGGGCTCAGTAATCAGCGCGTTCGGCGGGCAGGCGAGTCGGGCGTGCGCCCGCTCATGCGCTCAAGATCTCGAGCAACGGCGGAACGATCATCAAAAGTTCGTGGGCGGTCATGCGCTCACCGAAGAGCACCACCGCACCGCCCGAGCCAGCCCGTATCGTGGCCGGCGCCTTGCCCGCGCTCAGGATCTGCGCGGGCAGCACGAAGTCCCCAGGCAGCAGCTCTTCGACGTCGTCTCCGGTGACCTGCTCGAGGCGCCCCGCGCCCACGATGAACAAGCCGGGCACGGGACTGCCCGCCTCCACTACGACCTCGTCTGGGAGCAGCCGGCGCACGTCCAAGCGATCTGTCACCAGCCCACGTAGCGACTCGTCGAGGCGCTCGCCAAGCAGCCCCATCGCGGCACCGGCCAGCGACTGGAAGCGATCAGCGACCAACTTCAGCTCATCGGCCACCCACGGGCAGTCCGCGGTGGCGCGCTCCATCGTGCCTTTTCTCCACACGGCAACGGTGGCGCCCGCCTCGCCCGCTACGGCGCGCAGTGCGACGCCGTCTTCCAGCGAACCGGTGGTGAACACGACCTGCCCCACCCGAGCGGTGGCTGCCACCAGATCGTCGACCGCTGGCATCACGCGCACCTCGCCCGCGGTGACCAGCGCCACCTCGAACTGGCTGATCTCTTCATCCTGACCCAGGGTCACCAGCTCCGCACTCTGCACCAGCTCGAGCTGCGCTTCTTCGGGCAGGTCCTCGAGGCCTGACACCTGCATCAGCGAGACACCCTCGACCATCGGTTCAAGGCCCGCTTCGAGCGGAACTTCCGTGGGGCGTTCGTCCAGGGGAGGCGGCATGGACGAAGGCGAAGCTGGCTCAGCCGCGGTCAGCCTGCGCTCCGTCGGATCGGCGCCGGGCGGCTCGGTCTGGAGGTCGACGGGAGGTGGTGTAGACGACGTCGTCTCCGCGACCACCGTCGGGCGCTCGAAGGCCAACATCTCCTCGGTCACGTCATCCATCTGAGGACGCGGCAAGCCCGCGTCCGGACGCCGGGCGGCAGGCATCACATCCGTCGGCGTTGCCGTGCGGATTCGCCGGAGGGTCGGGGCGTCTTGCACCGGTGGTTCGGAGGCGGCGTGCTGTCCAAAGTCCGGCGTCGGTCGATCCACGGAGTCCGGGATCAACTCAGACATCGACACCGGCGCCGCGGAGTCCATCAGCGAGTCCACACCCGTGGACTCGATCAGCTCCGACGCAGACACCGGTGCCGGCATGGACGAAGGTGTCTCGTTCAGCAGCGCGTCGACCGACGAATCGCGCCGCATGCGGTCGAGCGCCTGAGCGACCCGCTCGGTGTTGCCGCCGGGCTCTTCATCCATCTCGACCGCGGTGTCGCGGATCAGGTCGGCATCCAAGCTCACCGCTTCGGCGATAGCCCTGGGTGGTGGCAGTGGCGGGATGTTGGTGGCGCTTGGCGGAGGCGGTGGCCCACCCGTGCGACGCGGTGGTGGTGGCGCGCCGGTGCGTGGTGGCGACGGAGCCCCCGTCCGTGGCGGTGGCGGCGGACGCCGCGGCGGAGGCGGCGGGTGGTTCGAGACGGTGACGTCGGGCTGACGCTCGCGCACACCACGAGATTTCGCCCTGGCAGCGGCAACGTCCGCGCTCTGGTAAGTGGACTGCTGAGTGGAAGCTAGGTTGACTGGCGGCGCTGGGGGAGACGGACTCGCCGTCGGATCCGAGACCACCACGTCGACCTCAATCTCACCCAAGCTGTCTCGAGGCCGGACGTCTTTGAAAGCCTCGAGCTTGGGAGCTGAGGTGATGACATCCGTCTCTTCCTCACTCGAGGACAGATCCGCCATCTCGTCCGCGATGCGTGTCGCGACCTGATCGAGTTGGCTGGCGCGTTCCAGCGCACCCACGCCCTTCGCGAAGTCCTCTGCACGGCGCAGCCAGGTGATGGTGTCCGCGTAAGCCTGACGATTCCACTGCACGACGGCCGTCTGCAACGCCCACGCGACGTCCTCGTCATCGTCTTCCCGCGGCTCGGGGATCTCGAACGCCAGCAACCTCGAAGTCATCAGAACCCAGGAGGCGCTCATCATACGTGGTGCTCGCGGCGTGCGGGCAAGCACGTACGGCGATGTAGTGACGACTTGCGCCCCTCCATGGCATTTTCCACGCGGGACCGAATTTTCCGGATGGAACTTCCCTGGGCGAGCACCAAACACCTGTTAGGATTCGGCCGCTCGGCTGCCCAAGCCGCCTGGAAGCTGCAGGGCGGCGCCGCTTGGGGGTGAGGCCGAGCCTTGGAGGGTCATGGAGTCGAGTCTGCTCGTTAAGGTCGTTCTGCCACTCGCGTTGTTCGTGATCATGCTCGGGATGGGCATGTCCCTGGTACCCGCCGACTTCGGCCGGGTGGTGAAGAAGCCCAAGGCCGTTGCCGTGGGGATTAGCCTGCAGATGATCGTGCTGCCCCTCTTGGGCCTGGGTGTCATCAAGCTATTCGGACTGACGGGCGCGAAGGCGGTTGGACTCTTCGTGCTGGCACTGAGCCCCGGCGGCACGACGTCGAATATGTTGAGCTACCTGTCGAAGGGCGACATCGCGCTATCCATCACCTTGACTGCGGTCGTTAGCCTCGTCACGCCCTTCACCATTCCGCTCTTGCTCGCGCCGGCGCTCGAGCACTTCATGACCGCGGGGCAGGCGATCAAGCTGCCCATCGGCAAGACGATCATCACGCTGCTGGCCATCACTGCGCTCCCGGTGGGCCTGGGCATGTTCATCCGCAGCCGAGCGCCCAATTTTGCTCTCCGCTCGGAAACGGCGGTCAAGTGGCTCTCGCTGTTGTTCCTCGCGCTGGTGATCGCCGGCATCATGCGCGAAAACTGGGAGAAGCTCCCGGGCTTCTTCGCTCAGGCGGGCCTGAGCAGCCTCACGCTGAACGTCTCCGCGTTGGTGCTTGGCTTCTTCGTGTCGAAGGGCTTGCGCCTCGGGCGTGATCAGTCGGTGACCATCGGCATCGAGGTCGGTATACAGAACGGCACGACCGCGCTCTTCATCACCGGCGAGATCCTCAAGAACGCCGAGATGGGGATCCCGCCAGCGATTTACAGCCTGATCATGTTCGCGACGGGGGCGCTGTTCGCGGTGCTGGTGAACCTGGGGCGCAAGGGCGCCGAGCCTGCGGCTGCGGCGTAGTCTTCACCGCCGCCTAGTGATTGGAGATCAGGATCTCGCGATCCTTGGCGCCGTTCGGCGGACCGACGATGCCCTGCTTCTCCATCATCTCGACGATCTTTGCCGCGCGGTTATAGCCGATGGTCATCTTGCGCTGTAGCCAGCTGGTGGAGCAGCGCTGGGTCTCGGCGACGATGCGCACCGCTTCGTCGTAGCGAGCGTCCATCGGCTCGGAGTTCTCCTCCTCACCGCCTTCTTCATCGGCAGCCTTCAAGATCTCGTCTTGATAGACGGGCTCACCCTGGGTGCGACAGTGGTCCGCCAGTGCGTCCACTTCTTCCTCACTGATGAACGGGCACTGCACGCGGCGAGTGTCGTTGGCGCCGTTCATCTTCACCAGCATGTCGCCCCTACCGAGCAACACCTCAGCGCCCATCTCGTCGAGGATGGTGCGGCTATCCACCTTCTGCGCCACGCGGAACGCGATGCGCGTCGGGAAGTTGGCTTTGATCATGCCAGTGATGACGTCCACGCTGGGGCGCTGGGTCGCCAGCACGACGTGCATGCCAGCGGCGCGCGCCTTCTGAGCCAAGCGCGCGACCGACGCCTCGACGTCCTTGCCCTGCTGCATCATCAGATCGGCGAACTCGTCGATCACGATCACGATGAACGGCAGGCGGTCAGGCAATTGCAGACCATCGTCGCCCTCCTTTGCCGCGGGGATCTGTACTTCCTCCCCGGAGGCATCGACGGCGGTCACGCTTTCAGCCTTGGGCAGCTGGATTTCGCCGCTTCGCACACGATCGACGTACCGATTGTACGTCCCGATGTTCTTGGTCCCAGCGTTCGCGAACAGCTGGTAGCGGCGCTCCATCTCGTCGACTGCCCACTTCAGCGCCGTGGCGGCTTGCTTCATGTCGGTGACGACCGGCAGCAGCAAATGCGGGATGCCGTCGAACGGCGCGAGCTCGACCACCTTGGGGTCGATCATCAGCATGCGCAGCTCTTCGGGCGAGCGGTGATACAGGATGCTCGTGAGCATCACGTTGAGGCCGACGCTCTTACCGGCGCCGGTCGCGCCGGCCACGATCACGTGGGGCATGCTGGCCAAATCCGCGTAGAAAGGCGCGCCGACGATGTCGCGGCCGAGCACCACAGGCAGCGGCGCCTTCTCCGCTAGCTTCGCGAAGCGCTTGTCCTCGATCAGCTCGCGCAGGTTGACCGGCACGCGCTCGTCGTTCGGCAGCTCGAAGCCAATGCGGCTCTTGCCGGGGATGGGCGCGATGATGCGCACCTTGCGGCTCAAGCCGAGCGCCAGGTCGTCACTCAGACCAGCCACCTTGCTCACCTTGGTGCCAGCTTGAGGCGCGACCTCGTAGGTGGTGACCGTGGGTCCTGGGTGGATCTCCTCGACCTTCCCAGTGACGCCGTAGTCCGCCAGCGTCTTCTCCAGGCGGTCAGCCAACTCGAGCACCGCACCCTTGTCGACCTCCTGGATCGTGGGCGGTGGAGCCTCCAAGAGCTCAGTCGAAGGCAGCTCATAGGTGCCCGCCTGCTTCTTGGCGATGCGTCGTGCCTTCTCGGTCTGCTGCTGGGGCTTGGTGTCGACGATGGTGGGGCCTGCCTCGATGTTTTGGGCCTTTTTTCCCCTGGATTTCTTGGGGGTGAGGTCCGCCGCCTCGGGCTCCTCCGCCGCCTCGAGCAGCGTCTCGTCGGGCTCCTCTGCCTCTAGTTCGGGTGGCTCGACCTCGCTCTGCTTTTGCTTTTTACGCTTTCGCGGGGAAACGTCTTCGACCTCATCCAGCACCGCGTCAGCCAGCGTCGGCGTTGGAGTCTTGGCGGGCGCCCTCTCCTCCGTCGCGGGCGGCGACTGAGTCTGCCCTGGCACTGAGTCGAGCTTGGCGCGCAGCTGGAAGCCTTGCTTCAGCTGTTCGCTCAGCGCGAGCGGAGGCTCACCGGTGGACTCCAGCGGCGTCCAGTCGGAGTCGTCATCTGTGAGGTGAGCGATGATCGCTTCGTCACTGGGCTTGTCGGAGATGTGAGGCAGCTTGGCTTGCGCTGCTTCTGCCTTCTTCTGGCGTCGGATCTCCTGGGCCTGTCGCCACGCCACCCCCAGTCGATCCCCCGCCGCACGGAAACGCACGGCCAGCCAGCGGCCGAAGACCATGGCTTTCTGACACAGCTCGATGAACGAGAAGGAGCTCCGCCCGATCAGGATCAGTCCAACGGCGGTGCTGCCGACCAGGAACGATCCCAGGGTGCTGAACATCGCGCGCATCAGCTCGCCGAACAGCAGGCCCACGTTGCCAGCGGCTGGCGCGCGACCGAAGGCCAGCAGTTCCGGCGCGACGACCTGCACCAGCGAGGACAGGATGATCGCGACGACCAAGTCGCCTGCCAGGCGCAGTGCGTTCGCGCGGTTCGCGCGCTTGGTGAATAGCGGCGCGCTGAGCAGCGCTAGCTCGATGGGTGCGAACCACGCGACCAAACCAAAGGCGCGCACCAGGATGCCTGCGACGAACGCACCGACTGGCCCCATCCAGTCCGCACCTTCGAGCGCTGGATCCATGGGGTCCGTGCGGAGGCTAGCTAGCGCGAGGCAGAGAAAGACCGCGATCGCAAACAGCAACAGCGCTGCCGCCTCACGTCCCTTGCGCAATGGCTCTGCAACGTGGCTCGAGGCCTTCGCCGGTGCTTCCGGTTCGTCAGCGCCAGCAACCGCACGTCGGGGAGTGAAAAGCCTTGCACCCATTCAGGATTACCTTTGCCCACATTAGCGCACCTCGTCCTACCAGGAAAGCTCCCTGCGCGGCTTTTCAAGGAACGAGGCGGGATGGAAGCGAGCGCACTTCGATAAGCCTCGGAATGCCTTTCTGGGCGGGATCCGAGCCGCGAAAGGAACCACGGCCGGACGCTCCTTGGCCACAAAATGGCGGGAACGGCCGCAGCCACTGCTAGCCTGCGGCAGCGTGGGGCAGGTAGAACGTCCCGAGGGTGAGATGCACTGGGTCGTCTGCTTGAGTCACGACGAAACCGAAGGCTACTATTTGACGCGGCAGGGCCCGACTCGCGGGCGCCCGCCACCATCAGCCTCACGGCGTTCTCCCGCGGATACGGAGAATGCGGTGAGGCATCTCCCGCTTAGCAAGCGGGCAACCGACGGGTTGGGGAGAAGATAGGTAAACCAATGGTATGGCGCCTTTACGCGCGGAGAGCCGCTGCAACCGGGATGCTCACGGCGACCCTCGCCTCCGTCTTCATCACCACGGGGTGTCGAACCACTACTGACGATGTGCACCGCTGGGGCCGAACCAAACAGGGCCCAGGTAAGCTCATCGCAGTACTCACCCACGACAAGTACCCGATCGACCTGCGCGTCGAATCCGCCATGACGCTCGTGCGCATGAAGCCGCGCAATGGAAAGCGCGTGGGCATCACCTGCGCTGACAACCCAGAGTGCGTTGGGCTGCTCGAAGCGCTCAGCAACCTGCCCGCGGAAGATCGCAAAGAGATCGTCTCCAAGGTCGTGCCGCAGCTAGTCGCGGAGATCCGCAAGCCACCACCTCAAGCGCAAGCCGGTCAGCCCGCGCCTGCGGACACCTCCTATCCATACAAAGACGCCGCGTACGCACTCCTGACGTACGAAGACAAGGACCTGCTCGGCGACGACAAACTCCGCGCAGAAATCAAGGCTGCGCTCGCGGAGTGGGCGCTGGCCGACTTCGCGAATCGCCTCGACAACACCACCCAGATGTCCGGCATGGAGCAGGTGCTGCGCACGCTGGGTGCGCCGGGCGTGAAGGAACTGCCGAAGCTGATGGTGCCGGGTGCCAAGCGCATCAGCAACATGGCGAGCCTGGTGGCTGAGCTGGGCGACGCGGAAACGAAGCTCGCAGCCAGCAGCGCACTCGTGAAGATCGCCAAAGAGATCGAGAGCGATCGCTGGAAGAAGCAGAAGGAGGCTGCTGTCGACGCCGCAAACAAGGCGTCAGGCCTAACCAAGGTCACCAAGGACCAGCTCGCTGGCCAGCTCGAGGCGTATCAAGAAGAGGAGCTGCTGCGCACCTTCAGCTCGATGAAGGAAGTCGGCGGCAAGCCCGTTGTGGATTACCTGCTCGAGTACGCGTCACGCGAAGACAAGGAGGGCAAGCTCGAGAAGCGCCGCGCGACGGCGCTGGCAGCCCTCGCGGGTCACCTCGACAAGGACCGCCCGGAACAGATCGAGGTCGTGATGAAGTTGGCGTCTGCACCGGACACCTCCAACACCATCCGTTCGGTGGCCCTGCAGCGCATCGGGGAGATGCCGCGCAAACTCGTGATCGACAAGTTGTACGACTTGTTCAAGGCCGACGACTGGAAGCTGCGTTGGGTCGCGGCGGATCTCGCGCTGCGCATGAGCGATCAGAGCCAGCTAGACGAGTTCATGACCAAGCTCGCACGCAACGACAAGGGGATGTCGATCTCCGAACCGGCGCTGTACGGCGTGCGCATGGGCGAGCTGAAAGGCAGCCAAAAAGGCGAAGAGCTAGCTGATAAATACCTCGGCACTGGCTACGCCCCTTCGGTGCGTTTGTCCGCGCTGGCCTATTACAGCAAGTACGGAACAAAGGATCAGCTCGGGAAGGTGACGCCGTACGAGCAGGACTCCACCAAGGTGCCCAGTTGCAAGGCTGACGACTGCGAGTGGAAGTGCGAGGTCCCGGTCGGTGACAAGGGGGACAAGACCGAGACCAAGGACGTCTCCAACATTGGGGACTTCGTTCGCTACTGCGTGAAACCTTCCATGGAGAAGCGCACCGAGGCCGACAAAAAGAAGGAAGAGGAAGAGCGCAAGAAGCAGGAAGCCGCGAAAAAACAGGCGGAAGACAACAAAGAATGAGTAAGCTCTCGACCCCCCACCTGCTGAAAGCAATGAAGCTTTAGGGCTCAAGCATGACGGATCCCAACAAGAAGACGCCTCGCTCCTTCCAATGCCGCGATGCCCTCTGGGTCAGATTCGAACAGATGGCGCAGGAGCTAGAATGCTCCGTCGACTACTTGATCAACGACGCGATGAAGCAGTACGCGCGTCAACGCGGCTATTCCGCGGGGCAACCCGCTGGCGCAGCGGCCCCGCTCCCGCCCGGGCCTCCTTCGGCTGCGCCGCCGCCGCCGCGTAGCTCCAAAGCGCCGCCACCGCCCTCTCGCAGTGGTCCGCCCCCCGCGCCGCCCACGTCGCGTCGCGCCCCGCCGCCCCCACCTCCTGGCGCTCCGCCGCCTCCGCCTCCCATGGGCGCTGCGCCGCCGCCGCCGCCTCCCCCGCCTCCGCCGGGCGCGAGCCGCGTGCCGCCGCCCCCGACAGGTCGCGCCCCGGCACCACCGGCACCACCCGCGCCGCCGCCGGCACCACCAGCTCCGCCGCCGATGCGCTCAGGCCCACCGGCGCCGCCACCTCCGATGCCGCAGGCGGCACCCCCGCCTCCGCCGCCCCCGCCTCCGCCGGCTGCACCACCTCCGCCGCCGCCTGCTCAACGCATGGCGCCCGCGGCGACCCAGGGATACAACCCTGCTCCGGCTTTGTTCGTCGAGTACGAGGGCACCCGCTTCCCGGTCACGAAGGAGCGCTTCATCATCGGTCGTGGCAAGCAGTCGAGCGATCTGACCATCAAGGACCCGAACGTCTCGCGCCAGCACGCGATGATCGAGTTCCTGAACGGCCAGTACTACATGGTCGACATGGGCTCGACGAACGGCATCGAACACCAGGGTCAGCGCGTGCAGCGCAAAGTGATCAACGAAGGCGACTTCTTCAAGGTCTGCGATCACGAGATGCGCTTCACGTTCCACGGCTGAGCCCTCGCGCACTCTTCGCCCCAAGAAGACGCGGACCCGCGCTCTTAGGAGCCGCGGGTCCCTTGCGTTTTGTCGCCTCCCCGTTCAGCCCAGCAATGCGGTCCTGCCTCAATTTCTGGGGGTGAGGTACGCTGGTGCCTCAACTTGGGCCCACCCCAAGTCAGCGCGCTACGATCGGGTCGTGAGATCTCGGCCGTGGCTCCTGTTTGCCGCCCCGTGGCTGGCCACGGTGGGCGCGCTGGGCATGGCCGCCTTGAGCGACCAGCCCGCTCGGAGCCAGCCACTATGGCAGTCCTCGCTGCCGCTCCCCGACGACGCGCGAAGCGTGCGTATCCTGCGCCAGGGCGAGTACCTGTGGACACGACCCGATCGCAAGTCGCCACGCCGTGGCACGGCGATGCTAGGCGCACAGCTCCCGCTCTACGGCAGCCAGCGCGGCCCAGGGTGCAGCGGCACCTGGTTGAATGTGGGGCCCCTGGCCTGGGTATGCGACGCAAACGTGGAGCTGTCCCGTTCAGCGCCTTTCCCGGAGGATCCGCATCCGACGCCAACGAGCAACGGCTTGCCCCTCGATTACTACTTTGCAGGGGCGGACGGCAGCTTCGGCTACTCTCGGTTGTCGCTCGGAGACGTCGGCGCGCCGGACAACCAATACGAACCTGGGATGTCCGTTGCCCTGGTGCGCATCGAACGCAACGCCGTTGGTGAAGCGTACGGGTTGAACACCAAGGGCCTCTGGCTCCCCATGCGCGACTTGAATCCCGCGCGACCGCTCGGCTTCTCCACCGTCGAGCTCGAAGACGGAAAGCTGAATGCGGGCTGGGTCTACTCGCCCACCACCAGCGTCCGCAGCAAGCCGAACGGCGGGGACCGCGTCACCAGCTTGGATCAGTTCGAGTCGATTCGCTTCAGCGAAGTGGTCACGAAGAACCGCAAGCGATGGTTCAAGACCGAGCGCGGGTGGGTCTCTGAGAGCGACGTGCGCGCCCCCACGCCGACCGAGCCACCGCCCGAAGTGCAACCCGATGAGCGTTGGATCGACGTGGAGATCGATCAGCAAGTCGTGACAGCGTATCGCGGTGCAACGCCGCTCTTCACTGCGCTCGCAAGCACTGGCAAAGGCACTGGCAAGAGCGAGCGCGCCACCCCGAAGGGCGCTCACCGCATCTGGGTCAAGCTCCGCACTACGGACATGGACAACCTCGAGAATGAGTACGCAGGGCGTTACTACGCGATCGAAGAGGTGCCCTGGGTGCTGTTCTTCAAGAAGGGCTACGGCCTCCACGGAACCTTCTGGCACCGGCGCTTCGGCAGGCGCCAGAGCCACGGCTGCGTGAACCTCACGCCGCGCGCCGCGGAGCGCTTTTTTCACTGGGCGAGCCCGCGTTTGCCCGCCGGCTGGAGCGCCGTGATCCCGACCCAGTACGATCCCGGCACGCTGGTACGGGTGCGCTGAGTTCACTTACACTACGCGGCATGGATCTAGAGATCGGGCGCGACACCCTGGTGGCATTGGCCGCCGTGGTTTGGGCGGATGGCGAGATGGCTCCCGAGGAGGCTCAAGGCATCAGGATGGCGGCGCAGCAGCTCGGGCTGCAGCAAGGCGATCTAAGCGCCGTCGAGTCGGCGATTGCTCAGCGCATCACGCTGGACCATGTGGAAACGATTCGCATGAATCGGCTCACGCGCTTGTTCACCTACGCGGCCGCCGGCTGGGTCGTCGGCCTGAAGGGTCACGTCGACGCGAAGGAGCAAGAGGCGCTGCGTCTGCTGGGTGATCGCCTGGGCCTGAGCAACGTCGCGCGGGAACGCGCCGAGCGCGCAGTCCAGTCGGTGGGTGCGGCGGGTGGGGGCGCCTTCGATCTGATGGCGCTGCGCTCCAAGCTTTCCGCGGGGCTCAGCCAAGTCGGATTGGAATAGCTCGTGGTCTCACTGTTGACCGCCGCGCGCGACCTCGCGCGCGTGCGCGACATCGCGCGCGTCCTGGTTCGTCACGGCTTCGGTGAAATCGTCTATCGCACCGGCCTCGGACGTAAGAAGGGCAAGGACAAGGACCCAGAGCTCGACGCCGAGCTCGACGAAGAGGAGCAAAAGGGCGCGGCCGAAGCGAAGAACATGTCTTCGGCGGTGCGCGCGCGCCGCGTGCTCGAAGATCTAGGTCCGTCGTTCATCAAGCTCGGCCAGATCATCAGCACGCGCACCGACGTGCTCCCCGCAGATCTGGTTCGTGAACTGAAGAAGCTCCAAGACTCAGTTCCTCCCGTTGCCTTCGAAGACATCAAGCGACAGATCGAGCACTCGCTCGGCGCACCCATCGAAGAAGTCTTCGAGACCTTCGACGCGGAGCCGCTCGCTGCCGCCAGCATTGCGCAGGTGCATCGCGCGACGCTCAAGACGGATGAGGGCGTGGTGAAGGTCGCGGTGAAGGTGCAGCGCCCAGGCATCGGAGACACCGTAAAGAGCGACGTAGACATCCTTCACGGCCTCGCGGCGCTGGTCGAGCGCACCATCCCCGAGAGCAAGATCAACTCACCCATCGGCCTCGTGCAACAGTTCGATCGTGCCATCACGTCGGAGCTCGACTTCAGCACCGAAGCGGAGAACGCGATCCGCTTCGCCGAGAACTTCGAGGGCTACAAA
>JBFXBK010000130.1:0-21574 GCA_050183255.1 Polyangiaceae bacterium | reverse complement strand
CGTCGGTGGCTCTCCGTCTCCGCGAGATTTCATTGGCTCTAACTTGGTGCGGGCCATCGGCGCAGTGATGAACAATCCGTGGGAGTACGCCTTCATCGAGGGCGTCACCATGGAGATCGAGTTTCGCTTCGCCCGCGAGATCTACCTCTTGAAGGGCACCGAGCTGCTCGACCCAGAGGTGGACGCCGGACAGTCCGCGCGGATTCGCCTGACGCTGATGCCGTGGGCAGGCAAGGAGATCACCCGAGTGATCAAGGTGCCGCTGCCCAAGGACTTGGCGGGGCAGACCGTCAGCTTGAGCTTGTCGCCCGGCTACACGCACTACAAGACCAAGGCTCCGCCGAACAATCTTGGAGAGCTGATCAAGAACTTCGAAGACCCGATCTACCCTCCCAAGTCGCTGATCGTCAGCTACAGCGCCCAGACCGGAGGCGTGGCGTACAAGGGAATGATCGCCGAGGATCTGCCGCCTGGTGCGATGGACATGATTCGTCCCACGCAGTCCAGTATCGCTCCGAGCTCCTTCTCTCCCATGGTGCGCCAGGTCGTGCCGCTACCTCTGTTCATGGTGGGTGGTGATCGGGTTGACGTGAAGGTTCGTCCCGTCATCCGCTAACTCATCGCCGTTCGATTCGCCGCTCGACCTCTCTATCTCCACTGGGGCACGCGCCTCCGCAAACTGGCTCGACTACTCGCTCGTCTAGAATGGATATGTCAAAACTACGCCTCGCTTCACGTTTCGCCTACGCCTCCGGGCTGGTGGTTTCTGGTCTGCTGCTTTCGGCGCTGTTTCCCTCCACCGCTTCCGCGGTGGGTACCCGCACCTTCGATCTCGGCACGAAGTCTGACTTCGAGGGCGGTGACTTGAAGGGTGTCGCCATCGACTCCGCTGGACGTGTGCGCGCGGGCTTGAACCTTGGCAAGGTCGGGATTGAAGGCGCTGACACCGTTTGGAGTTCACTGCTCCTGAAGGACGGCACCTTGCTGCTCGGTACCGGCAACGAGGGCAAGCTGATCTCGCTGAAGGGTGCGAAGACCACCGTCTTGGCCGAGACCAAAACCATGGCGATCACTTCTATGGTGGAAGCCTGGGGCGGCGCCGTCATCCTTGGCACCTTGCCCGGGGGTGAGGTGAAGAAGTGGGAGCGCGGCAAGCTCACGACGCTCGCCAAGCTGCCCAACGCCAAGCACATTTGGGCGCTGGCCTACGATGAGAAAGCACGCGTCGTCTACGCGGCGACCGGCCCTGAGGGCAAGGTCTACCGGATCAGTCAGCAAGGTCAGGCTCAGGTCTTCATGAGCTCTGACGAGAAGCACCTGATGAGCGTCGCGGTGTCTCCCGACGGAAAGGTGTATGTCGGTGGCGGCGAGAAGGGGAAGCTCTACCAGGTTGAGGGCGGAAACAAGGCCCCGAAGGTCGTGTACGACTTCGCGGCGACCGAGGTCAGAGGCATCGCGTTCGGCGCCGGGGGTCTGGTTTACGCGATCGCCAACGAGATTTCCGCGGGGAGCTACGCTTCATACTCTTCCGGCTTGAGCTTGCAGGGACCCACGCCTTCACCTCCGACGACCCGCGGCAAGGGCATGCTTTACGTCTTCGACAAGGAAGGCGCTCCCGAGAAGCTCTACGAAGACTCGTCGGAACACTTCGTGACTCTGACCATGGGCGACGACGGCAAGCCTTACGTCGGGACCGGAGCCGAGGGCAGGATCTACACGGTGGATGACGCCCACAACTCCGTGTTGATCGGAGACGTTGAGGAGCGTCAGGTCTCTTCACTCGTGATGAGTGGCAAAGACAAGTACATCATCGCCAGCGATCCGGTCGTCGTGCACCCCGTGCGTGGCGTCGGTGGTCCAGACGCGGTGTGGACCAGCAAGGTGCTCGACGCCAATCTGCGCGCGACGTTCGGGCGCATGACGTGGGAGGCCGACGGCGTCCTCGAGTTCAGCACGCGCACCGGCAACACCAAGGATCCCGATGACTCCTGGAGCCCGTGGAGCGGTGGCATCACCGCGCCTGCGGACGTGAAGAGCCCTGCGGGTCGCTTCATTCATGTACGCGCGCGCTGGTCCAAGGATCCGAAGGCGGAACTCACAGAGGTCACGCTGCCCTTCATCACCGACAACCTCAAAGCGGTGGTCACCAACATCGATGTCAAGGTGAAGAGCAACACCAATCCCGGCATGCAGTCGTCCGGCGGCCCGGTGAATGAAAAGCCCAGCACCAAGGTCAACTTGACCTGGCGAGTGGACAACCCAGACAACGACATCCTGGATTACCACCTCGAGTACCGTCTGGTTGGCACCACGACGTATTACCCTCTGGAAAAGCCAAATGAGAAGGTCACATCCCCGAACTACTCGTGGGAGACGGGTGATCTGCCCGAAGGCAAGTACCGTGTGCGCGTCACGGCGTCTGACGCACCCAGCAACACCCCGTCTCGGGTGAAGCGACATCGGCTCGAGAGTAACGTCATCATCGTCGATAACACCCCCCCGGCCATCAAGGGCTTGGCGTCCAACGGACGGCACATCACGGGCACCGCAGTGGATGGCGTAGGACCGATTCAGCGCATCGAAATCTCCGTCGCTGGCACTAACGAGTGGTTCCCCTTCGATCCAAAGGACGGGATCTACGATGAGGCCAAGGAAGAGTTCGACGCGGACGTCACCCCAATCGCGGGCAAGGGGCCGGTGATGATGAGCGTGCGCGTCTACGACAGCGCGGCCAACACCGTCGTCATGAACGTCGCGCTCAAGTAAGGGCTGCTCAAGTAAGGGGCTTCAAGGCGCTGTCGCGGTGTAGGGTGGCTCACCATCACCATGACAGCGCTGCCAGAGGGCGGGAGCGCTAGGGAAACGCGAAGCCGCAAGACTGCGAGATTCTCCGCCCTCGAGTTCGCCTTGGCACGTGGCGTGCTGTATATCTGAGGAGGCTCGGCTTGATGGCCGGCGCTTGGATATGTCTTCTTTCGCTTCGCAGCCCAGCACCCGTTCTCAGCGGCGGATTGGTCGCCTCAGTAGCGGCGCCTTCGCGCTGGGGCTCTTTGCTATCGCGCTCGGAGCGAGCTGCTCCGCCTCCGAGGCGGACTCCAGCGGTGGTGGTGGCGGCTTCGGCGGCACGGGTGGCTGCTTGGGTTGCGGCGGCGACCCAGGAGATGGTTCCGCGCTCGATGTGCCCCTGGTGGACGCTGCAGGGAGCGGCGGGAGTGGACCCGTGGTCGCGTGCGGTGAGGGCGCATGTCAGCCGGACGATCCGCTGTCCTGCAAGGACTACATGCCGAGCGGCGGCTCCGGCGGTGGGGCCCAGGGCGGCACGGGGGGCACCGGCGGTGCGGGCACGACGGCCGGCGCCGGAGGTACGGGTGACGCCGGAGACGCCGGCGACGCTGGAGCATCCCTGACCGGTGGCGCCGCTGGCGCTGCGGGAGCCGGCTCAGCCATGAAGGGGATCCCTCCTGGGGAGACGCCGGTGTTTGCTTGTCATATCCGCAGGGAAGGGACGAGCGATTTGGCGAGGCGCTGCGAGTTGGCTGGCGCCAAGGACACCGGCGAGCCCTGTACTTCTTCTGGAGACTGCATGCCCGGACTTGGGTGTGTGGGTGAGGAAAATCTGGGACGCTGCCGGCCGTTCTGTTGTGACACCGAGACAAGCTGCGCCGAGCACAGCTTCTGCGCCGAGCGCCCCCTGCGGGACGACGCCAGCGCCGAGAATGGGCAGCTGAGCGTTCCGGTATGCGCGCCGGCCGACAACTGTAGCCTCGGGGAGCCGTATCCGTGCGACAACACGGATCCGACCGCTGGGTGCGTCTGCAAGGAGGGCACGGCCTGCACCGTCGTGCGTGCGGATGGGACCACCTCCTGCGTGCCTCCAGGCGCCGGCACCGTGGGGCAGGATTGCCCATGCGCCGCTGGCCACATTTGCTCTCAAGCCAGCGGACGTTGCGTGCGCATCTGCAAGCTTGGAGCTGCAAACTCAGAGTGTGGCACCGGCCGTTGCCAAGCCCCTGCGAATTTCCCAGAGGGCTACGGCGTCTGTGTTTCCTCCGACGTTGACGCAGCGCAGTGAGTCACTCGAGGTCGGCGTCGCTGGCTGGGTCAGCTTCAGGCTCGGGCGGGCTAGGCGGGTTGCTCGGGGCGCGTACGCCTTCAAGTTGGGCGTTCACCTCTCCGCCGAGCAGCAGCGCCGCACAGCACAGCCACAGCCACAGCATGAGCACCGCGACGGTAGCTAGGCTGCCGTAGAACAACGTGAAGCGAGAGAGTTCCTTCACGTACGCGGCGAAGCCCCAGGACGCGAGGGCACCAAGACAGACCGTCGTGGCGGCACCGGGCCACACGCGGCGCTTCACGCCGGGTCGCTTCACCGCAACACGAAAGAACGCGGCGGTGAAGGCGGTCATGCCGACGAATGTCACCAGGCTGACCACCGCACGGGCGAGCTCGAGGTCTGCAGTCTCGTTCTCAAGCGTGGCGTGCAGGATCGCCACGGGGCCACCAGCGATGGCGACCGCCAGCCACGCGATGAGTGGCACAGCCGCAACGACCACCGCTGCGCAGCCAAGGCTCCACAGGCGCTTGGTCCACCACGGGCGCCTCTCCGCCTTGAGGGCGCCCTCGAACACATTCATTACCGTGTGGAAAGCTCCGCTGGTCAGCCACAGGGCGCCAAGAGATGCGAGGGGTGCAACCGCAGCGCTGTCCGCGTAGCGACCGAGCTGCTGGCTCAGCACGCCCTGGACATCGGTGGGTGTCCACTCGAGCAGGAGCGTTGCGCTCTCGAGCGCCTCCGGCCGACGTCGCACCAAGAGCCCAAGCGCCCAGCCTGCCAGCGCCAACAGCGGGATCATGGCTAGGAAGAGGTCGAAAGCCATCGCCCCAGCGACTCGCCCCGCGTGGTGTTCGAGCATCGCCAGATACAGCGAGCGAACCCCGCGCCGGAGGCGCCCCGCCAAAAAGAAGCGGTCGACTCGGCCTAGCGCTTGCTCGCGGGCGCGAGTCAACGTGGTCTGGGCGGGGGATGGCATGCGTTGAAAAGTCGGCTTTCGCTCGGCAGCGAATCATCGCATACGTATCGCCGTGAAGACCCAGCAGCAAATCATCGAGATTTCTACCAACGGCGTGGGATTTAGCGACATTACCCCACAGGTCGCACAGGTGGTTCGGGTTTCCGGGGTCCAAACGGGCATGTGTACCGTCTTCGTTCGCCACACGTCCGCGAGCCTGGTGATCCAGGAGAACGCAGATCCGGCGGTGTTGCGTGACCTCGAACGCTGGATGGCGGAGCAGGTTCCCCGTGCTCGACGCTGGGAGCACGACGACGAAGGCCCCGATGACATGCCCGCCCACGTGCGGGGCGCCATCACCAAGACGAGCGAGAATGTTCCCATTGTCCAAGGACGGCTCGGCCTCGGCACATGGCAAGGGATCTATCTGTGGGAGCACCGGGATCGCCCCAACACCCGTCAATTGATTGTCCACGTCTTCGGCGACTGACGTGCCTCCCGTCAGGAGGGCTGAAGCGCAACGCGATAGCTCGCGTTTGTAACCGTGCGGAAGTAGCGTCGGTGTGAGTCGCTGACACCGCCGGTGTGCCTCCGCCGCACGCATTGCTCTGGTGAGCGAAACCGCCGGCGCCCAAGGGTCGCGGCGCGTACGCGCCGACCCGATGCGTGCGAAGGCGACTTCGCTGAATCTCCGCAGTCTTCGCGGTGCGCTCCTTGGATGAGCGAGGCGATTCGTCGCCCACTCTGCGTGGCACGCGCCTTGCGATAGCCCTTGCAGGTCGTCTCGGCCGAACAACGTATCCTTGAGGATATGGCGCAAGGGCGCTCGCCCGCTGCGTCATGCGCTTGACCTGTCAGGAGCCTCGCGTCGCCGCGGGCGTGCGCGTTCGCGCACGTCTCGAGCGCGCGAGCGGGAGAGAACCATGCAAGAGAACATCGCCGCCAAATTGCTCGAACAACATCGGGACTATGCAGCCGCAGAAGCGCTGGTTGACATCGAGGGGCTATCGAGCGCCCGCGTGTGCCGTTTCTTGAATGACCTGGTGCGAAACATGGCACCCGAGGAGCACTACCTCGAGGTCGGCACCTGGAAGGGGCGCACCTTGATGTCGGCCGCCATCGACAACCCCGGGCGGACCTGCTTCGCGTGCGACAAGTTCCGCTTGGTTGGCCGCTTTACTGGGCTTGGCTGCCTGGCGAAGCAGGCGCTCTACCGCAATATCGAGCGCTATCAGGAGCGGAGTGCGCGCGTCGTGTTCCACCACACCACGAGCGCGCGCCTATTCAGAGAGCAACGCATCCCACCACCCATCGGCGTGTACTTCTATGATGGAGACCACTCCTTCGCCGGTACCTATCACGGTATCGCCTCCGTGGAGCCGCTGCTCGCGTCCCGCGCGGTCGTCCTCGTGGATGACTGGAATGACCCGGTGATCCGCGGGGCAACTCGGGAAGCGCTGCGCGCGGGCACGCTCGATGTGTTGTGGGAACGCGAGCTAGAGGGCGACCACACCGAAATAGGCTGGTGGAACGGACTCGGAGTGTTCTACGTGGAGCGACGCTCAGCGGGGCTCGAACCCCACTCGATTGCGGCCCAGTAACCACGACGCGCGGTGTGATCGGACGCGCAGGACCAGAGAGGCTGCTTCCCAGGCTCAGCAGTGAACGCCGAAGCTCAGGACGTACTGATATGGCAGGGTTTTCAGCTCTCCGCACAGCTGAAAGCCCGCGGCTTCCATCTCGGTGTGGGTCTGGTCCTGGGAGATCTTGTGCTTGTCAGGTGGCCCCACGGGCAAGTCGCCAAGCCTGAAGTCCACGATCACCACCCGGCCCTTGGCAGACAGGCGCTTCGCGACGCCTTCGAAGTACGGCACCCGCTCGGAGATGTGGTGGTACGTGTCCACGACCAACACCAGATCCAGGTTCGCCGGTAGCTTCGGGTCGTTCGGCTCCGCCAGGACCGTCGTCACGTTGCTGAGCTTCGCTTTTTCCGCGCGGCTCGCCAGGTGCTGGAGCAGCTTCTCCTCGATATCGACGGCGAACACCTTGCCCTTCGGCACCCGCTTCGCGAGACGCACGGAGAAGTAGCCGGTCCCTGCGCCCAAGTCCGCGACCAGCGCGGTATCCGGTAGCTCGAGGAAGTCCAGGACCGCGTCTGGTCTCTGCCACTCGTCGCGCTCGGGATCGTCGAACACCTTCGCCCAGCGTTCGGGATCATCGAAGCGATGGTTCGCCGTCGCCGCGTGGTGTCCGTGATGCGGCTTGCCGTCGTGATGCGACTCGCCGTCGTGATGTCCGGAATGGTCCCCCGCTCGAGCAGGGTGGGAATGCTCAGCCAGCGCCGACTCGGAGCCTGGCGCCTGCGGCTGTTCGTGCCCGCCTCCACATGCGCTCAAGCTGGCTACCACAGCGAGCGAGCGGCCCGCCCGGAGCGCCTTCATGGGATCAGCACCAGCTTTCCAGTGGTCTTGCGCTCTTCCAGATCGCTCAGCGCGCGTATCGCGTCGCTCAGTGGAAAGCTGCTCGGCGCATCGGGTTTGATGATGCCCTTCTGCACCAGCTGCATGACCTCGCCAAGGCAGGGCATCATCAGATCTGGACGCTTCTGAGCCATCACCGCGAGGTGATACCCGATCACCTCGACCGGCTTGAAGATCAGCGTGGTGTTGTCGATGACCGCCTGTTTGGCTGTCGCGGAGCCAAACACAACGATCCTGCCGTAGGGTTTCACCGCACGGAAATTTCGCTCGAATACCTCGCCGCCGACCATCTCCAGGACCAGGTCGACACCGGCACCTTCGGTGCGCGCCTTGACCTCCGCGACGAAGTCCTGCGTCGAGTAGTTGATCAGCTCGTCTGCGCCGTGCGCCCTCGCGAGCTCGAGCTTCTCTTGACTCGAAGCTGTCGCGAAGACCTTTGCACCCAGGTACTTCGCGAGCTTTGTCGCGGCCAATCCCACGCCGCCCGCTGCCGCGTGGATCAACACGGTCTCGCCCTCTTGCAAGCGACCCACGGTGCGCAGACAGCCGTACGCGGTTAGCCACTGGACCGGGAAAGCTGCACCCTGCTCCATGGTCCAGCCCTGAGGTAGCGGGAGCAAGTTGCCTGCTGGCCAGGCGATGTATTCAGCGAACGCCGACACCCCGTAGCCCATGACCTCGTCGCCAACGCTGAGTCCGCAACCTTCGGTGGTTTGCACGACCTCGCCGGCGGCTTCGACGCCAGCGATGTACGGGGGCTTGGGACCGCCAGCGTAGAGCCCGCGAGCCTGCATCACGTCGGCGTAGTTGATGCCTGCGGCCTTCACCTTCACCAGCACTTGACCCGGCTTGGGTTCCGGTATCGGCTGCGCTTCTAGGCTCAGCGCGCTCACCCCGGACAAGCTCTCCGCCACGACTGCCTGCATTGTGTCTGCCATGCGACGCTTGGCTTACACCGACGTTCGCCGGGGACTCAAGTCCACCTCGCGCATACGCTGCTCGGGTGGCCGCGTCGCGCTGCATGGGCCTGCCTTGGGGCTGGCGATCGCAGCGTTTGTGCTTCAGGGCGCCGCTGGCGGGGCGTCCTTGGGCCTTGCTGGGTCTCCCCCGGGGACGAGGAAGTTCGTCCCGCTCTTGCTCTCTAGGACCCCGTCTAGGCTCTTCACGCCACCGTCCGGGGTCTCGATATCATCGTATACGTACCACGCCGCTTGGGCGCGCTGAGCGTCGAGGTCGAGGATGAAGAAGCCGCGCTGGGTGACGTTCGAGTACTTGATGTGGGGGTTCTCTACCAGCGCGTTCTCGACGACGTTAGCAATTCCAGCGGGAAATCCAGGGGAGGTGACTGCAGACGTCACGAACTCAACACCGACGGAACCCTTGCCCGTCGTCGGGTCGTAGAACTCCGTGTTGTTGGGATCGGGGGTGAGGTCGCAACCCCAGCCGCTGTGGATGTCCCCGGTGAGCACCACGACGTTGTCAATTTGGTTGTCACTCAAGAGCGACATGAAGCGCTGTTGCGAGCCGGGGTAACCCTGCCACTGATCGTGGTTCACCAGCGTGCCCCCGCCTTCGGAGTTGGGTGCACCCGTGGACTTGAGGAACGCCATCATCACTTGCTGACCAACGATGCGCCAGGTTGCCTGACTCGTCTTGAGCTGGTCGTCGAGCCAAGTCTCCTGGTCGTCGCCGAGCAGGGTGCGACCGGGCTCCTCGACCGGCGCTTCTCCAAGCAGCTTGCCGTCTTGCTCGTCGCGTCCCCACAAGCGGGTGTCCAGGAACACAAGGTCTGCTAGATTTCCGTATGAAAAAGACCGAAAGATCTTCCCGTCTTCGCCTCCGCGGATCGGCATCCACTCCGTATAGGCCTTGATCGCTGCGGCCTTGCGGGTCGCCCAATCACCTTCCGTGGCCGGGTCGTGGTTCTCAGCGCCGTCGTCGTAGGAGTTGTCAGCTGACTCGTGGTCGTCCCAGACGGCGATGAACGGGTGCTGCTTGTGAATCGCTTGCACGTCGGGATCGCGCTTGTACTGAGAGTGACGTGTCCGGTAGTCCTCGAGCGTGAGGATTTCGTGCTCGGGCTCATAGGACCGGACGTCGCCGTATTCGCCGCTGCCGTACTCGTAGATGTAGTCACCGAGGTGCAACACCGCGTCGAGGTCGAGCTCTTGCGCCAGATCCCGGTAAGCATGAAAGTACCCGTGAGCCATCGAGGAGCAACTGGTGACCCCGAATCGCAGGCGCTTGACGTCACCTGCAGGCGCAGTCTTCGTGCGCCCCGCAGGCGAGGTACGACCTAGAGCCTTGAATCGGTAGTAGTACGTAGTGCCCGCGCTGAGCCCGGTGACGTCCACCTTCACGGTGTAGTCACGATCTGCGTTGGTGCTCACGGTGCCGACGGCGACCCGCTTCTTGAAGGCCCTGTCGGTGCCGATCTCCCACCACACGTCCACTGGCGCGTCCAGTTTCTCTGGGGAAACTCGGGTCCACAGCACGATGGCATCGACCAGGGGATCGCCGCTCGCCACGCTGTGCTGGAAGGTTGTCTCGGGGCCCAGGGGACCGTCGTAGGTGTACTGGTCTAGGTTGTCATGCTCCTCAGCGGTGTCTTCGCTGCTGCAAGCAAGGGGGAGCGTGGCGGCGCCGAGAGCGCCCGTGGACCTAAGGAAGTTGCGGCGAGAGAGGCTCATGATCGGCTCCTATCGAGTCAGCATGCGTTCCCGGCGACGAATCTGTAACGGATTCGTGTCCTGGGTGGTTACGCCTGCTCACGCTGGAGCGTGGTCGAAGCCCTAAAGCCCCCGTAATGCTTCCGGTTTCAACAGCCGCTCGTCTCCGCGAGCAATCACCTCATCCAGGATGCGCACGACCTCGTCCCGATCTCGCGGCAGTTCACTGCGGATAGGCAGGTAGTTGCTCGCGTGGTTCGAGGAAAAGCGGCAGGCGCTGAACTGGCTCTCGGCGACGATGGTGCGCAGCTCCTGGAGCATGCGGAACTTACCGGGTAGGCGAAACTCACCACGCTGGGCGGCGTCGAACAGCGGTGTGCCTGGCACCAGAGTAGTGGTCAGAGCACCAGCGTAGGCTGGATCCATTTCCGTGAGGAGAGACGCGGTGTGCTTTGCGTGTCGCTCCGAGAGCTCCTCCCCCCCAACCCCGAGCAGGACCATCACAGAGTGCGCGACGCCTGCTGATCTGAGTTTGGCGGCGGTGTCGATACACTCCGCGCGCGTGCCGCCCTTGTCGATGAGCCTGAGCACCTCGTCATCGCCGGACTCGAAGCCGTGATAGACGATGCCAAGGCCAGCCTCGCGCAGTGCAGTCAACTCCTCCACGCTCTTGCGTCCGACGCTGCGGGTGTCGCCGTAGACTCCGACGCGTTCGATCCATGGGAGCTCGCGCTGAACCGTCTCCAAGATCTGCAGCAGGCGCTTCGTGGGCAGGATCAGCGCGTCCCCGTCGCACAGGAAGAGCTTCTCGAAGCGTGGGCCCATTTGCTTGGCGATTTGGATGTCGCGCTCGACGACCTCCCACGGTTTGATCGTGAAGCGCTTGTCTCGATACATGTCACAGTAGCCACAACGGTTGTGGCTACAGCCGACGCTCACCTGGAGCAGCAGACTGCGAGCTTCGGAGGGCGGACGGAAGATTCGACCGACGTAGTCCATGCGGCCGGAGCCTAGCAAGGGTCGGGGAAATTGCCGCTGTGCCTGGGAAACGCCCGCGGGTATTGCCCGCGGAAGTCCACGCTTGGGCTTGCAATCGGGCTCGAACAGCCCCAGAAGCTCTAGCGTGGAGCGCTCCCCGTACTGGCTCTTCTCGTCGCCCCGCGCGCGGATCACGCGCTGCCTTGGGGGGGCTCACTCATGACGTTGAGCTTCGCCACGCTCTCGTGGGTCGGCTGGCTCGCGGTGGTGCTCAGCGCCTGGTGGCTGCGCTCACGCCCCTACGCGATTTTCCGCGGGGTAGTGATCGGCCTCCACAACCTGATGGCGATTGCCATCTATGCTCGTCTGCCGAACATCCCGGCGCTGCAGTATTTGTTCGTGTACCTGCACACGATGGTGTTCTTGCAGGCGGTGCTCTTGATTTGGCCCCGACTGATGCCGCTTGGCTATCGCCTACTGGTGAGCTTGCCGGCGTCGTGGTTTGCGGCGAGCACGCTCTTCACGTTCCCCTGGGCAATCGCGTTTGCCCTGGGCTGGAACGTACCGGGCGCCTGGGTGCCGTACCTGATTGGGGTGTTCGGCCTGGCGCAGTCCCTGCGTACTCGGGAAACCGAGGTGCACATTCGGGCCGGGCGCTTTGGCGCTGCAGTATCCAAAGCAGACGCTGAGCATGCCGAGCTTCGACGTATCCAGGTGGAAAATACGGCGCCCGGTGGCCGACCCTTGCGGATCGTGCAGATCACCGACCCTCACCTGGGTCCCTTCATGAGTGTGGAGCGCCTGAAGTACATCGCGGAGCGCGCGGTGGCGCGAAAGCCGGACCTCGTGTTGCTGACGGGCGACTTCTTGACGATGGAGTCGCAGGCTGACCCCGCGCTGCTCGCAACCGCGCTCGAGCCATTGCAAGCGATGCCTGGGCGTGTGTTCGCGTGCCGCGGTAACCACGATCTCGAGGCACCCGGCACCGTCGCTCGCGCGCTTCAGCACGCAGGCGTCGAGCTCTTGATCGACGAAGCGCGCGTCGTGGAGACGGAGCTTGGGCCGGTGCAAATCCTCGGGATTGATTTCGCGTTTCGCGGCCGCAAGGAGCGCATGCAGGTGACGTGTGAGGCGCATCCGCGCGTCGCTGGAGCACTACGAGTCGTGCTCCTTCACGATCCAGGAGCCTTCATTCACGTGCCGCCCGGGGACGCGGATTTGGTGCTCTCGGGGCACACCCACGGCGGTCAAATTGGCCTGCTGAGCTTCGGCTTACCCCACACCATGATCACGCTGTTCAGCCGCGTGCCGGACCATGGGCTCTGGGCGCGCGGGCTGGATCGCCTGTACGTGCATCGCGGCACGGGTCACTATGGTTTTCCGCTGCGCCTCGGCGTGCCCTCCGAGGAGAGTGTGCTCTGCGTGCACCCGCCCGAGGCGGGCTAGTGTTCGATCTGCGTCGGCCTTCGCGGGCAGAGTGGCTCGCGACGGTGCTCGGGGATCTGGATAGTTTCCTTGTGGATCATGCTGCGTGCGAGCGCAAAGCGTCGGCGCTGGGCATGAGCTTTGTCGTGCGCTATCCAGATCGTCACGAGATGCTCGATGAGCTGATCGCGTTTTCGCGCGAGGAGCTCGAGCATTTCCACATCATGTATCGGGTCTTGCGGGATCGTGGCTTGACCTTCGCCAACGACTATCAGGACGAATACGTCGGTGCTCTGCGCAAGCTCGTGCGCACGGGGCGGGAGGAGCGCCTGCTCGACATGCTGGTCCTGGCGGGCGTGGTCGAGGCGCGCGGTTGTGAACGAATGGGGCTGGTGCGGGATGCCTTGCCCGATGGGGAACTGCAAACCGTGTACGAAGCGCTGACGCGTGCCTCTACTTCGCTGAGGCTGAGATCCGTGAGCGCTCGGGCTACTTCCTCGATCAGGAAGTGCGCATCATCGAGGCCCAGCCGCTGCTGCCGCGGCTTCACTGACTCATGCAGTAGTCGTAGTGCTGCCAGCACACGTCGGGGGAATCCGGCACGTAGCGCAAGCAGTCGTTGAGCTCTGCCTCGCACTGGTCAACCGGCGCGGGACCACCCCCGCTGCCGCCGGTCGCGTAGCCGCCCGAGCCAGGATCACCTCCGCTGCCGCCGGTCGCGTAGCCGCCCGAGCCAGGATCACCCCCGCTGCCGCCGGTCGCGTAGCCGCCCGAGCCGCAACCCGTGCCTGCGTATCCACCGTATCCGCCGGGATCACCGCATCCGCCGCCCGAGCCAGGATCACCCGCGCTGCCGGCGGTGCCGTAGCCGCCCGAACCGGGGTCACCGCCCCAACCGGGATCACTCCCACCGGTTCCGTAGCCACCATCACCGCCCCAACCGGGATCACTCCCACCGGTTCCGTAGCCACCATCACCGCCCCAACCGGGATCACTCCCACCGGTTCCGTAGCCACCATCACCGCCCCAACCGGGATCACCGGCGTCGCCGCCGCTGCACTCACCGCCGGCGGGGTCTCCACCGGTTGCGTACCCACCGCCGCCAGCGGTTCCCGGCATGCCTCCCGTGGCGTACCCACCCCCGCTTCCCGCTTCGGAGCGTTGGCCTGCCCCACCCGTGTCTTCTTCGATCTGGTTGCAACCCACAGCCCACAGCAGCATCACACCCATGGCAATACGTCGCATACACCTCTCCCTATCGGCTTCGCGAGCGAAGCCACCGCGCGTACCTGTCGCGCGCTAGTTATTGCCGCACGGTAAAATGCGGCTCTGGCAAACCATCCCATCCCCGCGCGCAGATGTATGCGCCGACGGGTTCGCTAGGCATGTGGCTAGTGGCGACGAGAAGTGATCAGCCCCAAGTGCTCACTTTTGCTAGGAATGCTGCGGACCGGATGGCCCGGGTCGAAAAGCCGCTGAACTGCACCCAGATCAGTGGACGCGCGCTTCGACGCCCGCGTAAAGCGCGACCTCGTCGTCGTCCCAGCGTAGCGCCAACACGTCTCGAGTGTCCGCGCTGCCCGCTACCTCCGACGACGACGTCGTGAGGATCCATTGCACTCCCGGCAGCGCCGCGCGTAGCGACGGCAGGAGCCGCGCCTGAGTGCCGCGGTCTTGATGCAAGTCGACGTCATCGATGCACACGACGCCCTCGCTGACTCGCGGGTCGCAGCCAGGGTAGGCCGCCCACAGGGCCCGCGTCGGGAGCGCCGCGAAGGCGACCAGGTGTCGCGCCTGATTCGGCAGCGAGTCGAAGTTCAGCCGTTGCCCGTTGGGTGACGAGAACATCGGCTCGAAGCTGAGCGGATCCAGGCCGTGGTACATGTGCCCCGTCAGGCTCACCAGGCTGTTCACGGCGGTGCGCATGGCCGCGCCAAGGATCTCGAGCTTCGGCGTCGCGACGCGCGAACCGCCAGAGCGTTGCAGTGCGGAACCGATTTCGGCGTAGGCAAGGGATTGCTTGGTCTCCCGCGATAGATCACTGCGGGTCGCGTCGTCCAAATTGTGTGGGGTGCGCACGTCATAACGGCCAACGCTGCGTACAGGGGAGGTGAGCACCAGGGGCTGGCGCGAAAACCAGCGCGTGCTCGCGAACGCCAAGAACACAAAGCCGCGGTCCTTCGCTAGCTTGTCGAACAGCGCTTGCTCACGGCGCCGTAAGAGCTCCGCTTCCGGTTCGAGCAGTACGGTTCCCCCCGGCGACGCGATGCGCAGCGCGTGTGGCCGCTCCGGGTCGTCGTCACCTAGCCGCCAGTCAGCATTCACCCATGGTAAATCGTCCTCGGCTCGCGAGGCCGTCGCTGCGCTGCGTGGTTGTGCGATGGCGTAGCCCGGACGCGTAGAACCGATGGCGTGAATCACCGTGGTCTTGCCGACGCCGGAGGCGCCGTACAACACTGTGAGCATGCGCGGCTCTCCACCGTCGTCCACGAACGGCAGGACGATGTCGCGAAAGGGCATCAGCCCCGCGATGCGCAGCCCAATCAGGTGCATGCGCGGGGATTCTAGCAGACCGAACGCTCGCGCCGAATGCCTACGCCAAGCGGAGCTTTCCGCTGAGCTTCAGCTCCACTCGATCCGCGACCACCATCAGCCCAAGTGGCGCCTTCACCTTGGGAACGCCGAGCTTGCTGAGGGACGCCTCTCCGCGTCCGCTGAGTTCCAGCACGCCGTCTTTCGGCGTCGCGCTGACGTTCACACGCAGGGTCGTACTCGCACCCTCGACCTCGGCAAGCACCACGCTATCCGCCGAACGGCGCTCGGCCTTGAGCTTCATGCGAATGTGGGAACCGAAGGCTTCCCGTAGCTTGTCTCGACTTTTCTCGCCGATCTGCCGCGCGTCGGAGCTCGATAGATCTGCCGGGCGCCGCGACTTGTTGCGGTAGAGCGCGTGAGCCACGAACGCCGCGATTGGGATTTCGACGCTGCCGGTCAGGGACTCCGGCGTCTCGGGATCGACGTCTGCGGAGACGTTGAGTTCCGAACAACGCACCGTGACGTCGTAGGCCATGCGCGCCCCGATCCCTTCGCTGAAGGTGTCGACGATCAGCTCCAAATCCCCGGGCCCGGCTTCATAGTGCGCCATAGGGGCGACATTGCAGCGGCTCGGTGGCCGCCTCGCAAGGCCTTTTGCCAACGGGGTGTCAGGAGCGTCCCGTTCAGACGCGGGCACCGCTGGATCCCGCGTCGTGAGGGCGCCATGCTGCCTGGATGAGCCGCCCCGCCGCGCGTTCTCGCGCCCTCGAGCTATTTCACCCCGCGGTGCGGACGTGGTTCGCGAGCGCCTTGGGTGAGCCGAGCGCCCCGCAGATCGCAGGTTGGCCGCTGATCGCAGCTCGGGAGCACACGTTGATCGCAGCGCCGACCGGCTCCGGTAAGACTCTGGCTGCGTTCCTGTCTGCCCTCAATGAACTGATCGAGCTGGGCCTCGGCTCTGAGCTCGAAGACCGCTGCTACGTGCTCTACGTCTCGCCGCTCAAGGCGCTCAGCAACGACGTCGAGAAGAACCTGCAGGTCCCGCTCGAGGGGATCCGCGAGGAATTGAGGGCTCAAGGCCTGCCAGACGTTTCGCTGCGGGTCAGCGTGCGGACCGGAGACACCGCGTCCAGCGAGCGTGCACGCATGCTGAAGAAGCCGCCCCATGTGCTCGTGACCACGCCGGAGTCGCTGTACATCTTGCTCACGAGTCGCGGCGGTCGCGAGCTCCTCAAGGGCGTACGCACGCTGATCGTCGACGAAATCCACGCCTTGGTGCGCGACAAGCGCGGCAGCCACTTGGCTCTCAGCATCGAGCGCTTGGAGGCGCTCGCTCCCGGCTTCGTGCGCGTCGGCCTCTCAGCCACGCAGAAGCCCATCGAACGCGTCGCGGATTTCTTGGGGGGAGAGGAGAGCCGTGGCCGGGCTCGGCCCGTCCACATCGTGGATACCGGGCACAAGCGGCACTTGGATCTAGCGATCGAAGTGCCGCCGAGCCCCCTCGAAGCCGTGATGGCGGGCGAGGTTTGGGAGGAAATCTACGATCGCGTCGCCGAGTTGATTCGAGAGCACAGGACGACGCTGGTGTTCGTCAACACGCGGCGCGTCGCCGAACGGGTCACGCGGCACCTCGCGACCCGCCTTGGAGAGGACAAAGTTACCTCACATCACGGTTCCCTCTCGCGTGAACAAAGGTTCCGTGCGGAACAGCGATTGAAGTCGGGGGAGCTGTCGGCGCTGGTCGCAACCGCGAGCCTCGAACTCGGAATTGACGTTGGCGCCGTGGAACTCGTCTGCCAGCTCGGGTCGACGCGCAGTATCGCGACCTTGCTGCAGCGAGTCGGCCGCGCGGGGCACAGCCTGGGCGGTGTACCGAAAGGCCGCGTTTTTCCCCTCTCGCGCGACGAACTCGTCGAACAGGTGGCGCTGCTGCACGCCTTCGAGCGTGGCGAGCTCGACCGTGTGCAGATACCAGAAGCCCCCCTCGACATCCTGGCGCAGCAGCTGGTCGCAGCGGTGGCCGCGGAAGAGGAGTGGAAGAGCGACGCGCTGTTCGCACTGGTTCGGCGCGCGTACCCGTACCGTGACCTCTCCCGAGAAGTGTTCGACGGGATCCTGGAGATGCTTGCTGACGGGTTCACCACCCGGCGCGGCCGCCGCGGCGCGCATTTGCACTATGACCGCGTCGGCGAGCTGCTCAAGCCGCGTCGCGGTGCTCGCCTGACGGCGATGACCAACGGCGGAGCGATCCCCGACACCTTCGACTACGAAGTCGTTGCCGATCCTGGCGGATACTTCGTGGGAACCATCAATGAGGACTTCGCGATCGAGAGCATGGCCGGCGATATTTTCCAGCTGGGAAATGCGTCGTGGCGCATCGTCAAGGTCGAGCCGGGGCGGGTGCGAGTCGAGGACGCACGAGGGCTACCCCCGAGCATCCCTTTCTGGCTCGGTGAAGCGCCTGCGCGCACCGATGAGCTATCCCTGGCGGTGAGCCGGCTGCGGGCCGAGGTGGACGATGCGCTCAGCGCCTTGCCTGATTCTCCACCGAGGTCACCACCCACCTGCGCCGAGCTGGAGCGGCTGGCCGAGCGCTTCACGAGTCCTGGGATACCGATGGCAGCGGCGAGCCAGTTCATCGAGTACCTTGCGGCCGCGCACCAGGCGCTTGGCTGTCTCCCGACGCAGGACACGCTGGTGCTCGAGCGCTTCTTCGATGAAAGCGGTGGCATGCAGCTCGTCCTCCACGCGCCGTTTGGCGGCCGTGTGAACCGCGCTTGGGGGCTTAGCCTTCGCAAGCGCTTCTGCCAGCGCTTCAACTTCGAGCTGCAGGCAGCTGCTACCGAGGACGCGCTCATCTTGTCCCTTGGCCCCACGCATTCGTTCCCTCTCGAAGAGGTGTTCCGCTACTTGCACCCGAACACCGTGCGGCCGCTGTTGATTCAGGCGCTGTTGGTCGCTCCCATGTTCGAGACGCGTTGGCGCTGGAACGCGACCCGGTCGCTTGCGATATCCCGTTTCCGTGGGGGCAGCCGGGTTCCCCCGCGGCTCCAGCGCATGAACGCCGCGGATCTGCTGACGCTCGTCTTCCCGGATCAAGTCGCCTGTCAGGAGAACTTGGAAGGACCACGGGAGGTTCCAGAGCATCCGCTCGTCCAACAGACGGTCAACGACTGCCTGGTCGAGGCGATGGATGTGTGCGCCTTCGAGGCGGTGCTGGCCGCGGTAGTCGGCGGCGAGAAACGACTCGTCGCGCGAGATCTCACCGAGCCGTCACCCCTCTCCTTGGAAATTCTGAGTGCGCGACCCTACGCATTCCTCGACGACGCCCCTCTCGAGGAGCGCCGCACCCAGGCCGTTTCCGCGCGGCGCTGGCTTTCTCCGTCACAGGCGAGCGAACTCGGTGCGCTGGACCCCGAAGCCATCGCGAGAGTTCAGGAAGAAGCTTGGCCGACGGTTCGTGACGCGGAGGAGCTCGCCGACGCGCTGCAAGTGTTGGGTGCTGTGAGCCAGGAGAGCGCAGGGGACCTGGGCTGGCGCTCCGGGCTCGAGGCGTTGGTTCAGAGTGGGCGCGTGACGTTGGCCACGACGCCCACGGGGTGCGGGTTGTGGATAGCCGTAGAGCGCTTGGCCGAGCTTCGCGCTGCGTACCCTGGGGCAGCTGAGACGCCGCTGATCAACATCCCGCAAAAGCTACTACCCAATGTCCAGCGCAGTCGTGAAGAGATCCTCGTGGAGTTGGTCCGGGGCCAGGTGGAGTGTCGTGGGCCGATCCGTGCGGCAACGCTTGCCCACGAGCTGGCCTTGCCGGTGGAGGACGTGGAGCTCGCGCTGCTCACGCTCGAAACCGAGGGCTTCGTGCTGCGCGGTTCCTTCACCAGGCAGAGCGGTGAACAGCGCGAAGGGCACGAGTGGTGTGAGCGTGGGCTCCTCGCGCGCATCCATCGCTACACCCTCGCGCGGTTGCGCAGCGAGATCGAACCGGTCCAGCAAACCGACTTCATGCGCTTCCTCCTGCGCTGGCAGCGCGTCGAGCCCGGGCATCAAGGCTCGGGGCCCGACGCGCTGGCCCAAGTGCTCGACCAGCTCGAAGGTTTCGAGGCGCCCGCCGCGGCTTGGGAACAGGAGATCCTTCCAGCGCGGATCGCCAACTACGACCCCGCATGGCTCGACCTGTTGTGCCTGTCGGGTCGGGTTACCTGGCTCCGGCGCACGCCGCCCCAGTCCACCAGCGCACGTCGGGGTAAGCCGGCTCCGGTGCGGGCTACGCCGGTCGCGCTGGTGAGTCGTACGAACCTTGCGGTGTGGTGTGCTGGCAGCGAACCCAACGACGAAGGCTCTGAGCTCTCTTCCGCCGCCGCTCGCTTGCAGCAGGTGCTGCAAGCATCAGGTGCGTGCTTCTTCATGGACCTCATGGGGCGCAGCGGGCTCCTGCGCACTCAGGTGGAGGAGGGCCTCGCTGAGCTGGTGGCGCTGGGGCTCGCCAACAGCGATAGCTTCGCAGGGCTGCGTGCTCTGATCGTTCCTAGCGCCCAACGTGGACAGATGCATCGGCGGCATGGACGGCGCGCAGGGCAGGGGATGGAGCTTGGTGGGCGCTGGTCGTTGTTTGATGCAGCGGTGGGTCACGGCACCAACCTCGAACCCGATGCCGCGTGGAATCAGACCGAGCAGATCGCACGGCGACTCCTGGTGCGCTGGGGCGTGGTGTTTCGCAGGCTCGTAGAGCGCGAAGCCGGGCTTCCCCCTTGGCGGGACCTGGTCAGAGTGCTGCGGCGTCTCGAGGCGCGCGGTGAGCTCCGAGGGGGGCGCTTCGTCGCTGGTTTCTCCGGGGAGCAGTACGCGCTCCCTGAGGCGGTCAGTCAGCTCCGGGCGCTGCGCCGCGAGACCTGTGAACCTGCGTTGGTATCCATCAGCGCGGCAGATCCGCTCAACTTGCGAGGGCTGACCGTGGCGGGGGAGCGAGTACCGGCACTTCTTACTAATCGCTTGTGTTTCCGCGCTGGCGAGGTGGTGGGCACCAAACAGGGGCGGAACATCCAAGTCATCGAGGCAGAGGAGAGCTGGGTGATTCGCCAAACTTTGGTGCGAACCGGCGCGCTTGCGGCAAAAACCGCCAACGCGCGGCTCGGGTGGCGAGGCAACCGCTCCCAGCAAACGCACTGACCATTGACTAAGTGCCGGGATGGTTCGACAGACTCGGTCGGGAGTATGACGCAGCAGCCTGATCGCGAAGCCGAGATGCAATCTGAGTATTCGATCGGCGTCACGTCGCGGCTTACCGGCATCACGCCGGACAAGCTCCGGATTTGGGAGCGCCGCTATGGCTTCCCAGTGCCAAGTCGCACCCAGAGCGGGGCTAGGGTCTACTCGGATGCAGACGTCGCCCGCTTGATCTTGGTGCGCCGCGCGATGGATGCCGGCGCCCGCGCTGGCGAGGCCGTGCAAATGAGCGAGGAGGAGCTCAAGGCGCTCCTGCAGCGGAGCGCTGGCGGTTCAAGGGCTAGCGTCTCCCGCCTGCCCCCCCCGGAGCTCGACACCGTGATTGCCCGGCTGAAGCAGGAGGACGTCGACTTCCTGCGCGATGCCTTGGCAGACGCCGCAGACAGCCTGGGCGCGGAGCGCTTCGCAACGGACTACGCCGCGCCGCTGATCGACCGCGTCGGGTCTCTGTGGGAGGCGGGAGAGCTTGCGGTCCGCCATGAGCACCTGTTTAGTCAGCAGCTGAGCTCCCGCTGTCGGCAATTGTTGTTCGACACGGAGCCCGACTCGGGGCCGGTCCTACTGCTCGCCACGCTGCCCGATGAGCAGCACGGCCTAGGTCTGGAGCTGGTGAGCTTGATCGCGGCTGCGCGCGGGGTCCGGCCGCGCCTCGTGGGCGTGAATACTCCGGTCGAAGACATCATCGAGGCTGCGCTCGGCATGCGCGCGCATGCCGTTGGGCTGTCAGTCGCACTGGGGTACGATCTCCGGCGCGCGAAGGCGGCGATCGGCGCACTGCTCGAACGCTTGCCGCGCTTCAGTGCGCTGTGGGTCGGGGGCGCCCAGGCTCCGATGCTGCGCTTCGACGACTCGCGCTACGCGATCGTTACCGACTGGAAGTCGCTCACGTCGTTGCTGGACGTGTTGCGCGTGCAGCACGGCTGACCCGCGCTTCGTCGCGGATTGATGCGCGCGCAGGGCTCTCCGAACCGCGACGCAGCCACGCGTGTGCTGGGCGACACGTTGTCCAATATTTGTCCGTCTGCATGAGGGGGCCAATCTGGGCTCCCAGGCATAGGACACGAGTAGATTCAGCGACTTATGAGCTATTGTTTCGTCTGGGCAACAGGTGGACAAAACTTGGACAAATGCAGACAAAACCAGACGAATGGCATTGACAAAGTTTTGTCTTGGACAATGATTGGAGGGCGCAAGGGCACTACCGCGCATCGCCAGGAGCATCCCCATGAACCGAGACCCTGTTGTCAGTCGCTAC
>JBFXBK010000129.1:0-21640 GCA_050183255.1 Polyangiaceae bacterium | reverse complement strand
AAAGAGCTCGATGAAGTCGAGCTCGATCCAGAGTTCTAGATCAGCCGCTGGTCGGTGACTTTCCGCTGATCCAGTAGTCGATCCGCGCGCCGTGTTCTTCCACGTAGTGGTCGACGGCTCGTTCCACGCTGCTGTTGCTTGCTTCCAGCATGGCCGCCTCGAGCTCGCTCAAGGGCAGGAACATGCGGGTCAAGAAGCCGACCAGCTTCGGGTCGTAGTCCTTGTCGAAGCCCTGGCGCGCCAGCGCGTGGACGCGCTCCGCTGCACCAAACGCGTGCTTTGGATCCTCGAGGTAACGCAGCTTCCACTTGGCAAAGATCCAGTGCGGGCTCCAGGCGGTGACCACGATCCACTGCTTGCGCCGGATCGCCCGATCCAGCGCAGCGGTCATCGCCGCGCCGCTCGACGAGACGAGTTGCTCCTTGAGCCCGTAGTCGGTGAGCACCTGCTCGGAGACCTGCATCAGCCCGCTCCCTGGATCGATGCCCTGGATCTTCCCCTCGAGCTTGTTTGCAACGGCCGGCTTCTGCAGATCCGCCAGTGATGCGACCTGGCTGCGTGGGACGTAATCTGGCACCGCCCAGCCGAGCTTCGCACCGGTGTACAGCGGTCCCAGGTTGACGACCTTGCCCGCGACTTTCTTCCAGTAGTTTGCGTGGGTCTTCGGCAGCCACGCCATGAGCATCAAATCGAGGCTGCCATCGGCTAGGCCTTGATACTGGATACCGACGTCTGCCATCACGAGCTCGACGTCGTAGTGCATGCGCTCCTCCAGGATGCGCTTCGCCAGGTTCGTGACGAACTCGGCATCGGCCCACGCGGTCCAGCCGATGCGTAGCTTGTGTTTCCACATGGCACTAGGCGGCTTGACGGCGTTGCCAGTCGCCTTGTCCGTCCCTGCCGCCTGTGGCTGCGCGCTAGCGTCCGCCTCGGCGCTAGCTGCAGGCGATGCTGCTTGCGTTGCTCCACCACCAAAGCGCGCCACGTAGCCCAGGGCCAGAAGCGCAAGCACGACGAACAGCGCGTGCCTCAACTTGCCGAGCTGCGACTTCACGACGCCTCCTCCTTCTCTTGGGGGTGAGGAGCGCTCTTGAACAACGTGGCGAATCGTGTTCGCAACGACTCACGGGGCCCAGCGCCAAAGCTCTGGGTGATGCGATCGAGCACGATGGCGAGCAGCACGACGCCAATCCCACCTTCAAAGCCGAGCCCGACATCCAAGCGCTGGATGCCGCGCAAGACGGAGTTTCCAAGCCCTCCGGCGCCGATCATCGAAGCGATCACCACCATCGAGAGCGCGAGCATGATGTTCTGATTGATGCCGGCCATGATCGACGGCATCGCCTGAGGGATCTGCACCTTGAACAGCAGCTGGCGCCGGGTCGCGCCGAAAGCCAGACCCGCTTCGACCATCTCCTTCGGCACCTGACGGATCCCAAGGTTCGTCAAGCGCACCGCTGGAGGCATCGAAAAGATGATGGTCGCGATGGCGCCAGGCACACGCCCCAAGCCGAAAAACATTGCCGCGGGGATCAGATAGACGAACGCTGGCATCGTCTGCATCAAGTCCAGCACCGGACGTAGCGCCCGATCGACCCAGTCACGGCGCGCCGCCCAGATGCCCAACGGCAACCCGATCAGCAAGCTAAGCAGCGTGGATGCGAGCACCAGCGCGAGCGTCGCCATCGTCTCTTGCCAGAGACCGAGGCTGACCACGAGCGCGAAGGCCACCGCGGTGAACGACGCGAGCCCAAGCCCAACCCGCCACAACGCGAGCAGCACCAGCGCAGCCGTCACGAACCACGGCGGGAGCCACAGGAGTCCAAGCTGAAGCGCGTTGGTGAGCCCGTCGACGAACCACGCGATGCGATCGAACAGCGGTTGGAAGTGCGCGAGCAAGAAGCTTACGGCGCGAGAAATGCCATCCCCGATGGGCAAGCGCCCGGGGACATCGGAAGTCATCATGGGCTCCTTCAGCTCGCGCGCGCGAGCGCCTTCAAGAGTTCACGCTTGGAGAGGACACCCGTGAGGCGTCCCGCTGCGTCCAAGACTGGAAGTGCGTAGCGGCTGTCTGCGACTTGAGCCACGACATCGCCGAGTGGTTCGCTTGCGTCCACCTGCGTGACCTCGAGCAACGCTGACTCGAGATCGTGACCGGCAGCGAGCGCCGCGCGCAGGCGTTGCTCGGTAACGAGCCCCGTGAAGGCGCCGCTCGCGGCACGCAAATACGCGACGTCTCGCTCCGCCTGGACCAGCTGCTCGAGCAACACGGAGAGGTCGGTCTCCGTGGCGTCTAGCACCAGCTCGTCGTGGTGCGCAGCGACGTCGCCCGCGCGATAGAACTTGGTCACGTCCACGTTGCGGAAGAACGAGCGCACGAAGTCGTTCGCTGGGTTCTCCAGGATCTCGTGAGGCGTGCCCAGTTGCACCACGCGTCCCGCTTCCAAGATCAAGATGCGGTCACCGATGCGCATCGCTTCGTCCAAGTCGTGGGAGATGAACACGATGGTGCGCGAGTGCTGACGTTGGAGCCGCACCAGCTCGTCCTGCATTTCACTGCGGATCAGCGGGTCCAGGGCGCTGAACGCCTCATCCATCAAGAGCACCGCGGGCTCCGTGCACAGCGCGCGGGCGAGACCAACCCGTTGCTGCATGCCGCCGGAGAGCTGAGGCGGATAGCTATCGGCCTGTGCTTTCAACCCGACTTGTTCGAGCACGTCGAGCGCCCGAGCGCGGCGCTTTTGCTTCTCGACGCCTGCGATCTCGAGGCCGAACGCGACGTTTTCCCACACTCTGAGGTGCGGCAAGAGCGCGAACGACTGGAAGACCATGCTCATCTTCCTGCGCCGCACGTCGATCAACTCACGCTCACTCAGCTGAGTGATGTCTTGACCTTCGATCAGCACCTGCCCAGCGCTCGGCTGGATCAGGCGATTGAGCATGCGAAGCAGGGTGGACTTGCCTGAGCCCGATAGGCCCATCACCACGAAGATCTCTCCCGGGGACACGCTGAAGCTCGCGTCTTCAACGCCAATCGTCATCCCGGTGCGCTCGAAGATTGCAGCCTTACTCACGCCTCGTTCGAGCATTTCGAGAGCGCGCTTGGGATGATCGCCAAACACTTTGTACAAGTGCCTGACCTCTACGGCGGGCGCTTGATCGATCATAGCGCACCGTAACGGGGTGGTCCCTGGTTGGCAACCGACGCACCTACAACGCTCCTCACCCCCAAAAGCTGCAGGCGCGACGCAGTCTGACAAACGTCACGCTCTGAGCCTGAAGCGCGTGCGCGCCGTCATCGAGTGGCTCAAGTCCGAAACGCGCCAGGTGCTGAACGACTGCGCGACTTGAGTTGCCTATTCAAGGAGCGCCGCGAACAAGCGATCTAAGGCTCGTCGCCAGAGGTCTTTGAGGCGGACAGATAATGTCCGCTTTAGGGAGCGTTCGAGAGCCAGGAACAGGGGCTCTCGGCGTATAATGGAGCATCCAGCGCGTTGCTGTTCGAGCCCTCTCCTCCAGGTGAGTCGATGCTCGAGGGCAGCGCAGCGGCGCTCGAGAGCCCTGCATCGTTCATTACCGAAAGGAAACGAAATATGGAGAAATCGATGACCCAACGCGATTCTGCAGCTTCACGCGAGTTCACGCACGACTTCGTCGACGCTCCGACGGAGCTTCTCGTCCGCTGGGACGCGCATCACCCGGACGGTGCAGTAACCAGCGAGCTTTACACCGTCTCGAGTCAGACCATTCGCCGCCTCGCGAATCAGCGCGACCGCGCGCGGTCTGACCTGGACTACTGTCAGGTGCTGGCGCAGAGCCGCATCAACAAGCTCGAACAAGAGCTTGACGTCGCGACTCAACGCGCCAGAGAGCTGGAGAAGCGCTTCGTGCGTCTGCTGCTCAAGACTCGCATGCCGACCCCTGCTTGAAACGCTCGACCTCGCCTCCCGCTAGAGTTCGTCTCGAGTGAGCACCCGAGGCGATGAGTAGAGCGCGCGGATCTCGTCGTCGCTGTTGTAGTCGTAGACCAGCTCCGCCCACGCCATGAAGAACACCCAACGCGGCTGCGCCTCGAGCTCCGCAGCGGTGGGCAAGCGCTGACACTCGCCAATCGCGATGGGCTTGCCTTCGGAGACGTCCAACATGGCTTGGTACTTTGCGGTCGTGTAGCCGTCGCCGTACACATCCAGGGCGGCAACGTCGAAGTAGTCGGCGCCTGGGCTGTAGTCTGCGAAGTCCCAGCTCAGGTCTTGCACGTCCCAGATCCACACCAGGTTGTCGAGACCCTTCGTCTTGACGAGGTAGTCGTGGGTGATCTGGTAGAGCCGTCGCGTTCCATCGGGACCTGGGCGCCCTCCCCACCAGAAGGCGCCCTGATTCATCTCGTGCAGCGGGCGAAACAGGATCGCGACGCCTGCATCCTCTAGGTCTTGGAGGTAGACCGCGATCTCATCCAAGCGCGCGATCCACTTCTGCTGAAGCTCGCTGCCAGGGGTGATGAGGTCCGCCCAGTCGCTATCGCTCAGGTGGCTGAGCACACCGTTGCTGTCCCATCCGCACGGATCACCGGTGTTCGGTGGACAGGCGTGCCACATGATATCGACAACGGCACCAGCCTCTGCTTGACGCTTGGCTTCGGCGATCATGTCCCAGCGATGGTCGATGTTGTCTTGCTGAAAGAGGAAGTCGCCACTCCAGAGCGCGGGATACTTGCCGGTCGTGTCGTGGATGGCGTCGGTCCACTTCGCCGGGGAGGAGTTTGGCTCACGGTTGTGCTGACCTGAGAGCACGTAGTCACCGGACAAGCTGGTCAACTTCTGGAGCAGGCGTTCTCGCGGGGAAACACTTGCGGTGCCGCCCGCACCCGAAGTTCCTGCGCCTCCACCCGTTCCTCCGCTGGTGCTGGCGACTCCTCCGGTTGCCTGGCCGCCCGAGCCGCTGGCGCCCGACCCGGCGCTCGAGCCGCCGGAGCCGCTCGTCCCAGCGCTCCCTCCCAGCGTTCCGCCTGCGGAGCTACCAGCCGTGGCCTGCGTGCCGCCGTCACCGCCGCTGCCTCCCGAGGTCTCAGAGCCGACGTCGCATCCGGCGCTGACGCTCAGGGCGACGCATGCAACCAAGCCGAACCAACGCGAGTCGTAGTGCATGCATCAGGATGCTCTGTCAGGCGCGTCCCACCTGCACGTTCCTGGTCAGAGCGCTGGCTCTTCGCCGCTGCAAGCTTCGGCTCCGGCAGGAATCGTTGCTGGTTCGCGCCTTGCGCGGCGCGAATCGAGCCGAAATGGACACTGAGGTCACCGAGAACCGTCGTCGAGTTCGACCCGTACTCCGTTCATCGACTGGATCACGTTGCGCCGCAGGTTACCGCGTTCGCCACGCACCGGACTCGGGGTGATGGGATTGGGTAGCGCGCCCGCGATGAATGGGCGATCCGGATCGCCGTTCATGAACCCAATCGCAACTTCGGTCCCAGGCTTGAGCGGAAAGTGCATGCCGTAGTTCGCGCCTGCGTGTGACTGCAACATGCGCATGGGCCGTCTAGGGCGTTGCCCATCTGGCTGGTCGTCTTCGCAGTTGAACGCAACTTGATAGCGGCCCTGGGCGTCGAGGTTTGGTCTAACGGGGTCCTCGCCTTGGACCACGCCGCTCAAGTAGCCTGCGATGACGGGCCTGGGGGTGAGGAGCGCTGGGCGATAGGTAGCCTCCATTGGTTGCGCATGAAAGCGCGCGCTGTATGTACCAGCCAAGCAGTGCTCTACCCGGTGGACGAGGAGGCTCGTGTCATTGCCTTCGGAGTCTGGGTGCAGACGGAACGAGCCTCCCGCGCGCAGGAGTGGGGAGCCGGCGATGCCGCGATGCAAGATACGGGCACTGCCGAGTAGTTCCGCGCGGATTTTAGCGAAGTGCGCGGCCTCGTCTGGTAGTTTCGGGTGCAGGCCGTGCTCCACCACACTTCCGTCCCCTTGTTCGAGCACTTCGTGCTGGGCTTCCAAGCGAACGTGGGGCAGGCGGTAGTTGTAGTCGTGAGTGGCGAAGCGGGCAGGCACGCGTTGCGTTCTTCGGCTGTGTTCAACCACGGAGTCGGAAGCCGCCTCTTCGCTACCGCCGAACTGCGTGAAGTGTAGGGTCGTCGTCGTCTTGTGGCCCGCACTGGGGTTCTCTGGGACGTCCCCTTCGGGGTCACGCTCGCCAGCGTCGCCGGCTGGAGCCCGCCAACAAGCGATGTCCAGCATGGCCGCGTTGCCGTCCGTGAAGATCACTCGGTCGCGCGTGCCATGTTCGAAACTGAAGGCGATCCCCCAGTGCTCGAGCAACCGGGAAACGAAGGCGAAGTCGGACTCCTTGTACTGAAACGCAAACTCCCGACTTGGATAGGTCTCCGCGAGCCTGAACTCGTAGTCGAGGCCCTTGTGGAGTCCCGAGCGACGCAGCACACGTTCCACGATTTCATGCAGCGGGCCGTCGTGCACCTGCGTGTGGATCTGAAACTTCGAGCTCCACAGGCGCGGCGCGAAACGAGCGACCCAGCCAGCCGGGACGTCTGAGCTCTCCGCGGAAGCGCTCCTGGTTTCGAGCTCCAGCAAGCAACCGTGAATCACGCGGATCACTTGGTCGTGTCGCTTGAAGACGACTGCCGCGCGTGTACCGGGCTTCAAGCACGCGTCCACATCGACCTCAGCATCCGGGGGAGCGAAGTGCAGGCTGAGATCGAAGCACTCAGAGATGGCTTCGTAGCCCGAGAGTCGCAGGAGCTGAAAGCTCTGCGGTAGGCTGGGACTCCAAAGCTCGACGGTTAGAGGATGATGACTCATTGGCTACTCCTTGATCCCAAGTAGGGGGTGGCTGAGTTTGGAACCTGTGGTGTCAGCACCCTTGAGACGCACCCCGCTCAGCTCGGCGTCCAGCGTCTCGACCTCGAATAGGTTGCTCGAGCTGAGGTCCGCGTCACGCAGGTCGGCTTGCTCGAAGTTGCTCTCCATCAGATCGGCCCGGCGCAGATCGGCCTCGGCCAAGCGGCAGTGGCGAAAGGTGGCGCTCCGAGCTCGGAAGCGTCTGAGATTGGCACCCCTCAAGTTGCAGTGCGCGAGGCTCGAGTCGTCGAAGGTGGCTAGCTCCAGGCACGCGTGTTCCAGGTTGGAACCTTCCAGATTTGCGCCGCACGCCTCGGTTCTGCGCCAGGAAGTACGTCTGAGGTCCGACTCCCCGGCCCGAAGGCGCTCGGCGGATGCCTCGTCGAAGTTTGCTTCGGGCGCGTAGAGTTCGTACGCGAGGGTATCAGTCAAAATAGCCTTGCGGAAAATAGCGTGGCTCGCTTGAGCGTTCGCCAGGTTGGCTTGCGTTAAGTCTGCTTGAGATAGGTCGGCGCCATCGAGCAGGCTCGACGTCAGGTTGACGCGTCGAAGGTCTGCAGAGCTGAGGTTCGCTCCGGTCAGGTTCGCGCGCTCCAGCTGAGCGTCACGCAGGTTGGCTCCGGCGAGCTCGGCGCGGCTGAGCTCGGCGCACATCAAGTTGCACTCAACGAGCGATGAGCCACGCAGATCACTCGCCGTCAGCGCCGCGTGGCTCAGCACCGAGCCGTCGAGGACCGCTCCTCGCAGAACGGAGCGCGACAGGTTTGCTGCGGTGAATATGCTGTTCTTCAGCGAGCGAGCGCTCAGGTCGAGATCGCTCAGATCGCAGCCGGTGAAGTCTTGCTCCTCGAGCGGGCTCCCGCTCTTCACGAATTCCTCGACCGCTTCTCGAGTCATCGCGGGCCGCACCGCCGGGCGAAGAGGAGGGGTGCCACCGCTTGGCTCGACCTGGTTCTTCAGCGCGCGCTGTTGCTGCGTGAGCCTGGCTTGCTTGTTCAGACCTGGAATGCCGAAGCTCCTGGGCACCCCGACGGATGCCGTGGCCAGTTCGTCCTCATCGAGGTGGTTACGCTCGACTAGGCGTGCAAACTGCTCTCGCGCTGCTCGCTGCGGCATCGGTGTAAGCAGGCGATCTGCGCAGGCGAAGATATGGGTCAGCTCCGGCGCGAGCGGACTTGCGATAGGCATCTGGCCGCGCCAAACGAGCTGAAGTGTGCTGGACGCCAGATCGATGTGCAGCGTATCGAGGCGCACCGCGATTTCCTCGAAACGATAGCCGGACTCCCTGGCGAACTGTGCGAAGGCGCGAATGGTGATGCCTGGGAGGCGAGTCCGGGTGTGCTCCTCTTCGAATCCGACTAGCGTGAGCTCTTCGTTACCGCGCAGAGTCTCCATGCGTTGCTGGACTGGGGCTGCGTTGAAGTAATCGACGTTGAAATCCTTGGGGAAATAAGGCCAACGGTCACGCAGCCACTCGTCATCGAACGTACCCAGGAGCTCGTTGCGCGGAGCGCGGAATGGACTCATCGGGCCAAAGTCTTGGATGTAGCCGTCGACGATCCGTCGCCGCAGCGGGCCGACTTCGATCGTGCGCTCCTTGGTCTCTTTCAGCTTCGAAGGAGGACTTAGGGTGACGTCGACTAGTCGTTTGTAGGGTGCGAAGTCGCCGCCGTAGAGCAGGAGACCTTCCAGGTCGCTCTCCCTGAACAGCTCACCGCCGAGTCCGTCGGCCCGCTGCTTCGGAACTGCGGAGCGCTGGTTCCCTGAATTCAGTGTCAAGCTCAGCTTGATCACCGCGACGAGGCAGTCTACTAGGCCCGCGCGATCGGCAGCGCGAGGGACGCGTTGCGGTGTGGTCTCCGGGGAAAGCTTCGTCGAGACGAGCTCCGGAGGCAATTTGGTGGTGAACGTCGTGCCGGCCAGGCTCGGGGCACAGACGAAGGGAACTCGCTCTGGTGGACGCCTGCCGTTGATTAACATAAATATCCTGGGGGAAAATCAAGGTGCGATGAAGACGACACTCTGACTGGGGACGATCTGCGCGCCGTTTGGAGCGTTTGCGTTGGCGCCGTTGTGGCCTGTCGTGCAGGTCAAGAAAGCCGCGCCCTTGCCTTCCACGAGCACCTTGGCGCTGCCCTTCTTGAACGTGATCTTCTGGGCGAAGGCGCCCGAGACGACGCCTCCACCGACGCCGGCTTCGTCGCCCATCGACGTCGGGATCTCTGACAGCTCCACGACTGCTGCCTTGTTGCGAATCAGGACCTTCTTCGAGGTCTTGCTCGCGGCTTTCACCTGGCCCATGTTGGGGAACGGTATGGGAATGGGAGGCGCCGGAGGCGCGGGCACCTTGCATGTGTCGGGCATGGCGAAGCACATGCCGTTTTCGACGCTGGACATAGGAAACATGTGGTTCTCCTGCGCGCGCTAGCCGAGTAGCACTCGTTTGCCGTCGACGCGCGTTTCCTCGCGGCTAATGATCGATGCGCGCTCGGCTAGAAAGTTCAGACCATGCCGCGCGACGTTTCGGATTGTCTCGGCGCGCGTTTCATAGACTCGCTCCACGCGCCGATACACGTCTGTGCTGCGCTCGAGGATGCGCTGGGCTCGAAGTTGCCAACGCGTGGTCTCCAGCCTGGCTTCTTCTGCTTCCAGCCCAAACTCTTTGCACCGCTGTCGGATCACGGGTGCATCGAGCTCGACAGCTTCAGAACTCCGAAGCTTGAGCTTGCCCGCGCTGAGCAGCGTGAGGTCGCCCATGGAATGCAAGGTGAGCGCGCCGGTGGTCGTGTTGAAGCAGGCGACGAGCTGACCTTCACTGGAGACTAGCTCGAGCTGATCATCGCAGACAACTGCACGCGCGCCGCTAGGGAAGCGTAGGTAGGCGTTGCGAGTGCGATGCGTCGAGCGCAGCGTGTCGATGCGCCGGCCATCGGGAGGGCAGGGCAGTTCGCTGCTCATCGCTGAAAGTCCTCCGCCGCAGCGCGCTTCGCATCGGTGGCTCGCACCGCGGCCATCCGGGCACCTCGCAGGCTGGCCTGTCCCATACGTGAGCGGTGAAAGTTCGCACCGTGAAGGTCAGCGAAGCCGAGGTCGCAGTGCTCGAGGGTCGCGTGGGAGAAGTCCGCGTCGTGGAGCGCAGCGTGACACAGCAGCGCGTTGCTCAAGTTGGCCGACTTGAAGCGCGACTGATGCAGCTGGCTCGCGCCGAAGCGAGCGCCGATGGCGTGCCCACCGCTGAAGTTGGTGCGGTTGAGCACGCCGCGACTCAAGTCACTGCGCGACAGCTGCGCTCCTTCGAAGTCGCTGCCTTCGGCGTTCGCGCAGATCAATGAAGCGTCCTCCAAAATTGCCGAGCGGAAAGATGAGTCCGTCAAGGTTGCCTCGTCTAGTCGCGCTCGCGAAAGGTTGGCGCCGTTGAAGCTCGATTGATTGAAGTCAACACCTCGCAGATCCAGTCCCGAGAGATCGGCGTCGTCGAACAAGCACTGAATGAAGCGCGACCAGCGACTGAATTGAGTCGTGCGCAGGTCCGCGCCAGCGAACTTCGCAAGCGCGAAGCGCGCATTGCGCAGGTCGGCACCCATCAGCTGACGACTCGACACCGTCGCGGACTCCAGGTCGGACCCTGCGAGGTTTGCGCCCGTCAGGTCCACGTCACGCAGGCGCGCGTCGCGCCACGTGCTGCCAGCAAAGTCCACGTGCGCCAGACAAGTTTCGTCGAAGTTCGCCTCGTTAAGCAGCGAACCTTGGAGCCGGCAGTCGGTGAGGTTTGCGCCGCTGAGAGTCGCGCCCCGTAGGTTGACCTCAGAGAGGTTACACACGTGCAAGATGGCGTCGTTCAGTAGCGCGTCGCTCAAGTCGGCACCGCGCAGGTCACAGGCCACGAAGTGACAGCGCGTGAGGTCGACGCCGTGCAGGTCGATGTTGCGAAGGTCCAACGCGTAGGCCACCGAGCCCAGTGTCTCGTCTGCGGCGACGTGGGCCTGAAGCTGTTCTCGGGTCTGAATCGTGGGCATGAGGGGTCTCCAATCCGGCGCTGTTGCCACATTGATATGTGCCCACGGTCCGCTCCGAAGCAACTGCCGGAGCCGAACTTTAACCCTGATTAATGTCCGCTAGATACCGTTGGTCCTTTAACCCGGATTAATCCGTCCGGAAGCGCGTTGGGGCCTAGATTCACCTCACCAGAGCGCCGCCTTCTCCGGGCGCTGGCACAAGGAGCAACCGCATGGATGAGCTAAATTTTCGGGCACTCGAAGAGCTTCGTCAGCAGCATGAGGCGCGCGCTGCTGCGCGCGCGACGAGCGACGAATCGCAGTCCGAGGAAGCGCCGCCCGAGAGCGCCAAGGCGCCGAAAGCACAGCCGGCCGCGGCGACGCAAGAACCGGCCATCGACTGGAGCACCGAACCGGTGCCCGCTTACAGCAACGGACTCCAGCTCGCGTCCTCTCCGGAAGGTTTCGCGCTGGTGTTTCTCGAACACACTCGTTTTCCCGGTCGTCTTGCCCCGGGGAACCAAGCAGGGCAGGAGCGCGCCCGCATTGCAGCGTCGCTGCGTGTCAATCCAGAGCTCTTCTTTCAGATGCTCAGCCTGATGGCCTCGAACTGGAACCAGTTCGTGAATGAGTACGTGGATCCGCGGATGCGCCAGCCCAAGTTCAAGCTGCTCGATGCGGGGGATGCTCAACTTCAAGGCTTGTCAGAGAAGCAAAAGGGAGACGCCTGATGACCGTGGCTACGGTGCCGCCGCACGAGGCATTCGTGCAGGGCGCAGCGGTTGACGTAACGGTCACGCTCGATGAGGCGGTCGATGCCGCGAAAGTCCAGCTGGTTCAGGCGAGCAATGACTACACCCTCGGCTCCATCGCTCCAGATGGGAAGGCCATCACTCTGGTGTTCCATCCCGAGGCCACCGGTCTCAGCGCAACCCAGCTGAAGCTGTCAGACACCGAGCAAGCCCCGTTGAGGGGGCAGGGGAAGTTCCCGATCGAATTTGAGCGTGCGGCGCTCAACGTGGGCGACGTGCTCGTTCAGACATCCGAAGCTGCAGGCTTTGTTGCCAGGAACCACACAGGCAACGCAGTGCAGCTGGAGTTGGAAGGAGCGGATCCTTCAGCGTTCGCACTCTCTCCCGCGCAGCTGCCGCCCTTTGGCTTTCCCGTGTTCGTGCGAGTCGATTTCAAGCCCGACCAGGCACGGCCGTTTTCCGCGACGGTGACTCAAGACTTCGATCGCAGCGGTCCCTCCGTGGACCTGAGCGGGACCGGGGTCACGCAGATCGAAGACGGTGCCATCCAAAAAGAGTTCGACCCGGGGAATGATGGCGTCGCGACGCCGGATGAGGCGACGCGCTTCTCGGTGTTCGTCCCGCGACACGACTCCCATTTCAACATGGGTACTCCCGACAACCGTGAAGGAGGGGTCAAAGTCGAAGGCATCGGTTTGAAAACCGACCGAGACATCCTGCTCGCCGCGACGGGCGACACTTCAAGAGTCGGCGTCGTCGCCACCTCTGACGTGATCGTCCAGTCCACCACGAGAGACGTCTTCACCCTCGGGAAGGAGCGAAACATCATGGCCTCCTCAGGGTCGTCCTTCGTGCTGGGAGACGGAGGTGTCCTGATTGCCACCCTCACCGAAGGCTCCCTCGCCGAACCCGACGCTCAAGGCCTCCCTTCCCCGCGGTTGGATAGCGATGGCAAACCATCCACCATCAAGGCCGCGACCGGAGTCGGCATGTTCTTGGGCATCTTGGACGCGACCGTCGCGCTTGGGTTGGCGAACGTAAACCGCTTGCGCTTCAAGCAGCAGAGATCGCCTTCTCCGTTGATCGGCGCCGCGATGGGCGTTGCCGCCGCTGGCGTAGCCGCCTTGGGCGTCGCGGGTCAGGTGCCCGGCGTGACTATCTACGGTCACGCAGGGCTGTTGATGGGCACGTTTGGCTTCGGCTCTTTCTATGCGGCGGGCGGCATGGTGCTCAGTAGCGCCCTTCCGCTGCTCCTCGGGGTGGACACCGAAATAGTGGGTCTGGATTCGCTCTCTCTGTGGGGAGGCCTCGAGGCAAGCGTCACCGGGGCCAATGAAGCGCGCCTTTTCTCACACGGAAAGGTGTCAATCACCGCAGATGGACAAGCGCCTCCCAACTTCATGAGTGGACCGAGGGCAAGGCGCTGGTTTCCCCGCGCGCAGGGAGACGTCGAGATCGAAGCTGCGCACGAGATCGACGCGAGGGTCACGCATGGCTACGAGCTGAACATGACGGCCGATCAAGTCACTGTCGCGCGGCCACCCGTGCAGGGGCCTTTGCTTCAAGGCGTCCAGTCGCCGCCGCCCAGTGGCGACCTCTCCTTGGGCCCACGGGTCGTGAGGTTCACGGTCGCAAACGTGCGCGTTGAACTCAGCGACACGACTCTGACGCTCACCGATGGCCGGGGCACCGTCGTGCTCAACAACGCAGGGATCACGATGACTGGGGCCAACCAAGAGACCGCAACGCTGAGTGCCGGCAACATCACCCTCAACGCCCCCAACGCCGGCGCGAACATTTCGCTCACGGCGCCGAACATCCGCCTAACGACTCCTGGCAACCGGCCGCTCGCGGGAATTGGGATAATGCGAAACGAGGTGCAGCTGGACGGCTCCCGCATCGTGCTTGCCTAGCTGCGCGCGACGCATTCTCTGCTGGCTGATACGCTTCGCGCGTGTCTGCCCTCGCTCTCGAACATCGCTACCAATACCTTCGGGCGTCCCAGCTCGGCGGCGATCACCACCTACGGTTGGCCACTGTCAGCCCGGGGGACTTGCATCCCCACTTCTTTACCGGGCGCTTGGCGAATCCAGAACGCACCGCGAAGCTGTTGCTCTCGTTGATGTCGGTGGTGCATGCGCGGTTTCATATCCCTGCGGCCATGCTCGAGCGTATCCTCGCGCAATCGGATCCGGTGGTTACGTCTAGTGACGACCGCTTGCGGTTCGAAGGTTTCTCTGGCTGTTGCGGCGCGTACGCGCGAGTAGATCTGCACCCCGAGGCCCTGGAGGGTGAGCGCTTTGGGCGTGGCACGACGAATGTAGACTTCAACCAGCCGATGCTCTCAGCGCTAGCTGGTGTCCGCGGGGCGCAGCCTGTTTCTATATCCGTGGGGCAAGATTCCGTGGAGCTGTCCACTGAGGCCGTCAGCGTCGTGGAGCGCAAAGTCAAGCTCCCGATGCGTTGGCTGCGGGGTTTCGTCGAGGTACAGGCCGTCGCTCAGCGCATGCGACCCGTGCTCGAGGTGAATGGGGTCGAGGCTGCGCGCTTTCTCAAGGGGCTTCCGCGCATGCACACGAACCGACGCTCGACTTGGATTGTGCCGAGTGGGCGTAGCCTTCGGCTCAGTCAAGTCGAGCCCAAGGGCGCAGCGCGAGACACCAGTGTCAGGGTAGGCGGTCTCGAACGCCTCAGGTGCCTCGAGAAGCTTGCTTCTTCTTCAAAAGCCTTGCGGATTTTCTCCGACGCGCGCACGGGTGCAACCGGCTGGGTGCTGGTATTCGACGATTCGCGGTTTCAGCTGCTGATCAGTCCCGAGGTGTGGCGAGGTTTTTCGGGGGAGGGACAGGCACTCGAGGCGCTCGCGGGTGAAGCTTATCGTGACGTGCTGAACCGGGTTCGGGCTCAACTCAGCTGGAACGCGGTGATCGAGCCCAAGGCCCTGGCTGAGCGCGCCGGTGTCCCGCTGAAGGTGGTCGCAGATTCCCTCGCAGCGCTCGGAACGCGAGGACTGGTTGGCTTCGACTTGGACGCGGGCGCTTATTTCCATCGTGAGCTGCCTTTCGATCTCTCCTTGGTCGAGCGCACGCAGTCGCGGCTCAAGGCTGCACGCAAGCTGGCAAGCGAAGGGAAGGTACGCATCGAGCAACGCAAAGCAGGCAACGCCGAGGCCTATGTCGCTAGCGCGGGAGTCGAACACCACGTGCGGCTGACCGAGGACGACGCGCGCTGCTCCTGCCCCTGGTACGCAAAGCACCAGACCGAACGCGGCCCCTGCAAGCACCTACTCGCGCTACAGATCGTGTTGGAGGACACCGAAGGTGAGTGAGCTAGAAGCTATCCTGCTCGAAGGTGATGTCGAGCGAGTGAAGGCCTTCTTCAGCGGCATGCCTGAAAAACAGCGCCGCAGTCACGCGGAGGAGGCCAGAGCCTTCCACAAACGCGTCAACGCCGAGCGCTTCATCGAGGTGGAGGCCGGTACGTTCGTCACCAACGAGCTGATCTCCGGTGCGGCAACCGCGTTGCTCTGCACGGGTAGTTTCGCTGAGCTGAGCAAAGTGCCGGCATGGCAATTGCCCGGAGGAAACAACGAGTTTGCGATCCTTGCAGAGCGCAAGCCAGACTGGCTCGAACAATGGGTGCAGCACCTGCTAGGGCGTGAAAGCTACTGGTTCTCGTGGCGCGTGGTTCGTCGCTTGGTGCGCGCTGGTCTCGTGAGGAAGCCCGAGCACCGCAACTACGTCCTCGGCATGATTTCGGGGCTCGCGGGGTGGGATGGCGGAGAGCGCTCTACGGTCAAACAACGGCTCGAGGACGATCCCGAGTTGCTCCAGGATGAGGTATGGCAGCTCTTCGAGTTCGAGGGTGGGGGAGAGAACAGCCTCGCTAACGTGGATCGCTTTGGTCAAGACGACTGGAGTCTCTCGCTCCTCGCCTATGCCGAAACAGGCGTCTTGTCCCGGGAGCGCCTGATGGCCTGCTCTATTCAGGCGCTGCAGCGGGACTTCAACCACTACCGCGCCAAATGGTTCTCGCAGTTCTACGAGCTGCTCGAGCCAACCCCTGACGAGGAACGTGCGAACGCCGATGCGTTTCTTGGGCTGCTTGGCGTCTCCGCACCGAACATCGTCTCATGGGCGTTCAAACGCGTGCAGGTACAGGCAAAAGCCGGCTGCTACGCACCACGGGAGTTGGCTCTCAGGTTGCGGCCGTTGCTAGAGGGGCGAGCCAAGGGCCAAGTGAAGAGCGCCCTCAAGCTCCTGGAGAAGCTGGCGAAAACCGAGCCTGAGGTGAAGACGCTCGCGGCGGAGAGCGCGCTGGACGCGCTCGTGCACGAGGCCGCGGACGTGCAGGCTGCTGCGCTCGACCTGATTGAAGTCTGCGGCGAACCCTATCCTGCCGGACTCAGTGACCGCACGGAAATGGTGGCGGCGTCACTACGTTCTAGAGTTGCAACATTGGTCGGGTCCCCGGTTGCGCCCCCGCTCGCCGCGGCGCGCGATGTAGCAGAGTTGGACACGGGTTCGCTGAGCGCAGACTTGAAACGTCTCTACAACTTGGAGGCGTTGCTTAGCGGGCCTCCAAGTGGGGCGTGGGTGCTCCCAGCAGCCACTTTTGATGGTACGGAGCTGCCCCGGCTCGACCATACGGAAGCGCTCGTGCCTATCGTCGATCTCGAGGAACTCATCGCAGTCGCGGCTCGTGTGTTGGAGGACGCCGCGAGTGCAGATGATTTCGAGCGCTTCCTCGATGGCCTGTCGCGTTTGTGTGACCAGCAACCGGACGACTTCGAGCGCCGTACCGGCCCACTGATGAAGCGCATCACGCAGCTGATCAAGAGCGGGCGAATGCCCTTCGCGGGTGACGGACCCGCGGGGGACACGTGCGGGCTGATTTACGTCTGGGTCAGCGGAACGCCGGCTGAGATACGCTTCGAAAAGCAGGATGAACTCTACCGCTTCGACCGCTACATCCTGACCCTCGGTGACCGTGAAGTGGTCTCCCATGCGGATGGACGCCGCGGCTTGCTCGGTCTCTTGTCGAGTTGGACGCGTCGCTTGTCTGACCGAGCGGCGGCTCGCCAAGCAAGACCACTGCTCTCGGCGCCTAGTCATACCGGTGGCTTGCTAGACCCGCGTATCCTTGCGGAACGCGTGGCGACATTTCGGGGCTCCTCCCCCCCAGACCTGGAGGTGGGAATGGCGCTCCTCCGGCTCGCCCATGAGCATCGAGATGTCGCACTCCACTTGCTTGGCAAGGCAGCCAATGAACCCGAGTGGAAGCTCGCGATTCGTCACGCCCTGGGCGCGAAGGTTGACGTTGCGAAGGTAGCCAAGTCGCTGCCGTTGTGGGCCGCTGCGGCGCGCGCCCGCTCCCCGTGGCAGGCGGATCCTGCGGTCGCCAAGGCATTCCCCAAGGCCGCGCCCGACGTGGGCGAACCCGCCGCGTATGCTGTCTCCTACGTGGCGCAGAAGCAGAACTACGTGACTCTTAAATTCCCCAAGGAATTAACGCCACAAGGCAAACTCGATGACTGCATCCCGCTGCTGTTGCACACGGAGCGGGCTGAGCGAATCTTCGATCGGGAGTCCTTGGGTTCCGCCTCAGAGGCAGGGATCCGTTGGGTCGCCACACTGTGGCCCACTGCTCGGGAGTCTCTGTTCGCGGCTTCACTCACGCACCTGGCGCACAACATCGACTGGTGGGAGGCACGCTGGGCTTCCAAGACCTTCCTGGAGCCGTTGCTCGACCCCGCTACGCCGCTGCGTGAAATGGGCCTGCTGTTGCTGGTCACTGCGCTCGGCGCCAAAGAACCGGGTGAGTACGGGCTGGCGACGGACGTGGCCCTCGCCGCCATTCAGGATGGTCGCCTCGGTTCGGACAACCTCGGTGCAGCGCTTCGCGAACTGCTCGCGTCGGGGCTGATCAAGCCGGCTCGCTGGTCCAAGACTTTGAGCGATGTCGCCAACGGTTCCGCAGCTCACGCTGTGGTCGTAAAACTCGCGCTCGAGCAGACGCTTGTCATGAGTGCGGAGCCACCACGAGACTTCGCGAAGCTGCTGGAGCTGCTGCAAGAGTTGTGTGTGCGGCTCAATCACGGCGTGGTCGGGGAACCGCGCGCCCAACTCGAAGCGGTCAAGGGGAGCAACAAGGTCGCGAAGCTGGCGAAAGCCATCTTGGCGCTACCGACGGAGTTTGGTCCTGAGATGCTGGCTGCCCACGCGAACCTCGCGGAAATGCGCGTCGCGGCGGCGCAGCGCTTCACCTAGGTATGGCTGAGGAACCGTGTGTGCGTGTGTAGGCACACAGAAAAAATTGTGAGCCAAACGAGCGCCGCCATCCGACTCTTAGGCGGCGCGTTGTGCGCGCCTCGCTCTCATGGCCCAGAACGTCCTTGAATTGCCTCCCCGCGCGTCCGACGCGGAGTTGGTGTCCGGCGCCCTCACAGGCGACGCAGGCGCAAAGGAGCAGCTGTACAAGCGCCACGTGCGGATGGCCGCGGCGACGGCCTACCGCCTGCTCGGCGGTGACGCCGACCTCGAAGACGTAGTCCAGGACAGCTTCGTCGCTGCCTTCGCTACGCTGGCCAAGCTCGAGAACCCCGATGCGTTCCCGGGTTGGTTGAGTCGCATCGTGACGCGCACCAGCATCGACACCATTCGCCGCCGTCGGCTCCTGGCTCGCCTCGGGATCTTGCGGCTGCAGCCCATCCACGTGGAAACACTGGTCTCGCCGACCGCGCCGCCAGAGATCGCCGCGGAGCTCAGCGCGGTCTACCGCGTGCTCCAGCAGCTGCCGACCGCGGAGCGAGTGGTGCTGGTGCTGCGCCGGGTGGAGCAGCTGACCATTGCTGAGGTTGCGGAGCGCACCGGCTGGTCGCCAGCCACTATCAAGCGCAAGCTCGCGCGGGCCGAGAAGCGGCTGGATGGGTTGAGGGGAGAGGGGACAACATGAAGGTCGTCGCCAGGAAGCACGTCGCGGACTACGTCGAGCCGCGGCTGTCCGAGCCCAGCATCGAGCGCATGTGGACCACGATTGAGGCGGGGGCTCGCAGTCAGCGCAGCACGTCCGCCTGGTGGTTGCTTCCTGCAGCCGCGGCTATCGCGCTGGTGGCCTTGGGCGTGATGCGTCCTTGGTCTATGGAACAGCCGGCAGCCGTCGCCACCCCAGAACCACCAGCGAGCAATCACGCGGAGACCTGGCTCGCGACGGGTACCCAAGGTAAGGCGTATCCTTTAGGAAACGGTGGCCAGCTGAAGCTCGCCCCTGCGACCCAGGTGCGCCTCGATCGGGGGGAGAGGGAGATCCGCCTGCGCCTCGAACGCGGCCGCATCGACTGCGACGTCTCGGCTGGGAACAGCGTGTTGGTTCACGCGGGGCCCGCTCAGATGCAGGCTCAGTCCGTTGCGGCGGCGTTTCACGTCGAGCTCGAAATGCGTCCAGAGCAGGGCCCGATGCTACGGGTTGGGGTCGATGGCGGACGCCTCGAGGTGAAGAACGAGTCCACTGGTGAACGCCTGGCGCTGCTGAGCGAGGGTCAAACGTGGACCAACGTGAAGCTCTCGGATGACGAGCCAGCGCCAGCGCCAAAGCCGCCGCCACCCATCGTCAAACAGACACCGCCTGCACCACCGAGTATCGAGCCGCCGAGCGATCCCGCGGCGCTCTTGAGTTCCGCCCAGCGGCACCGCAAAGCAGGCGATCCCGCGGCCGCCGCCGCGGACTACGATCGCTTGCGACGGGAGCATCCTCGGGACGCGCGCGCTGGTTTGGCTGCGTTCGAAGCGGGACGCATCCGCTTGGAGCAGCTCGCTGACCCACGCGGCGCCTTGACTGCGTTCGATGCGGCATTGACGTCAGGCAAAGGCGGGTTCTTCGTGGAGGACGCAGAAGCCGGTCGCATCCGCGCGCTGGCCAAGCTGAAGGAAGAGCCTCGTTGTTCCGAAGCCCGCGCCGCGTTCTTGAAAGCGCACCCACAGAGTCCTCACGCCGCCGAGGTGCGGCGGCTCTGCAAGGCTCCATGAGCAAGACCGGCTCCTGCGTCTTCGTCGCGTGCGTCCTGCTGACCGCTCCGTTGCTGGAGCAAAGCGCTCGGGCCGCGGACAGCTGCCCCGAGTCGTCGCGGCCGCTGATCGTGATGAGCGCGCAGGTCAAGCCGCCGGATCAAGTCGTCGCCGACGCCTTGCGGGACCACCTGAAGACTCAGCTAGCCGAGCGCGGCATCGATCTGTGCGTCGGATCCCCTGGGAAACGCGCACCCATCGGCCAGGTCACCTTGATCGTCGAGCGCCTCGACAACGGTCCGGTCACCGCTCTCGTGCGGATCGGCGACAACGTCACCGACAAGCGGGTGGAGCGCACGATGGATCTCACCGGCATGCCCGCGGACGCACGCGCGCTCGCGGTGTCGTCCTCCGCCGACGAGTTGCTGCGGGCGAGCTGGGCGGAGCTGATGATTGCCGACGCTCCAGCGCCGAAGATGAAGCCACCAGCGGAGGTGATGAGCGCGGTCGAGAGCTCCCTCGTGGAGCCTGAACCTCCCCCCCAAACCCACGCGCTGGAGCTCGGAGTACTGGGTAGTGCAAGCGTCTCCAAGGACATGCTCGCGCTGGGTCCGGAGCTATGGGGCGCGTACTACTTCGATCAACATGTGGGCCTCACGCTGCGACTGCAGTTCGGCTTCACGCCCGAAAAGGACGCTCCGAACGGTAGCGTGAGGGCGTCGAGCCAAGGTGGAAGCTTCGGCTTCGCGTACGTCTTCAACCAGCACGCCGATTCCGCGGGGCTCAGCTTTCAAGCCGCCGCGGGGATCAAGCGGGTGGCGTTTACTGCGCGCGCCAATCAAGGCGTGCGTGAGGCATCGACGGCTGATTGGTCCGCGGATGTTGCCGCGGGGCCCTGGGGCTGGCTGCAAGCGGGGCCGCTGCGTTTCACGCTGGGCACAGAGTTCTTGTACGCGTTGCGACCCACCAGCGCGCGCGACACAGGTGAGTTGGTGCTAAGTAATGCAGGCATTGGGGGTCGCGTGAGCCTCGGTGTGCTGCTTGCGGATCTGTGAGTTTTTTCCACGTGCAGTGAGCCAATCCGTGGGGCTCGCCCGACTCTTGATCCGGTACCGACCAGCGTCGGTGCCTGGAGGTGCTCGTGCAACGAATCTTGACTGCCAGCCTGTTGCTCTCTCTCCTTGGCACTTTCGGGTGTGACGGAGGCAGCAACGAAGTCCTCGATAACCCAGACGGCGGCAGCGGCGCGAACGGCGGCAGCGGAGCGAACGGCGGCAGCGGAGCGAACGGTGGCAGCAGCAACGGCGGCACCGCGGGCGGCAACAGCGGAGGCAGCGCGGGATCGCCGGTGAACTGCCCCGACGGCACCGCGAGTTGCCCCGACTTGACGTGTGCGCCTGGCTACACGTGCACGACGGACCCGGACGATCCTGGCACCGTGTGGGTCATGAAGAACGACGGCAACGTCAACGGACCCAGCTGCCAGAAGGTGTGCGAAAACGCGCTGCCGCAAAACTGCTCGTACTACGCCTGCGACAACGGACGCACGGTCACCCACAAGGACATGCCGAGCTTCGCCAAGGTGGCTGAAGGCCTCGGCTTCGAGTGCCGTGAAGGCGGCTGCTGGGACTCCGTGTCGCCCACTCCAGGGCAAGTCGTCGTGTCGATCGATACCGACGCGAACGGTACGAAGTCCTGCTACTTCCCTGGGGAATCGACGTTCGACTGCAGCAATGACATAGGTAACGCGAACTGCTTTGGAGAGCGTTACTCCTCGATTTGTCCGTGTACAGTCAAGCCGCTGGACGAGGCGTGCAACTGGGAGTGCCCGCCGAACAACACGACGCGCGCCACGTGGAAGACCAGCGGCACCAGCTGCGTGGAGCGCATCAACTACTGGCGCAAGCGCGCCTGCGAAGAGGGCTGGGTGGAATGTCCGCCCGCCGGACTGCCGCCCATGGTCGAGTGCACCGCTTGCCACGAGTGCGCCAACTCCGAAGCGGCCTGGGACAAGGACAACGGAGCGCACAACTCCTTCAAGC
>JBFXBK010000128.1:0-21655 GCA_050183255.1 Polyangiaceae bacterium | reverse complement strand
CTAGCGTCTTCTTCACCTGAAAAGGGACCCCCGGTGTGGTTGTTTGGTGTGGCAACCCCAACAACACCGGGCTTTTCAGACAAATTCCCGCTCGACGAAGATTCGAGCGCTAGATCGGGGACTAGTCGACCAGGAAGCGCTTGAGCTTGGCCGCCGCGTCCCGAAGCGCGGATCGTGCCGTTGGGACTACGCCGGCCATGTTGGCAAAGCCGTGGATCTGATCTCGAGCGCAGAAATACTCTACGGAAACACCTGCAGCACGCAGCGCCTCGGCGTAGGCTTCGCCCTCATCGCGCAAGACGTCGAAGCCAGCGGTCACGAGCACCGCGGGGGGGAGGCCAGCCAGGCGCGGTGCGAGCAGCGGAGAGCCCCGCGGATCGAGCGTCGGGTCCTGGTCGCCGAAGTAGCGCTCACGGTACCAATCGATGTTCGCGCGCTCGAGTACATAGCCCTTGGCAAACACCTGCATGCTGCGCGTCTGCAGACGAAAGTCCGTCCCGGGGTAGAGCAGGAGTTGAGCGGCGGGTCCCGGCTCGCCCCGGAAGAGCAACTGCTGGCACGCAACGGCGGAGAAATTGCCTCCGGCGCTGTCACCGCCGACCGCAATCCGACCTGGATCCACCCCGTAGCGCGGGGCATTCCTTCGCACCCAGGAGAAAGCCGCCTGGGCGTCCTCCAGCCCCGCGGGGAACGGATGCTCTGGGGCGAGGCGATAGTCGACAGAGAACACGGGCATACCCAGATCGCCAGCTAGGCAGCGCGTGACGGGGTCGTGAGTGTCAATGTCTCCCAACACCCAGCCGCCGCCGTGGAAGAACACCAGCGCCGGCGTTGGTTCAGTGACTCCGTGTGGAATATAACAGCGCAGCCGCATCGGGTTGCCTGCTGCGTCGGGGATGAACGTGTCCTCCACGCCCTGCATGGGCGGTGACTGGGGGCCAAGCGCGGGCCAAGTGATCGCCACTTCCCGTCGGGCTTGCTCGACGGAGTCGCCGTTGGGCATCGAGTCGCCGGCCGCGTTGAGCACCGCGAGCAACAGCTCGACCTCGGGAGCGAGGCGATTCCCGTCGACTTCCGGGGCGGGTCCTCCGGCGAGCTTGCGCAGCACCGGGGCCGGTAGACGGACCAGCTTGCGCAGAAGCGCCGCCTGAAGCGGGGTGGTCTGGAGCAGGATTTCTTGGAGCGCCGACATTTGGGGGGGAGGATAGCCGGTCCCGTCGCCGCATGGGACTGAGACAGCGAAACCCACCGTTCGACCGCGAGCGAGGCTCTCGAGCCCAGCCGCTACAGCGACGGATCTGCCGTTTAGTCTGGCGCTCGGCTCTTCACGCGGCTCGCTTCCACTGAAGCCACCACACTCGTGACGGCTTCGCCTGATGTCATGGTCTCAGCCTCGACCGGCTCTACGAGCCTGGGCACCATTCGAGAGAGCACCCAGCGTTGCGCGAACAGCTTGCGTTGGGCGCGCTCCATTTGCTGGGAGAGCCGACCCAGGAGAACCAATGTGGCGCTGGTAAGAATCAGGCTGCCTCCCGCGACGAAGAGCCAGAGCTTGGTGCTGCTAACCTCGAGGCCGATAGGCGTGATCACGAATACGCCATTTTCCGTGTGGTAAGTGCTTGGGATGATGCCTGCCAATTGCAGCCCGAAGGGCACGTAGATCGCGGCGAGGGCGATGGCGATCTGAATCGCCCGCATACGCCGGTCCGCGCGGGAGTTCATGAAAAGCAGCGGAAAGTGTGCGAGCACTCCCAGCGGAGGTAGCGCAAACGGGCCCGCGACCACCGCGAGACTAGCTGCTGCGAGCGCGCCCAGTGGTCCGCTGACGTAGTAGTGCCAGTCCGGTACCCGAGCCTGCTTGCTGGCTCTCGTCAGCCAACCCGCGAGCAACAGGAAAGAGACCATTGCCGGAAGAATTGCGAGCTTGAGGCCACCAGCAAACCAGACTAGCAGGCCCGCAAATACCCCGATGGGCAGCATCGCACGCACCGACCAGCGTACGGCGTCGGTGCGGTGCACCTGAAGGCGAGCGTTGAGGTCCTCACGGTAGCGTGGGTCGAGTGCATCCGCCCGCAACAGCAAGCGCGCGAGCAGAGCGGGCGCGTCCTTGTCGTCCGGTGTCAACGCGCTCGCGTGATTGAGCGCCCGCAGTGCCTCCAACACGTTGCCTTGCTCTGCGTTGGCCAGTATCCGCACAGCCTGCTCGCGCTTTGCCTCTGCGCGCTGGCGACGATCTTCGAAGTCGATGCGTTCCGAGAGAAATCGCTCGATGCTGATAGCCAGCTCGCGCGCGCTGGGCCGCAACGGCGCCTCGAACGCGATGGCTCGTAGTACGAGGTCTTGCAGCTGAGGCGCGACGGCGGCGGCAGTCATCAGCTCGCGCGCGCGTTGCTCCGTTGGCGTTGCGGCCAGCTGCATGGCTTCGTTAGCGCCAGAGCCTGGATTGAGTCGCTTCAGCGTCAGGACCTCGAACAGGATCGACCCCAGAGCGAACACGTCGCTGCTCGGTTCGACTTCACCACCCCCGCGGGCGTGCTCCGGTGACATGTACGCAGGGGTCCCGAGCGCTTGAGTCGGATCCGTCAAGTCGGCGGGGGCGTCGCCGAGCGGTGTCACGGGTGAGCCGTCGCCTCTCGGGTGGCTCGCGACACCCCAGTCGAGCAAGTACACCTCGCCGTACTCGCCGAGCATGACGTTCGAGGGCTTGATGTCCCGGTGCACGACACCTTTGCTGTGAGCGAACGCAACGGTCCACGCCAAGCGCGCAAAGTCGTGCAGTAGGCGGTGCTGATCGAAGCTTCGTAGCGTGGCTTCGTCTCCCAGTCGGCTTGACGCTAGGATCTCGCTGAGCACGCGTCCATGCACGCGCTTCATCGCGAAGTAGGGCAGGCCTTGATTTGAACCTGCCTCGAACAACGGGACCACGCCCGGGTGATTTAGCCGACTCTGTGTACGCACCTCGCGGGTGAAGCGGGCGCGTTGTTCTAGGTTGTGCTCCAGTCGCGCGTGCAAGCGCTTCACCGCGACGATGCGCGCAAGTGGCTGATCCACTGCGAGCAGCACCTCGCCCATGCCACCCTCGTCTAGATGTCCGATGATGTCGAAGCGGCTGGGCACGCTCTGGAGCGCCAAGCCGAGCGCCGTGCGAGCGTTGGTTGCGGGTAGCGTTTCGTCAGGCGGCGTCGTGTCTCCTGCGAGATCCGCGGCGCGCGGAGATTCCGCTCGCACTCCAGATGCAAGCTTGTCGGGAGGCCTCGAAGGCCTATTGGTCGCGTCGCGACTCATGCCGATGAACCATGCCTAGTTCCGATCCACGCTAGCGGAGCCTTCAAGCGTAGCAGCCCCCCGCCGGATCACTCGCCGGCAAGCATAGCCTGCGGCGCCGCTTCTGCTTGCCGTGCTTACGTCCCGCTTTGAGATTCAACGCCGGTCCCAATCGGTCTCGTATGCAAATCGGTGTTGTCAGCTTCACTGTTCACGCTGGCAAGTAACCGAGCGCTTCTCTTCTCCGGGCTGGGCGCTGGGCGTGCGGAGAGCTACGGTTGCTGACGGTGCGGGGAAAGCAGGCAGAAGGAGACGAGATGCGCGGGAGTAGCGTCGCGCAAATGGAGCTGTTGCCTGGCGGTCGATTCAGCGTGGGTGAGCTGATTCGACGCGATGAGTGGAGCGAGAGCTTTCGAGGCTATGACGGCGTGCTTCAGCGTCTGGTGATGCTGCGCCGCCCGCGTACCGATGTGGATGCAGAAAGCGCACGCGCGTGTTTCGTGCGCACCGCCTTCGCACTGACGTGGCTGCAACACCCTGGGGTGTTTGCGATTCACGCGGTGTGCAGCGATCCACCGTACATGGTGCTTGCATACAACGACGGACGCAGCTTGAGCGATGTCTTGCAAGGCATCGAGTCCGGCGCTCCAGCAGTGGTCACCCAGTATCCGTTGGAACGCCTGCTCAGCGATTTTTCCCACGCGTGCTTGGTGATTGAATCCGCTCACCGCCGGGAGCTCGTGCACGGTAATCTGCAGCCGGAGGCACTGCTGCTCGGCAACTTTGGCGACGTCTACATCACCGACTGGTGGGCTGCCGAGCCCCCCCACGAATGCACGGGCCGAGCGCGCATCGATCTGAGCCGCGCGGCCCAGCTGCCTTTGTTCGCGGGGCTCCTCTCCCGGGAGGTGCCGGTAGTGGAGTCCTGGCTCGACGCGACGCGACGCGCGCCAGAGCTAAGCCGCGGGGAAACGCCCACTGGGGCGGCTGATGTGTGGGGTCTGGGGCGCATCCTGAACCAGATCATGGACGCTTGGCTGGCGCCGAACGGTCCCCAGGCTCCGCTCAGCGGGAGCACCCTGGAGCGCGACTTGCGAGCGCTTTGTGCTGACGCGTGCGCAGCTGACCCCGCTGATCGAGTCGGTGGGCCCCGTGAGCTTTCAGAGCGCCTCGAAGCGCTGCTGCGCGGCCATGTCGTCGAGCAACGTGATCGACTCCGTGCACGGGCGCATCGCGTCGCCGCAGAGCTCGCACTGGCGGAGGCGCTGCTCTCACCCGAGGACGCGAGCCGTTCCCGAACGCGGGCGGTGCAGGAGCTGAGTCGAGCACTCGCGTTGGACCCGCAGGATCACGCCGCTCTGCGCCTGATCGGCATGCTCTTCGAGCGCGCGGAGGAGGTTTTCGCCGGTCCCGCTGGCCGCGAATACGCACGCCTGAGAGGAGCCGAGCGCGCCCGAGGATCGCGCCTTGGCGCGCTTTCCTTGGGCTTGGCGCTGTTGCTCCAGGGCGCGATACTGCTTGCGTTTCCCCAGGTATCCGGGCCCCAGCTCGCGCTGATCCTCGTGTTCGGTCTGATGGGTGCTGCGTGGGTGGGAATGATGGGCTTCTTCGGCTGGACGGAGCCCAAGCATTTTCTGCTCAACGCGACGCTGTTGGCGCTGATTACCGGAGCATTCTCCGCCGTGTTGGGGCCCTGGATCTTCGTGCCTGGGTTCAGCTTGGCGGTCAGCGTGGTGATGGTGACAAACAGCCGGCCCCGGCCGCGTTTCCTCGCGGCACATGTCCTGCTCGCGTGTGCCGCGATGCTCGTGCCCACCGCGTTGATGCACTTTGGCCTGCTCCCTGCGGATTATGCCGACGGGGCCACGGTTCGGATCAGCACCAGCTTCGCCAGGCTCAGCGAGGGCTCGACGCTCGCGCTTCTTGCCGTGGGGAACTTGTTGTTCATCACGCTGCCGTTGGTGCTGCTGGGGCGCAGTGTGGAGCGGCTGAATTCAATCGAGAACGCGCTGTTTGCCCAAGCTTGGCTGTTGCGCGAACTATTGCCTCGAGACTCCGCGGTTGAGCCGGAGCCAGGGGGAGCGAGCTCCCCCCGGGCTTCATAGCTCAGCTCTTTCGGCGGCGCCGCACCAGCGCCGCGAGTCCCAGGGCCAGACCGAGCAGCGAGCCGGCGGGAGTGGACGAGGTGCCTGGAACGGAGCAGCCGCAGCCGGAGGTCTCATCCGCGGGTTCCGCCGCGCCATCGGTGCCTCCCGTGCCCACGCCACCGGTGCCCCCAGTGCTCAGGGCTCCCGCGCTTCCGCCCGTGGCCTCGCTGCCTGCTGTGCCGCCAGTGGCAGCGCCCCCAGCGCCCCCAGCGCCGCCGGAACCGGTCTCCGACAGGCTCTCGAAGCTCACGTCGGGAGAGCTGAGTGGACAGTTTTGGTGGCCAATTACCATGTGGTAAGTAACGGTGGGGTCAAAGGGCGGGTCGCTGTTTTCGTCGATCACCAGTTCCCCGCTACGCGTGTCGAGGTGCTCCACGGCGTAGTCGTAGGTGCTGACCTCCGGGAGGAATCCTGACGACTTGAAGCCCACATGCTGATCTCGACGCACGTAGATCCCCCAGTCGAGGCCATTGGTTCGCTCTGGGAACAGGTCCACCTTGAAGCGGATCCCCTTCGCATCAGCTTGGGGCGCGGCTTGGAAGTGGAACAGGCTGCTCAAGCTCACAAACTGCTTTGCCTCCTGACAGCTTCCGCCCAGGAAGCCGGCGACGATGTCGAGCCCGAGCATGTTGGTTGCGATCGACTGACCTTCTTCGAGCGTCAGCTCGTTGTCGCAGTCGTCCAGGCCGCGGGCGGCGATCAGGTCGTTGATCTTGGTGACGTCCGCGCTCGTGAGGTCGCCCGCCGTTTCGAGTTCAGCGGCGGTCTGTTGAATGCCTCGGGCGAAGTCTCCGAATGTCGACTTGCTCACGAGAAGGCTCGCGGCTCCCCACACCAGGCGGTCTGCAACCGACTTGCCGAACTCTTTGCGCAGGCTCCAGCCGAGGCTGCCAATCACCTCACCATCGGCGTGTACCTCGCCTACCAGATCGCTCGGGCAGCTCTTGGACGTATCCTCGAGGTTTCGCTCGGCTCCCAGCGCCCCCAGCGAGGTCTCACCCAAGACGGCGCTCTCGTTTTCCGTACAGGCAAAGTAGTCGCTGATACCTTCGTCGATTGCGCCACCCCAGGGCGACAGGCCGTACTCGCTGGTTTGTGTTTGACCGCCGTTGTAGCCGATCGCGTTGCCGCTCACGTAGTGGGTGAACTCGTGGAGAAAGACGTCGCTGTCGAGCGCGAAGTCAACGCTCGAGCCCTGTCCGATACCGATCATGTTCGGCGCGTTGAAGCCGCTGGAGTTGATTCCTTGCGGAGAGAAGAAGGCGTTGTCCAGCGGTGAGCCGTTCTCTTCCAAGTTCGCCACGGCGACGAGCTTCCAGCTGGACGCGCTCATGTCGATGTTGAGGTCAGTCTCGTAGAACGACTTCATGCGCGTCAGGTGGTAGTAGAGGTTGACCTGGGCGAAGGCGTCCTTCGCGTCGGTCGGGTCAGCTGGCGGATCGTAGAGGAAGTCTTCGCCCGAGTTCGGCTCGAGAATTTGCTCCACCGCGACCTGGCCTTGGTTGGGGTCACCGCTCACGTAGTTCGTGACCGTCAGGTTTCCGTTCCAACCGGTCAAGTGCTGCGGAGTGCCAGCGACGAGCTCGAGCAACTCCGTGTCGACCAGCGTGGGCGTGGTGACTGGATCCTTCTCGTAGACGCGGCCCATCACGGAGCGACCCAGCGGGCCACCACCTCGCAGCGCGCCGTCATGCGCGTCGATCAGGTAGCGGAAGCTTCCTGTGGCGCTCGGCACGTCGACCTGCCACACGAGGTATCCCGCGCCGTCGCCCGACGGGAGCACTGCCAGCAAGAAACGAGGTGCGGCCAAGCTGCGATTGACGCCGAATCGTGCGGCGCGCTCCAGGGCTTCACCCTGACTCAGTTTAGGCGTGATATCCACGCTGAGGCTGTCAGCGACGTCGACCACGCTGCGTGAAATCTTGCCGGAGTCGTCGAGGCGTACCACGACGCCTGCACCCAGCACCGGCAGGCCGCGATGAGTCTGACCGAAGCGCACCGTGTTGCTGCCGTGGAGGCTGAGCTCGCGTTGCAGCACGAGCTTGGCTTGACCGAGCCTCAGTTCTTTCCTTGCGGATTCGAGATACCGACTCGCTAGCTTCGAAAGATTGGTGCCGTGGGTCGCCACGACCCCCGGATTGGTCGTCGGTTTGTGCCAGGTAGCCGCCGCGGCATCCAGGCCGGGGACGGAGCAGGCGAGCAATGCGAACAAGGCGATCGAGCGACGCATGAGGGTCCTTTCCGAAGCGCCGCTGGCGGCGCGAGGTGTTGGCGGTCGCGCTGACTGCGCGAGCGATGAGGGGTACGGAGCGTGCTCGCACCTAACACGCTTTCTTCGCGGCTGCCTCAGTCGGCAGAGCTGGCGCTATGCGCAAGTGTTCGGTGGAAGCGCAACGTTGTGCTGCGGAATGCCGTTCGATTCGCGTCCTGGCTGGGCGAATTTCCGTGCGGGGAGTGTGCGAACACAATCTTCCATCGTCGCGGAACGCGGACTCCAGGTGTGGCCGTCTCAGGCTGACTCAAATCTCGCCAGTGAGCGGCGCGTCAGCCCGCGAACTTTCTTCAGTGCGGTGCCCCAAAGACACAGGCGGGTGGTGTGTTGGGCAGAGGTCCGCCATGGCGCGGGCCAGGTCGCGAACGAATTTACCTCCCCCCCGAACTGGCGAGCGAGGTGCGCTGAGACGCGGCATGTCAATCAAGGCTCGGAGATCGGGCGGGCGCGAGGCTGGAGGCTGATGACCCGCCTTGCCCGACCATCGTCGAGCGGCACAGGTTTGCCTGACCGGGTGCGAGCACGGCGTACATTCCGCTCCTCAACGGGTGCGTTGGAATCACGCTGCGGAAAAATCAGGCTTGGGAAAATAGGCCGTCTTGATCCCAACCGGCTTGACCCCAACCAACTTGACCCCAACCAACTTGAATCCAAACCGGAGACTCCAACAACTATCCGGCTTCAAGCACGTCCCAGTATTCCATTCAATCAAGCCGCCAAACCGCCGCACGTCGAGCCGTGTCGGAGCCTATCGCGGCAGAACTCTGGGGGAACGTTCGAAATGCTCTGCCGAGGCCGAAGGCAGGGCTTGCGGGCGTGACGCGGTTGAGAAACACTGTTTGAAGCGGAATTTTTCCGCACGTGGGGAGGGCGCCCAAGGAACTCGATGAGCGTTCAGCAAACCATCGAAGCCGGCGAGCGAATCGGTCGGTATAAGGTCATCTGCGAACTTGCGTCTGGCGGGATGGCCACGGTCTATCTCGCATACCTGGGCGGGTTGGGCGGTTTCCAGCGCCTGGTCGCGATCAAGCGCCTGCATCCGCACCTCTCGGAAGAGAAAGAGTTCGTGAACATGTTCCTCGACGAGGCACGCCTCGTCGCGGAGATCCGCCACCCGCACGTCGTGCCAACGCTCGACATCGACCAGACCCCTCAGGGGCTGTGCTTGGTGATGGAGTACGTGGAGGGCGGCGCCATGTCGAACCTCCTGGTTTACGCGGCTCAACACGAGGAAAACGGTAGAGTCGACGCGGGTATCGCGATCCGCATCGTGCTCGATGCGCTCGGCGGTTTGCACGCGGCTCACGAGCTCACTGACGCGGACGGCAGCCCACGCGGTCTGGTGCACCGCGACGTTTCCCCGCAGAACATCTTGGTCGGGACGTCCGGCAACTCGATGATCCTCGACTTCGGGATCGCCCGCGCCTCCCAGCGCCTGACCTCCACACGCGTGGGCCAGATGAAGGGCAAGCTGGCGTACATGGCCCCGGAGCAGGCCACGGGCAAGGAGGTGGATCGGCGCGCCGATGTGTTCGCTGCGGGAATCGTGCTGTGGGAGGCGCTCACCGGACGTCGTCTCTTCCGGGGAAGCAACGAGGTCGACACGCTCACGCGCTTGCTCAACGATCGCGTCCCACCGCTTCGCGAGATCGAGCCATCGGTGCCCGAAGAACTCGAGGCCGCGGTGATGATGGCGCTCGAGCGGGAACCCGACGATCGCTATCCCACCTGCGCAGACTTTGCCGAGGCACTCGAAAAAACCGCGCGGAAATTGGATTCGCTGGCGTCCCGTGAGACCGTCGCCAGCTATTGCAAGCAGGTGCTAGGGGACTCGTTGGAGGGGCGCCAGTCGTTGGTGCGGGAAGCACTGACGCGGGACAGTAGTCTTGAACCAGCGCCCGATTCGACGGAGGCGCTGGAGGATGTGTCGGACATCCTCGAGGTGCGCGAGCTGCCGGACCAAGCCCCAGAGCGCGGCCGCTGGATGTTCGCGTTCATCGGCGTCGCTGCACTGGGCGTGGTGGCCGTCTTGTTTGGGGTGAAAAGCTGCAACCGTGGCCAACCCGAGGTAGCGGCGGCGATGCCCACCGTGTCTGCTCCGGTCGAGACGGCGCCCGCAACCGCACCGCCACCCGAGCCCAAACCTGAAGAGACGGCTGCCGCTAGTGCAAGCGCTGCGCCCAGCGCGGCGCCTTCTGCGAGTGCCGAAGAGGTCGAGGAAGACAAAAAGAAACCGCGCGGATACTACCGCTGGGCTCCTGCGGCGGCGAAGACCAAGGAGAAGCCTCCCGAGGAGAAGCCGCCGGAGGAGAAGCCGACTCCGCCTCCTCCCAAGGAGGATCCGTTGTTCAACCCATACCGCTGAGCGCGCAGCTTGCGCGATGGAGGAGAGCCAGGCACCGCGCTTGGCTCTTCTGCTTTGAGCGGTCACACACTTCTTAACATTCGCCAGGCTTTGGCCTTAACCAGGCCGCCCCAAGCTCCAGGCATCGAGCAATCACTGAAAGGAGCCTCGATGTTTGGATTTCTATTTGGAGCGGCCTGCTTGGCAGGCCTGTTCGCGGTGATTCGCCGCGAACGTTGGCACCGGATGGCGTTCGCCTACGCTGGAGGAGACCACTCCGGAGGGCACCACGGGTGCGGTGGGCACCACCACCGGCATCATCGCGGTGGCTTCGGGGGGCGGTTCAGGGACATGGCGCTGCGGCGTGTGTTCGAGCGCCTGGAGACGAGCCCTGGTCAGGAGCGTGAACTGCATGCGGCGATCGGTGAAGTCATGGATGGTGGCCGCAAGCTGCGCAGTCAGCTCATGGATAGCCGCAAGGAAATATCTGCAGCGCTGCGAGCAGAGGAGCTCGACGTCGAACGTCTCGGTCAGCTATTCGCGCAACACGACGACCTGTTGAGTGAGTTCCGTAAGACGGGCGTGGGCGCCTTGAGTCGGACCCATGCTGCGCTGGACGAGCGCCAGCGCGCGCAGCTCGCCGACTGGATCGAGCGCGGAGAACTCCCGTTCGGTCGCTGGCAGAGAGAGGAGCGTTGGTGATGCGACGCATGAGATACCGCGTGCTCAAGCTGATGTTGTTGCTCGGCGCCTTCTTCGGCTTCGCCGGCGGCTTCGCAAGCATGGCGCTTCGCATGCACCGCCATCACGACATGCGTCGGAGCTACTTCGAACGACACGTCGCCGATGTGTGCCTCGACGCCGCTGACCGGCGCCGCGCTGAGTCCACGCCAGACTACCGGCCACCACGCGCTGACGCCTGGGGCTATGGCCCATGGCAAGCGCCGTACTGGGCGGCGCCTCCGCCGCCAGCGCCGCCGCCCCCAGCGCGTCCGTGACTCACCGCCCGTCGATGCTGCCCCTCGGCCCGTGACGCCGCCCGCCCAAACCGCAGCGCTCGATTGCTTGAGCGCTGCCTGGCGGCGCCGTGGGCGCCCTGCTAGTTGATTGGTTGGAGCCTCCGTGAAGCTACTGATCGTCGATGATGACAAGCGACTGTACGAGCTTTTGCAGGGATTTCTTGCCCAGAACGGCGTGACTTCCGAGCATGCTGCGGACGGCCGCCAGGGACTCAGCATGCTTGCGCGTGTCGCCTACGATGCGGTGTTGCTCGACGTGATGATGCCCGGGATGGACGGCCTCGAGGTGCTCAAGCGGATCCGTGAGGATAATAGCATCCCAGTGATCATGCTCACCGCCAAGGGCGATGAGACGGATCGCGTGGTGGGACTCGAGCTTGGGGCGGACGACTACCTACCCAAGCCTTTCAGTCCTCGTGAACTCTTGGCGCGCGTCCGAGCGGTGCTCAGGCGGGTGCGCAACGAGCTGGGCGATGAGCGATTGTGCATCGATGGCTTGGTGGTCTTCCCAGCGGAGCGGCGCGCGGAGTTGGACGGCGAGTGGCTGGAGCTCACGGGACTCGAACTCGACTTGTTGGTCGCGCTGATGCGACGCCCTGGGCGGGTGATCCCCCGTGGGCGCCTGCTGGATGAAGCCGGCCGCAGTGACGTTGCGGTTGGTGAGCGGACCGTGGACGTGCACGTCTCCCACCTGCGAAAGAAGCTCGGTAGCTTGGGCAAAGAGCGTATCCGCACGGTCCGAGGTGTCGGCTACGTGTTCGCGGCGAATGCAGTGGGGGCCTAGGGCCTGAGGTGCGCGCGATTGCGGTCGACCAAGCAGTGTGAACGGCAATGAAAGACCGCGAGACTAGACATCGCCGCCGCCTGGAACGCATGCAGCGCTTCCGGCGCGGGCCCTGGGCGCACCATCCGTGGGCTCACGCGCATGGACACTGGCACTACGGAGGGCGTTGGGGTTTCTGGCTGAAGGCGCGCCTACATCGCAGGTTGTTCTTCTGGCTGGGGATGACGCTGCTCTTGATGATGTTCGTCGCGGGCACGGCGGGGCGCCTGTTGGTTGGCGGCGGGGCGCCTTGGAAGGCCGAGCAGACGGGTATTTCCAGGTTCGTGGGGGAGAGCTTCGCTCGGGTCTGGGATCGACCGACGGAGCGCACCGCGTTGATGCGCTCGATGGTCAAAAATTTCCGCGTAGATATGGTTCTGGTCGACGCGAGCGGCCGGGTCGTCGACGCGAGTGGTCAGTGCGAAGACCCAGACATGGTTGCGGCGATTCACGACTCCCGGGGCCAGCTCGGCGCGGCGAACGTTTGCATGCGGAGTCACGCGCCTCCTCACGCGGTGAGAACGTTCTTCATCACGCTCGGCATCGCGACCATGGTGCTGTGGATGTCCGCGGGTTTCTTCGCACGGCGCTTCACGCTGCCGTTGAGCCGCCTGGTGGACACCGCGCGAGAAATCGGTGAAGGCAAGCTCTCGAGTCGCACCCACCTCACGCCCCGTGAGGCGGGAGAAGTGGGCGTGCTTGCCGAGGCGATTGATCACATGGCAGGGCGCATCGAGCGCCAACTTCAGGAGCACAAGGAGTTGCTCGCGGCCGTGAGTCACGAAGTCCGGACGCCACTCGCGCGCCTGCGGGTTCTCGTCGAGCTCCTGCGTGAGAACCCGGAGAGTCCGTTGCTGGATGACGTCGAGCAGGAGGTGCTGGAGATCGATCGCCTGATGAGCGAGCTGATAGCGAGCTCCCGGCTCGACTTTCAGCAGCTCGACCCGCGTACGTTGGCGCTCTCCGACTTGGTCGAGCGAGCGCGAGAGCGAGCGGGCCTCGATGAGGTGCCAGTCGTCGACTCGACCGAGCGGGCGGAGGTGCGAGTCGACCCGACGCTCATCGCCCGTGCCTTGGCCAATCTGCTCGAGAACGCTCGTCGGCACGCCGGGGGCGTGGAACGTATCGAACTCGAACCGACGGCTGAGGGATCACTCCTCGTCCGGGTCCTCGATGCGGGTCCCGGCTTTCCCGAGGATGAGCTCGAACGGGCGTTTCAGGCATTTCACCGCCGTCGCGGAGGTGGCTTGGGCCTTGGTCTGGCGCTGGTTCGTCGGATAGCCGAGGCCCACGGCGGCAAGGCGTGGGCCGAGAATCGCCCGGAAGGCGGCGCTCAAGTGTGCCTGGAGCTGCCTCGGAGCGCGGAATCGAGGCTGGGGACAGAGCCGCTTCCGGGCTAACATCTCCTGCGAATGCGCAGGTTTATCCAGCTCTGGGGACCCCGACGTGGCCTCACTTCGATGGCATTGGTCCTCGTGTCGACGTTGCTTGGTGGCGGGTGCAGTTGTGAGGAAGAGCACCTCCCCCCCAAACCTAGCCAGAGCGCGGCAGTGAGCTCTGCGAGTGCTGCAGCTGGGCCCGTGGCGGTCAAGCTCGAGGAGGTCAGCTTTTCCGCAGCGGACTCGGTGCCACTCAAAGCGGACCTGCTGCCTGCGGCGTCGAAGACCGCGCCGCTTCTGGTCTTGGTTCACCGCTTCCAGGGTGACCGTCACGAGTGGGCGCCACTACTCGAGAAGTTGGCGGTTGCCCCCAAGCAGTACCGTGTCGTCAACGTGGACCTGAGGGGTCATGGAGACAGCAAGTCTGCGGCGGGCGGGATGGTGCTCGATTGGGGAGCCATGACCAAGAAGGAGATCCCCGACCTCGAGAAGGACATCGAGGCGGCCATCCAGTTCGGCCTCAAGGGTGCGGAACCCCACCACATCGTGCTCGTCGGTAGCTCGCTCGGTGCGACGTTGATCGCGAAGGTCGCGGCGCACGAGCCCAAAGTGGCTGCGCTTGGCCTGGTTTGCCCCGGAGCGCGCCTGGAGGGCCAAGACGTGTATCACGCCTATGCGGAGGTGCGCGGCCTGCCCACCTTTTTCGCCTCAGGCAATGGTGACAATGTCTCGCGCACACCACTGGGATCTCTGGTGAAGATGGCGCGCCACAGCACGCTGAAGGAGTACGCTACTTCGCGGCACTCGGCACAGCACGTCGGCGCGGACGCGCCTCAGCTGTGGAGTGACTTGGAAGACTGGCTGATGCAGAACTACGAAGTCGAACCTCCCGCGCCACCCGACGCTGGAGCCGCCGACGCTGCGGCGGAGAAGCCCAAGGGAGAGAAATGATGCGCGTCTTGGTGGTCGAAGACTCGTTGTCGATGCGTTCCTTCGTGCGCAGCGCGCTGGAGTCGGAGCCGCAGTTGGAGGAGGTCGAGGTGGTTGAAGCCGGAAGCGGTTTCGACGCGCTTCGGCTGCTGCCCCGCGGCCCGTATGACTTGGTCATCACCGATATCAACATGCCTGATATCAATGGCCTCGAACTGCTGCAGTTCATGCGCAAGAACGAGCGTCACCGCTTGACCCCAGTTCTGCTCATTTCTACGCAGAAATCAGAGAAGGACATGGAGCGCGGCTTCAAGCTCGGCGCCACCGGATACCTGGCAAAGCCGTTCAGTCCGGAGGCCTTGTGCCAAGAAGTCCTCAAGCAGCTGGAAGCGGCTAAGGCCGACCAAGGTGAGGACGGTGGCTGAAATCGGCGACAAGGCCCGCGAGGAGTTCTTCAGCGAGGCCCAAGAGATCATCGAGCAGCTCAGCCGCAGCCTGCTGAGCCTCGATGCTGCGGAGAAAGGCGGCCGCAGCGATCCGTCCTTGGTGAATGAGGCTTTCCGCGCGGTACATACGCTCAAAGGTCTGGCGGGGCTATTCGGCGCGAGCCGCATGGGGCAGCTGTCGCATGAGCTCGAAGACGTGCTGGATGATTTGCGTCTTGGACGCATCAACCTCAGCGCCAACGTGCTGGACCTGCTGTTCGAGGCAGTGGACTTGTTCGGCCACGTCCTCAGCGCCGAGCGCGAGCACAGCGACGAGCCGATCCCGCAGCTCGATGAGTTGCTGGGCCGCATCGCCGGCATGGGGCAGTCGGCGCCTTCGGTTTCCCACCCGATCGCGGAGTACGACCTCGACCCCGGCATCATGGCCGTGCTCACCGAGTACGAAGAGCACCGGCTGCGCTCGAACGTCGAGCAAGGCCTCGGGTTGTTTCGGCTGCGCGTGCACTTCGACCTCGCCACCATCGACAAGGCCCTCGAGGACATCAAGCAGCGCGGCAAGGCGCACGGCGAAATCATCACCTACTTGCCCACGGGTGAAGCCACGAGCCCGGACACCATCGAGCTCGATCTCTTGATGGCGTCTTCGGACGACCTCGGGACGCTGCGCGCGTCCCTAGGCGCCGAGAACATCGTGATCGAAGAGGTGCCGAGGCGCCGCATCTCCAGTGCGACGATCCCGCCGCCAGGACTCACCGGGCAAGGGCCGGTGACCAGTGTGATCCCCCCCAAGCCGGACTCGGTGGTTCCGCGCGCGCGCCACTCTGAGATTGCACCGCAGGAGGCTCAGGGCAGCCTGCGCAGCGTCACTCAGACGGTCCGCGTCGACATTCGCAAGCTCGATCACCTGATGAACATCGTGGGTGAGCTGGCGATCGTGCGTGGCGCGCTGTCGCGAACTGCGGAGCGACTGCGCGGTGAGGGGATGCGGCAACTGGCGTCGGAGCTGCATCGCTTGCATCGCACCTTCGATCGTCGCCTGAGCGAGATGCAGGCGGGCATCCTCGAGGTCCGCATGGTGCCGCTGGGACAGGTGTTTGACCGCCTGGCGCGCGTCGTGCGGCAAATCAGTCGCGAGGTGCAGAAGGAAATCCGCCTGGTCATCACGGGTGCCGAGACCGAGATCGACAAACTGATTGTCGAAGAGCTGAGCGACCCACTGATGCACATGATCCGCAACGCGATCGATCACGGCATCGAGAGCTCGCGGCAGCGTGAATCCGTGGGGAAGCCACCGGCGGGGACGATCGCGTTGAATGCCTATCAGAAGGGCAATCACGTCATGATCGAGATCGAAGATGACGGCGCCGGCATCGACGAGACAGCGCTGCTCGAAAAGGCCGTCCGCGTCGGGAAGGTCGATCGCGAAGACGTCGGTGATCTGACCCGCGAGGAGATCCTGGCGCTGATCTTCCTTCCTGGTGTGAGCACTCGCGAGGAGGCCAGCGACTTCAGCGGCCGCGGTGTTGGCATGGATGTCGTCAAGACCAACATCGCCAAGCTCGGCGGCGTGATCGACGTGCACTCCGAGCGCGGCATCGGCACGAAGATGACCATCACGCTGCCCATCACGCTGGCCATCGTCAGCGCGCTGGTGATCCGCGTGGCAAGTCAGGTGTTTGCCATCCCTCTCTCCAGCGTCAGCGAAGCGATCGCGTTCGACGAGCGGGGGATCCGCGTCGTGGATGGCCGTGAGGTGATGACCTTGCGCGGCACTACGCTCCCGCTGTGCCGCCTGCGGCAGTTGTTTCAGCTGACGGGCGCTCGGGACGGTCGCGGCTTCGTCGTGGTGACGGAGGTGGGCAACCGTCGCCTTGGCTTGGTGGTCGACCACTTGGTGGGCCAGCAGGACATCGTGATCAAGGCGCTCGGGGAGAGCCTGGCGTCGGTGCGCGGCTTCGCGGGGGCCACTGAGATGGAAGACCAGAAGGTCGGGCTCGTGTTGGACGCGGCGGCCCTGATCGAAGAAGTGCTCGCGGGCATCGACGCACCTCGCGAGCTGATGAGGAGCAATGGCTGAGCTGACTCGCACCAACAAACCGCCTCCGCCAATCCTGGCTCAGGCGGCGGAAGACCGCGGTGTGATCCGCGAGTATCTCGCCTTCGTGCTGGCGGGCGAGGTGTACGCGGTTGCGCTCACGCGGATCCGCGAGATCCTGAGTCCGCCACCCATCACGGAAGTGCCCCGGGCTGGTCGGGACGTGATCGGTGTCTGCAGTGTCCGCGGCTTGCTGGTGACCGTCGTCGACCTGCGAAGACGCATGCGCCTCGAAGAAGCGCCGATCTCTCGTCGTAGCCGCATCCTGCTCGCCATCGCCAACTCGGGCGAGGTGGTCGGCTTGGTGGTCGACGAGGTGAAGCAGGTGATCCGGCTCGCGGAAGCGGAGATCGAAATCGCTCAGAGCGTGCTGGGCGGCGATGTCTCCGAACACGTGATGGGGATCGCGCGCCCCGCGAGCGGGGTGGTGGTGTTGTTGAATCTTGGGAGCATCGTCTCCGGAGGCAATCGTGGCTGAAGAGTTGGAGCTTCACTTACAGAGCTGCCCTGAACGGGGGATGCGGTGAGCCAGAAATACCGTCCGGTCTCCGCCAAGAGCCTCGTGGGCTTCGTGGTGGGAGACGTGAGCTATGCGGTGCCGATCAGTTCCGTGCGGGAAATCGTGAACCCGTTGGGCCTCACCGAGCTTCCACATGCCCCGTTCGTGGTCGCGGGGGTTGCGGACCACCGCGGAGAGGTGCTGCCGGTGATCGACCTACGCGCGCGCTTCGGCGTGAACGAGGCCCGCGACGAGCGCCGCGAGAAATGGATCCTGGTGGACTGCGCAGGTCGCACCGTCGGCTTGATCGTGGATCGCGTCACTGAGGTGTTCGGCACTGCCGGGGAGGCCCTGCGCCCTGCGCCGAGCCTCGGCTCTGGAGACGACGTGCGAGGCATAGTCGGTGTCACGAGTCACGAGGGTGTGCTCACATTCGTGCTCGACGTTGGTCGCTTCGACGAACTCACCTTGGCCCTCGATACCGGTGACTTGAAACCGGCAGCGCAACTTCCTCAAGGAAACAAGGCCGCTACGTGACATCATTTCCCGACCTCGAGGTAGCGCTGATTTCCAGCGAACCGGAGCAACGGCGCCAAGCCGCGTCACTCCTGGTGAGCCATGGAGGGTCGGATCGGGTCCGGCTGTTGTTGCAAGCGCTGGGGGACTCGGACTGGCGGGTGCGCAAGGAGGCGGTCGCGGTCGCCGGGCGGCTCGCGCCGAATGCCGACTCACTGAACGCGCTGGTCGCAGCCCTACAACCAGGTGAAAACGTAGGCCTGCGCAACGCTGCCGTGGAGGCGCTCAGTCGGTATGGCGAGCCGGCCGTTTCCGCACTGAACCAGTCATTGCCAAGCCTGGACGCAGATGGCCGCAAGCTGGCCGCCGAGGCGCTTGCCATGACCGGCTCTGCGGGTGCGCTCGTTGGCTTGGAGCAGCTGCTCGAAGACGACGACCCCAATGTTCGCGCCGCCGCGGTCGAGGCGATTGCGGGTATTGGCACCGCCTCGATCGAGAAGGCGGTCGAGCTCCTTGAGAGTTGCCTGACCTCGGAAGATCAGTTCATGCGCTTGGCGGCGCTCGACGGCTTGAACCGTCTCGGTGTGGTGTTGCGCTTCGAACAGGTTGAGGCACTGCTCAGCGATCGGGTGCTTGCGCGTTCTGCACTGATTGCCGCCGGGCGCTGTCAGGATCCGCGCGCCGCGCTGCCGCTCGTTAGCGCCCTGAACAGCGCGCGTGGAGCAACTTGGAACGCCGCGCTGCAGAGCGTGAGCGATCTGGCGGCAACGGGGGTTTCCGCCGAGAGCTCCGTGCGCCGCGCGCTCGAGGGCCTCAGCGCTGGGGCGCGCAAGAAGTTGCTCCACCTGGCGACGACGCCAGGAGACGACGAGGCCAGTCGCCGCATGGCGCTCCTCGTGTGCGGTGCGCTCGGTGGTCGCGACGCGGCGGAAGCGGCGATTTCCGCGCTTGAAGACGACGCGATGGCAGGGGAAGCCGAGCAGGCGCTGTTGATGATCGGTGCGGACGCGGTACCAGCCCTGATCAGGCTCGCGGCAGATGGTCCTCGCACGTCGCGCATCGCAGCGGTCACGCTGCTGGGGAGGTTGCTCGCAACGACCAAGGGCAGCGACAATCGTCGCGGCATCGATGTGGTTCTCCAGGGCCTGGAGTCTGGAGAACCAGCCATCGTCAAGGCGGCGCTCTTGGCGCTCTCGGAGATCAACGACGAACGGGCGCTGGAGCCTGCATCGCGCTGGTTGCGCACCGACGTCGCGCCCGGCCTCAGAGCTGCGGCTGTGCAGAGCCTGAACGCTTCAGCCGTGAGCTTTCCTGTTGCCGCGAGGAAATTGGCGAGAGCGCACGCATCGGAACCAGACGGCGGCCTGCTGGTGGCTACGCTGATAGCGAGCCTGGGTGGTGAGGTGCTTGGCAGCCTCGAGGATGACTTGAGCTACCTCTCCGATGCGCTGAACAACTCTTCAACGGCGGTGCGCCGCTCCGCAGTGGAGGCGCTGTGTCGCATCCCCAGCGAGCGAGGCGTGGAGATCGTGGTCTTTGCGCTGACCGACGAGGAGCGCGATGTGCAGCTCGCGGCGGTCAAGAGCCTGGGCCGCATCCGCAGACCTGACGGCAGTCCAGCGGGGGTCGAGCGCCTGCTCCAGCTGATTGAGAGCTCTACGGACGACATCTTGGTGGCCGCCGCCCTGCATTCCCTCGGGGATACGGCTGACCCGCGGGCTCTGGACGTGCTCAAGCCGCTTGCGCGCTCGGGCTCGGCGATGGCAGCGGTGTCTGCGGTGGAGGCCCTCGGGCGCTTGAGTCTGCACGGATCGGGGCAGGAAGGGCGCGCCGTCGAAGCGCTGATCGACTCCCTGAGTCACCCGGACGCCGAGGTGGTGAAATCAGCCGTACGCGTCTTGGCGGACCAGCGGGATCCCCGCGTGGTGACCCATCTCGGCGCGTGTCTCGATCACGAGGCTTGGGATGTTCGCCGCCTCGCTGCGGATTTGTTGGGGCGCATCGGTGGGGGGAGCACGCTCGAGCTGTTGAAGGCGCGCTTGAGCACGGAGTCCGAACCCTTGGTTCGCGAAGCCGTGCAGCGTGCGCTGATCGCCCTGGAGTCTGCCTCCGGGCGACGCACGACAACTCCGCCCCCTGGCAGTGTGATGGCTGCCCGGAAGGACTCGTGAAGCGGATCCGCGACGACTTCGGCAGCCCTTGGCGCATTCGTCCGGACGAGTTTCGGCTGCTCCGAGATGCGTTCAATGAGTACGCCGGGCTGCATTTCGACGACGACGCTGCCTACCTTTTCGAGCGCCGCCTCAGCGAGCGCTTGGAAGCGCTCGATCTGAGCGGGTTCGACGACTACTACAAATACTTGCGCTTCAATCTGCGAGGGCGCTCGGAAATGGAAGAAGCGGTCGAGCTTCTCACCACCAAAGAGACGTACCTATTTCGGCAGGAGTACCAGCTGCGGGCGTTTCGCGATGAGCTGTTGCCGCGGCTCTGGGAGGCCAACCGGAGCAAGCGCAGGCTTTCGGTGTGGAGCGCAGGTTGCTCGACAGGGGAAGAGGTCTACTCCATCGCGATCCTCATCGAGCAGAGCGGGCTGTTCGATGGCTGGGACGTACGTGTGATCGGCAGCGACTTGTCCCGACGCAGCGTGGCGCGTGCCCGCGCCGGCGTGTACCGCGGCGCGTCGTTTCGCGCGACGCCAGACCCTGTGCGAGACGCTTTCTTCACGGAAGTACCGGGCGGGGAACGCGGGGGACGCGCCTATCAAGCGAATGATGACATTCGGCGCAAATGCCACTTTGGGCAGTTGAATTTGTTGGATACGAGTACGGCTCCGATCGTCGGACGGGTGGATGCCATTTTCTGTCGCAACGTACTCATCTACTTCGACGTGCAGTCGCGTCGCCGGGTCATCGATATGTTGTACGATCGACTGTTCCCAGGGGGGTACTTGATGCTGGGTCACTCGGAGTCTCTGCTCAACGTGTCGACCGCCTTTGAGCTGGTCCACCTGACGGAGGATCTCGTGTACCGGCGTCCAGCGGGAGCAGGGGGGAGACGCGGCTGATGGCAGAGCCGATCAAAGTCTTGATTGTGGACGACTCGGCCTTCAACCGCCGCAGCATCGCGCAGGCTCTGGCGGGGACGCCTGAGGTCAAGGTCGTCGGGACTGCCGCCGACGGCGAAGAGGCGTTGCGTCTAGTTGGTGCGCTCAAGCCGAACGTCATCACCCTGGACCTCGAGATGCCGAAGATGGACGGCTTCACCTTCCTGCGCATCTTGATGAGCAAGATGCCGACGCCCGTGATCGTCGTCTCGAGCTATTCCCAGAAGGAAAATGTGTTCCGCGCGTTGGAGCTTGGCGCGTTGGACTTCATCCCCAAGCCAGATCGTCACGTCGACGTTGAGATGCTCGGGGTTCGGGACCTGCTGTTGCAGAAGGTCCTCATGGTGCGGGCGCTGCGCCCAGAGGCGTTTGCTGCTCGCCGCATGCTGGAGACGGTCTCCAGCCATCGCATCGACGTCAAGCGCACGGAAGCACCGAAGATCCCCCCGCGGCACCTGGTCGCCATCGCTTCATCTACCGGCGGTCCCACTGCGTTGATGGAGATCTTTGGCCGCTTGCCGCCGAAGCGCAGCGTCTCCGTGTTGGTTGCTCAGCACATGCCGGAGAAGTTCACGCGAACCTTCGCAGAGCGTCTCAATCGGCGCTGTCACTTGCAGGTGACGGAAGCGACCGACTTGGACGTCGTCAGTGAACAGACGGCGTTCGTGTGTCCTGGGCGCAAGGTGATGCAAGTCGAGAGCGAAGGCGTGATGAGCTCTGTGCGCCTCCGCGTGCGCTTTCCAGACAGCACCGATCGCTACGTCCCCAGCGCCGATCGCCTGCTCGCCTCCGCCGCCAAGGTTGCTGGCTCACGCTGC